>JBILSO010000122.1:0-2535 GCA_044372065.1 Candidatus Planktophila sp. | reverse complement strand
GCGTGATGTATTAAAAGTTGATGAGCGGCGGATAAGGCCATGTACTTCGTATCCTTTAGCAAGCAAGAACTCTGCAAGGTAAGAGCCATCTTGTCCGGTAACACCGGTGATTAGCGCGACTTTTCTGCTCATCTACGTAACTCTCCCTTAGCTGCTGCCTGCTTGTACCAATCAATTGTTGATGCAATTCCATCACGAAGTGAAATCTTTGGTGCCCAACCTAGTGACTTTGCCTTAGTAACATCAAGGACCTTGCGTGGAGTTCCATCAGGTTTCGTTGAATCCCAAGCGATTTCGCCCTTAAAGCCAGCAAGTTCTGCGACTAGTTCTGCAAGTTCTTTAATAGTGAGGTCATCACCGGTTCCGATATTGAGATGCGCTGACTCGTCGTACTTTTCGCCAAGGTGCAAGACAGCTGTAGCTAAATCATCAACGTGGAGAAATTCACGCTTAGGTGATCCAGTCCCCCATAAAGTTTCGCGTGCTGCGCCACTTTCGGCTGCTTCAACAAAGCGGCGAATAAACGCTGGGAGCACATGTGAACCTTGCAATTCAAAGTTATCAAATGGACCGTAGAGATTTGTTGGCATCAAAGAGATCCACTTACGACCATATTCTTTTCTAAATGACTTGATGAGTTCGATTCCAGCAATTTTTGCTACTGCATATGCCGAATTTGTCTCTTCAAGCGGTCCAGTAAGTAAATATTCTTCTTTGATTGGCTGAGCACAATCGCGTGGATAAATACATGAGCTGCCTAAAAATACAAATTTCTCAACATCAGCTGCATGTGCTGCCTCCATGAGATTGCTTTGGATGCGCACGTTATCTGCCAAAAACTCAACGGGGAATGAATTGTTTGCACCAATACCGCCAACTTTCGCGGCTGCATCAATAACAAGTGTTGGCTTTACCGATGCTATGAAATCAAAGGTCGCGCTGCGATCTAAGAGATCGACGACCTTGCGACTGACTGGGATGACTTCATGGCCAGCGGCAACGTATGCCCGGACAATTGCGGAGCCAGCTAGGCCTGTGCCGCCTGCTACAACGATTGTCATAGAGGGCAGTCTATCCAGCCTTACTTTGTGAATTCAGCAGCAAGTAATTCAGCGATTTGAGCAGTATTTAACGCTGCTCCCTTGCGCAAATTATCGCCACAGACAAAGAGATCGATTGACTTTGGATCATCGAGAGATTGACGCACGCGACCAACCCACGTTGGATCGGTTCCAACTACATCTGCTGGCGTTGGATATTCATGCTTCTCTGGATTGTCATAAAGAACCACGCCTTGAGCTTTAGCAAGAGCCGATTGTGCAGCTTTTCGTGTGACAACCTTTGAAAATGTTGCATGAACTGTGAGTGAGTGAGTTGTAATCACAGGTACGCGTACACATGTTGCAGCGACTTTGAGTTTAGGCATACCCAGAATCTTCCGTGATTCATTACGAACCTTGAGTTCCTCTGATGAATATCCATCTTCTTTGAGCGAGCCTGCCCAAGGGATCACGTTCATTGCAAGAGGTGCAGGGAACGGACCAAGATCTGCAATCGCTCCACGTACATCTTTCGCTGTTGATCCTAGATTCTTTCCCGCAACTTTTGTAATCTGATCGTGCAGAGCATCGATTCCAGATTGACCAGCACCGGAAGCTGCTTGGTAAGACGAAACTACGAGAGACTTCAAACCAAACTTCTTATTGAGCGCACCCATTGCAACAATCATTGAGAGAGTTGTGCAATTTGGATTTGAGATAATTCCCTTAGGGCGCTTCTTAATATCTTTTGGATTTACTTCTGGCACCACAAGTGGAACTTTCTTATCCATACGGAATGCGCCAGAGTTATCTACAACGACCGCGCCGCGAGAAGCTGCAATTGGTGCCCACTCAGCTGAGATCTCATCAGGTACATCGAACATTGCAATATCAATGCCATCGAATGCCTCAGGCGATAGTGCAACCACAGTGAGTTCTTCTCCGCGACACATCAATTTCTTTCCAGCGCTGCGAGCAGATGCAATCAAACGAATCTCACCATAAACATTTTTGCGTGTACTTAAAATGTCGAGCATTACGGTACCGACTGCTCCGGTTGCGCCAACTACTGCAAGTGAAGGAAGTTTTTTCTGCTTCTTAATTTTTTTGGTTGTCATCGTCCTGTTCCTCCATACACAACTGCTTCAATCTGATCAGCATCGAGCTGGAAAGCAGTGTGGGCAGCCTTTGTGGCACGCTCCAGATCTGCCTCGCGCACGATGATGGAGATGCGGATTTCAGATGTTGAAATCATTTCAATATTGACGCCTGCTTCAGACATTGCGGCGAAGAATGTTGCTGTAACACCTGGGTTTGAGCGCATTCCTGCACCAACAAGTGAGAGCTTTCCGATTGTGTCATCGTAAAGAATTGATGCAAAACCAACTTCACCTTGGATGCGCTGCAAGACTGCGGTTCCGCTTGATCCTTCTGCCTTCGGCAATGTAAAGGAAATATCTGTAAGGCCAGTAGCTGCTGCAGAGACGTTCTGAAC
>JBILSO010000043.1:0-8515 GCA_044372065.1 Candidatus Planktophila sp. | reverse complement strand
AACTTCTTCTCTGCTAGGAATGTTGCGAGCGCGTTTCCGCCATCGCCACTATCGGTAACAATTACGCCCGCACTTCGTGGTGGACGAGGCGCGGAATCCTTTACTTCAGACCATGCACTAGTAACGCTTACGCCGACAGTTGCAAGGTCGCGCGATTCAATTGTCTTCTTCTTAGCGGCCATGATTCCCTTGAATGATGGATAACGTGGCTCGTTAATTTTTTCGACAACGCTGATCACTGCAGGAAGTGCTGCGCTAATTTCATCTACGCCAGCTTCTGTCACGCGAGTAATCGCAACAGTAGAAGCACTTGGATTGACCTCTACCTTGCTAGCGAATGTCATTTGTGCCCATCCCAATCGCGCAGAAATCATTGCTGGGATAACGCTCATACGAGCATCAGTTGATTCGGTTCCGCAAATAACAAGATCAAATCCGCCATCTGCAATTGTCTTTGCGAGCACTGCCGATGTGGCAAGTGCATCCGATCCTGCGAGCGCGGCATCTGTAATCAGAATTGCATCATTTGCACCCATGGAGAGAGCCTTGCGAACAGCTTCGGTAGCACGCTCAGGTCCCATAGAGATTACGGTGACTGTATGTGGGCCACCTTCTTCATTGCCGCCATGAGCTTCTGCAATGCGCAGCGCTTCTTCGACCGCGTATTCATCTAAATCATTGAGTACAGCGTCAACGCCTTCACGATCAAGACGTGAGTTGACCATCTTCTTCTCGGCCCATGAATCTGGGACCTGCTTAATGCAGACTGCAATCTTCATGTGGGCTAGGTTACTCATCAGTAGCAATATTCACAATATGAAACAGGGCAAGATACCCCTCATGCTTCCAGCCGATCCCCGCACCCTGGGCGCTACCGTCACAGAGGGTGGAACTAACTTTGCGATTTGGAGCAATGCCGCCGATGCCATCGAGCTCTGCCTCTTTAACGAGGTGAATGGAAAGTTAGTCGAGACTCGCTTTGCACTTTCACACCGCAATGGACCCATCTGGCATGGATATTTGGCTGGAGTAAGAGCAGGTCAACGTTATGGCTACCGCATCTACGGGCCTTGGCAACCAGAACGCGGTTCGCGATTTAATGCAGCGAAATTAGTTATTGATCCGTACGCACATAAACTCGATGGAACCCTGCAGTACGTACCAGAGATATATGGCCACGTAGCAACAGATGAAATTGGTAACGGTGATCTTACTCTGCGCGATAACCGAGATAGCGCGCCTTTTGTTCCGCTCTCTGTCGTCACCGATTATCAGACTCGACATATTGATCGCCCGCTCACATCCTGGGCGAAGACTTTAATTTATGAAGCACACGTTCAGGGATTAACCGCAAAAAATTATGAAATTGCTGAAAATGAACGTGGCACATATAAAGCGCTAGGACACCCCAGCACGATTGCACATTTAAAGTCTCTCGGTGTTACTGCGATAGAACTTCTACCGATACATACATATGCGACAGAACCAGTTATCTGGTCGCGCGGCCGAAAAAATCATTGGGGATATAACGCGCTCGCCTTTAGCGCACCACATGCCGAATATGCAGCAACTTCAGATCCGACTACAGAGTTACAAGAAGCAGTAGATCAACTTCACCAAGCAGGTATTGAAGTCATTTTAGATGTTGTCTATAACCACACCGCCGAAGGCGGCACCGCAGGACCAACACTCTCATTCAAGGGAATTGATAACAAGGGTTACTACCGCCACGATGATGCCGATAATTACATTGATGTCACAGGATGTGGAAATACTTTTGCTGCCAGTAACCCACAAAATGTTCGATTTATTGTCGATTCCTTGCGGTGGTGGATTGAAGTTATT
The DNA here is from genome assembly GCA_044372065.1 of Candidatus Planktophila sp. Lineage (GTDB taxonomy): Bacteria > Actinomycetota > Actinomycetes > Nanopelagicales > Nanopelagicaceae > Planktophila. The sequence goes on along the minus strand of JBILSO010000043.1, from coordinate 6,670 downwards.
GGAGTTGATGGATTTCGCTTTGATCTAGCAACAGCGCTCTACACAAGTCGCTCGGCCTTTAACTCTTCGCTTATGTCTGCAATTGAATCAGATTCTGTCTTGCGTAATTTTAAAATGATTGCAGAGCCATGGGATATCTCGCGTTATTCGCTAGGAGATTTTCCGCATCCATTCCGTGAGTGGAACGATGCCTATCGCGATGCCATCAGACAGTTCTGGCTGGAAGATATTGCACGCGGGTATGGCGAAGGCGTAGCAGATATAGCTTCACGCATCAGCGGCTCTAGCGACATTTTTTATTACCGCGGTCCAACATCATCCATTAACTTCATCACCGCCCACGATGGATTCACTCTCAACGATTTGGTCAGTTATACATCTAAAAACAACTTCGCTAACCAAGAAGATAACCGCGACGGCGCAAGTGATAACCGCTCCTGGAACTGTGGAGTTGAAGGACCGACTGAAGATCCTCAGATACTGGCTATTCGTCAGAGTTTAAAGAAGTCGATGCTTGCTACTTTGCTACTTTCTTCCGGTGTTCCGATGCTCACTATGGGTGATGAAGTAAGCCGCTCTCAGTTGGGTTCTAACAACGCGTATTCGATGCCGCGCGATATGAATGTGAATATCGCAGATTCGCCAGAAACTTTTGGTGGAGGTTGGGCAATGGATTGGAATTTGGATCCTGCGCAGAGAGATATTCGTGACGCAGTTGAGATGTTGGCCAGTATTCGAAATACATATTTGGCAGATGTCGCCTCTGAATTCTTTACCGGAGCACTAGATCAAGGCACGCAACGAAAAGATATTGCTTGGTTTAGTTTGGGTGGTCGCGAGATGAGTGATTCACACTGGACAGATGGTGAGAAAAGATCTCTTACGGTCTTTATCGATGCCGGTTCTGACCGCGGATTGTTACTTCTTCTTAACTCCTCAACCCAAACCACCACGTTTACCTTTCCGGATAGCACATGGGGAGATACGTTCCGCTCAATATTTGATGCCTCGCATGTAACGTCAGAACATGAACCAGCACTTGCACTTCCTTCATCAACAGTTGATGTGCAGGCTCACTCTGCTCAGGTGTGGCTGGTAACACGCAGTACTAGGTAGTAATTCTTTTCATCAAATAAGATGGGCAAATGCTTGCACTTATTGCACCTGGTCAAGGCTCGCAGACTCCAGGAATGCTCACCCCATGGATAGCAGATCCTTCTCAAGCTGAACTCCTGCGCCATTGGTCGGATGTTATTGATCTGGATTTAACTCATCTAGGCACAACTGCAGATGCTGATGACATCCGCGATACCGAGAATGCACAACCACTGATTGTTGCTGCCGGGTTACTTAGTGCTGGGGCTTTAGATCTCACGGGTAAATTCTCCTGTGTTGCAGGGCACTCGGTTGGTGAAATTACTGCCGCCGCGTTGGCTGGTGTAATTAGTGAGGTTGATGCGCTGCGACTTGTACGTGTGCGTGGTCTTGAAATGGCAAAAGCTGCTGCAGCATCTCCATCCGGAATGTCTGCAGTTCTTGGCGGAGATCGTGATGTTGTTCTTGCTGCGATTGCAGAGGCAGGACTGGTTGCCGCTAATGACAACGGTGGTGGGCAAATTGTTGCAGCAGGTGAACTTGCAACTCTCGCATCTCTTGCACCAGATGGTTCACGCGTCCGTGCTCTTCAAGTTGCGGGCGCATTTCACACTCACTTTATGTCTCCAGCTGTCAGTGCATTCAAAGAATTTGCATCAACAATTACGACTTCAGATCCTGCAGTTGGCGTCTTGTCTAATCGAGACGGAGAAGTACTTAATTCAGGGCAAGAAATTCTTGAGCGAATCGTGTCGCAGGTAGCTAACCCAGTTCGTTGGGATCTCTGCATGTCAACGATGCAATCGTTAGGTGTAAAGCAAGCGCTCGAAGTTGCACCTGCTGGAACTCTTGTGGGACTCCTTAAGCGCGCCGCAGAAAGCATTACGGGATTTGCGCTTAAATCACCTGATGACCTCGCAGCAGCGAACCAATTTGTAAGTAGCAAGGGATAACTCATGCCAATTAAAGCCAAGACTGGTTCGCACTCTCGCATTCTCTCCGTAGGTTCGTATCGTCCAAAGAGGCTTGTTATGAACTCTGAGATCGTCGATCGCATTGAATCAAATGACGAATGGATTCAACAGCGCACTGGAATCCAGTCACGACGTTTTGCAGATGAAAGTGAATCTGTTGTTGACATGGCTTGTTGGGCAGCAGAATCTGCGCTCAAGCGTGCAGGCGTCTCGATTACAGATATCGATACAGTCATTGTTGCCACAATTACATTTCCACACCAAGCGCCAAGTGCTGCAACTGCGATTATTGCCCGCCTTGGCAATCCGACTGCTGCCGCCTTCGATATCGGAGCAGCGTGCGCGGGCTTTAGCTATGCAGTCTCGATGGCACATGATTTTGTCTTCGCAGGAACTTCCAAAAAGGTGCTTGTTATCGGAGTAGAAAAGATTTCTGATTTCACCAATCCCGATGATCGCGCCACAGCATTCATCTTCGCCGATGGCGCAGGTGCAGTTGTGATCGGAGCATCCGATACTCCAGGCATTGGTCCGGTGGTCTGGGGTGCAGATGCCGATAACCGTGAAGCGATCACAATGGATCCGCCATGGACTGCAATGCGAAGTGCAACACAGAAGAGTATTGGCGATATCGATTGGCCAAATATTTATCAAGAAGGACAAAAAGTTTTCCGCTGGGCTGTTTATGCAATTAGTAAGGCAGCTCTTTCTGCAATCGAACAAGCAGGACTGACTGTCGATGACATTGATGTCTTTATTCCTCATCAAGCAAATCTTCGAATTATTGAAACTATGGCTAAAGAGATGAAGTTGCCAGCAACAACGGTTATTGCAGATGACATTCGCGTCAATGGAAATACATCTGCAGCATCTATTCCACTAGCGATGGATATTTTGCTTAGCAATCGGCCAGAGCTACATGGCAAGACTGCACTCATTATTGGATATGGTGCAGGTCTCGTTTATGCGGGACAAGTGGTCGAACTTCCACCTAAACCATAAATTTTCTCTCAGAATGCACCCAATTACTCGATAGTAAGGGCCTGCATCCGAGAGAATAGCGACCTGAAACATCCGCACCACTTATGTCGATAGAAGAGGAAATAACAATGGCGCTTTCACAAGCCGATGTACTTGCAGGACTTAAAGAGATCGTTGAAGAAGTAGCTGGCGTCTCAGCATCTTTGATCGAGCTCGACAAGAACTTCACTGATGACCTAGATGTAGATTCATTGAGCATGGTTGAAGTTGTTGTGGCTGCCGAAGAGCGCTTTGGCGTCAAGATTCCTGATGAAGCAGTAACAGATCTCGCCACAGTTGGCGATGCCGTTAATTTCATCGTCAACGCTGCAAAGTAAGTAATAGCGAAGCGGTAATTTTTTAACATGACACGACGCGTTGTTGTCACAGGACTAGGGGCCACAACCCCCCTTGGTGCAGATGTTGACTCCACTTGGACGGCACTCATTGCTGGCAAAAGTGGAGCTCGACTTCTCACTGAAGAGTGGCGCGAGCTACTGCCTGTGCACTTCGCTGCTCGTGTTCACACAGAGCCCGCCGATCAGATGGAGCGCGTTGAAATGCGCCGTCTTGATCGTTCTGAACAATTCGCTGTGGTTGCTTCTCGTGAAGCGTGGAAAGATGCAGGATCGCCCGATGTAGATAAGGAACGCCTCGGCGTTGTCATCGCATCCGGTATTGGCGGAGTTATCACGCTGTTAGATCAATTTGATAATTTAAAAGAAAAAGGTGCGCGAGGTGTAAGTCCGCATACCGTTCCTATGTTGATGCCAAATGGTCCAGCAGCACATGTGGGCCTTGAGCTTCAAGCGAAGGCCGGTGTTCACACACCTGTGAGTGCTTGCGCATCAGGAGCAGAAGCAATCGGTTACGCACTAGAGATGATTCGCACAAATCGCGCAGACATTATTGTCAGCGGCGGAGTTGAAGCTGCGATTCATCAGCTGCCGATGGCCGGCTTTGCTGCGATGAAGGCGTTGTCTACTCGCAACGATTCACCCGAGCGAGCATCGCGTCCATATGATCGTGATCGCGATGGATTTGTACTTGGCGAAGGCGGCGGAATACTTATTCTTGAAGAGTACGAGCACGCGAAGGCGCGTGGAGCAAAGATTTACTGTGAACTTGTCGGACAGGGCTTGAGCTCTGATGGGTATCACATCGCAGCCCCAGATCCAGAAGGTGCTGGAGTGCAGCGCGCAATTAAGTTTGCGCTAGCTAATGCAAATCTTTCAACAAAAGACATTGTTCACTTGAATGCGCATGCGACCTCAACTCCGGCAGGAGATGTTGCTGAAGCGAATGCGCTGCGATTAGCTCTTGGTGGCGACGTTGATCATGTTGCAGTCTCTGCCACAAAGTCGATGACTGGCCATTTACTTGGTGGTGCTGGCGCCATCGAATCAGTGTTTATTGTGAAGGCTCTCCAAGAACGTTTAGCTCCGCCGACAATCAACATTGAAAATCTCGACCCTGCTGTCACCGTCGATGTTGTGCGTGATAAGCCCCGCACACTTCCTTCCGGACAGATCGCTGCGCTCAATGATTCCTTTGGTTTTGGTGGTCACAACGTTGTATTGGCATTTGCTACTCTCTAAGCATGAACACCACGCAGGTTGACCCGCGCGATGCGCGTGACCCGCGCGATCCTGTAAAACGAATTGAGAGATTACTTGATTCCGGTACCTGCCAACTTTTAACCGAAAACAATAAGTGTGGCATGGTCGCAGCAACAGGCAATGTCGCTGGTAATAAAGTTATCGTCTTTGCGTCTGATGCAACTGTAAAAAGTGGTGCGCTCGGAATCGATGGTTCTAAGGTAATTGTTAGTGCATATAAAGAAGCGATGGCGGCACAACTTCCCATCGTTGGTATTTGGCACTCAGGTGGAGCGCGACTAAGTGATGGTGTGGCATCCCTTGATGCCTTCGGTGAAGTATTTCAATCAATGATTTCGGCCAGCGGTCGCATTCCGCAGATTTCGCTCGTGCTTGGCCCCACTGCAGGTGGTGGCGCATATGGTCCGGCACTTACCGATGTTGTTGTTCTGGCACCTGAAGGTCGCATCTTTGTTACAGGCCCTGATGTTGTGAAAAGCGTGACGGGTGAAGATATTGATATTGCTTCCCTTGGTGGACCCGAGGCACATAGCAAAAATAGCGGAGTTGCCCACGTCATCGCATCCAGTGAAAACGAAGCATATGCGGAGGTAAAAGATCTCATCTCACTTTTTGCAGATCAGGGTCACTTTGATGTAAATCTTGCCGATAGCGATCTCTCAGTACATGTTCCAGCGGTAACAAAGAGAACTTATGAAGTTCATCCTCTTATTGATGCAATTCTTGATCGTGATAGCGCAAAACTTGAACTCTTGCCGGTCTGGGCTGCAAATATGACAACAGTCTTAGGTCGCTTCGGTGGTCGCACGGTGGGTGTTGTTGCAAACAACCCACAGCATTTAGGTGGAGTTTTGGATTCTGCAGCAGGTGAAAAGGCGGCTCGTTTTGTTCGCACCTGTGACGCCTTCGGTATTCCACTGATTGTTATTGCAGATGTCACCGGGTTTGCACCTGGTTCAGGTCAAGAGTGGGAAGGTGCTGTACGCCGAGGTGCCAAGTTACTTCATGCATTTGGTGAAGCAGTTGTTCCACGAGTAACTCTTATAACTCGACGTGCCTTTGGTGGTGCATACGTTGCGATGAACTCTAAATCTCTCGGTGCGACGCGAGTTTTCGCTTGGCCTCATGCGGAGGTAAGTGTGATGGGAGCAATTGCTGCAGTGCGAGTCTTGCACCGCAGATTGCTGGCCGATCTTCCAGAGAGTGCACGAGCAGATATGGAACTTGAGTTAGCAGCAGAACATGAAAAGATTTCAGGTGGGGTAGCTCGCGCAGTTGAGATCGGCGCAGTTGATGAGATTATCGAACCAAATACAACGCGTACGGCACTTGCTAGAGCGTTAGCTGCAGCACCTCATCGCCGTGGAGACCACGGCAACATTCCACTTTAGAGAATCTAGATAATCTAAATTAGTTTGAGACAGCGAAGGTTACTGAGACTGTCGATGTGACAGTCTTTTCAATTGTTGAAGTGTCATAAGCGCCACCATCGGAGACCATTGTGGAATCTGGTGTCGTTACCTGGAATACGCCGCTCTTTACGCTCTGAACTGCGCCAACACTTCCGCCTACTGCCTTTGTGATGGCTTCAGCTCGAGTCTTAGCATCCTTCATCGCATCTTCGAGAAGTTGAGGGCGAAGATCTGGCAAAGTTGAGATGTAATACTGTGGACCATAATTATTTACATTCACACCATTTTGCAGAAGTGAACCGATACCTTGTGAAAGTGTGTAGACAAGTTGCACATCACTTGTTCGCACAGTGATATCGCGAGATGCACGGTAAGAAAGAATGCGGCCGGTGCTATTGCCATTCTGCCACTCTTCATTGGCATAGCTTGAGACTGCACCAAGTGTGAGAGCATCGGCAGAAATTCCGCCCTTAGTCAGGTATGCCGAAACAGCATCTACGTCAGCGCCGACTTTCTGAACTGCGTCGGCAACGAGTGGGCGAGAGAGAGC
>JBILSO010000042.1:0-8530 GCA_044372065.1 Candidatus Planktophila sp. | reverse complement strand
ATTGCCAATGACAAAGAAGTTGCGGTGACTGAACTTTCTATCACTCCAGCAGATGTTGCAGAGATCGTTGCACTTGTAAATAAGGGCGAACTCACAGACAAGCTTGCACGTCAAGTAGTTGAAGGCGTTATTGCGGGGGAGGGTTCACCTGCAGCAGTTGTTGCTAAGCGTGGGATTAAAGTTGTCAACGATGACGGTGCGCTCATGGCTGCAATTGAAAAAGTTTGCGCAGATCAACCTGATACAGCGCAGAAAGTTCGTGATGGACACATCCCGGCAGCTGGTGCGCTCATTGGCGCAGTCATGAAAGAGACAAAGGGCCAAGCAGATGCTGCACGCGTACGTGAGCTTCTACTTGGCCACTTAGGTCAATAGAGCGGGGTCAAGCCTCTTCGTAGTTAGTGAGTGATCACGCCTTCTGTTTCAACGAGTGATTCTTTTCCGATGTTGATAAAGAAGTAAAGCACAACAGCTCCTGCAAATAGGAGCGCTGCACTCACGGTAAATGCCACTGTGTATCCATGCGTAATTCCATATGGATAGAACTTTTGCGCCATCCCAGGAAGATCCATACCCACCTCTTTGTTGGCGATGACATAACTCGTTGCAGCAGTTGCGGCGACAGTATTGAGCAGAGCCGTTCCCAGAGATCCACCAACTTGTTGGCTGGTGTTGATCATGGCACTGGCAACACCGGTGTCCTGATTGCTTACGCCGTGGAGAGATGTTGAAGTAAGTGGGATAAAGACAAGGGCCATACCCGAACTCATGATCAGCAGTGATGGCAAAACATGCGTCACATATGAAGTTTCAGGAGTTATCTGCGTAAGCATGAGCAAACCGATACCCGCAAAAACCAGACCAGGAACCATAAGTGGCTTAGGGCCAAACTTTGGTAACAACTGTGACGCAATACCCGCAAAGACAATGATTCCGGCAGTAAATGGCAAGAATGCGAATCCAGACCTAAGTGGTGAGTATCCGAGAATTATCTGTAAGTAGAGTCCAAGGAATAAGAACATCGAGAAGAGACCCGCACCGACGATAAGTGAACCTAGGTATGAGCCACCTCGGTTGCGCTCTGTGACAACGCGAAGGGGCATCATTGGATTGGAAACCTTAGCTTCAACGATCACAAAGAGAACAAGAAGAACAACTGCAGCAACCAAGAATGAAATCGTTGAATTTGCAGACCAACCCTTTGTTGCGGCTTCATTAAATCCGTAGGTGAGAGAGAAGAGACCGGCCGTTGCAGAAAAGACGCCTGGGATGTCATAACTGTGTTCACCTTCCGCCTTTGATTCCTTCACATACTTAATCGCAAGGATTGCAGCCAAGAGAGCGATAGGAACGTTAACGCCTAAGCACCAGCGCCATGAGAAATATTCCGTCAGTGCGCCACCTAGGATCAAACCGATAGCAGCGCCTCCGCCAGAGATCGCACCGACCACGCCGAATGCTTTTGCACGTTCTGCAGGAACAGTGAAAGTAACGCTGATAATTGCAAGTGCTGCCGGTGCTAAGAGTGCACCAAATACACCCTGGAGTGCGCGAGCAGCGAATAAGAGTTCTTGGTTTGAAGCAATTCCACCGAGAGCAGATACGGCAGCAAAACCGATAAGACCAACTAGGAAAATCTTCTTGCGTCCCATGAAGTCACCGATACGCCCACCGATGAGCAGTAAGGATCCAAATGCCAATGTATATGCCGTGATAACCCATTGCTGATTTGCATCTGTAATTCCGAGATCAGCTTTAGCGCTAGGGATGGCGATGTTGACGATGGATGAATCAAGAACGACCATCAACTGGGCAATGGCAACTACAAACAAGGTACGCCAGCGATTTGGATCTAACCCTGACAGGTTTTCAGACTTTTGTGACACAGGTAAGTGCTCCTCAAGAAAGGTAGAGATGGATTGTTTTAAGGCTAGAATTATCTCATGTCGAAGATGAAGCCGCGTTCTGGAATTGTCACTGATGGTTTAGAACGTGCCCCTGCGCGTGGAATGTTGCGCGCTGTTGGTATGGGTGATGAAGATTGGGTAAAGCCGCAAATCGGTATTGCATCTTCATGGAATGAAATCACCCCATGTAATCTCTCGCTGGATCGACTTGCAAAAGCTTCTAAAGAAGGCGTCTTGAGTGCTGGTGGTTTCCCTATGCAATTTGGAACTATCTCAGTCTCAGATGGAATCTCAATGGGGCATGAAGGTATGCACTTCTCTCTAGTTTCTCGGGAAGTTATTGCTGACTCAGTTGAAACTGTCATGGAAGCTGAACGTTTTGATGGAATGGTCACCTTTGCTGGATGTGATAAATCACTTCCAGGAATGATGATGGCGGCAGCTCGTCTGGATGTAGCGGCAGTATTTGTTTATGCGGGATCAACTCTTCCCGGCCAAGTAGACGGAAAAGATGTCACGATCATTGATGCATTTGAAGCTGTCGGTGCATGTGCACGTGGACTCATTACGCAAGATCGTGTTGATCAAATTGAGCGCGCAATCTGTCCTGGCGAAGGTGCTTGCGGTGGAATGTATACAGCGAACACAATGGCAGCCATTGGTGAGGCGTTAGGTCTTTCTTTACCAGGATCTGCTGCGCCTCCTGCAGTTGATCGCAGACGTGATGCATACGCCATCGCTTCCGGTGAGGCAGTTGTAAATCTCATCAAACTTGGAATCACTACACGAATGATTCTTACCAAGAAGGCATTTGAGAATGCGATCACAATCTTGATGGCTCTCGGTGGATCAACTAACGCCGTCCTGCACTTATTAGCAATTGCACATGAGGCAGATGTTGAATTAACTCTTGAAGATTTCCATCGCATCGGCTCTAAGGTCCCGCTACTAGGCGATCTAAAGCCATTTGGAAGATTTGTTATGTCAGATGTGGACCGCGTCGGTGGCATCCCTGTAGTCCTTAAGATTTTGCTTGATGCTGGTTATCTCCACGGAGATACGCTGACGGTTACTGGCAAGACGATGGCTGAAAACTTAGCCGATATCAATCCACCACTTGCTGATGGCGATGTTCTTCGCGGAATTGACCGCCCACTTTCTACAGATGTCGGAATCACAATCTTGGGTGGATCTCTTACGCCAGAAGGCGCGGTCTGTAAGACGGCTGGAATTGGTATTACTAGTTTTGAAGGTCCCGCTCGAGTATTCGAGCGCGAGCAAGCTGCAATGGATGCACTAGAAAATGGAACTATTCAAGCTGGCGATGTAGTTGTGATTCGTTACGAGGGCCCAAAGGGTGGACCCGGAATGCGCGAGATGTTAATGATCACTGGTGCGATCAAAGGTGCAGGTCTTGGAAAATCAACGCTTCTTCTTACCGACGGTCGTTTCTCTGGAGGATCAACAGGTTTATGTGTTGGTCACGTTTCACCAGAAGCAGTCGACGGTGGGCCTATTGCATTTATCAAAGATGGCGACATCGTACGAATCGATATCACCAATCGCACGCTAGATCTCTTGGTAGAGCCGGCAGAGTTAGAGGCCCGCAAAATTGGATGGAAGCCACTGCCACATAAATACACCCGTGGCGTACTCAATAAATATTCACGGCTTGTGGGTACGGCCTCTCGTGGGGCCGTCTGCGACTAACGCCTTCCCTATGAGCGCTCTCATATTGTGAGATGCTCATCTCACGCCTTGACGCTTTGCCCTTCGCGTTGGAGAATATGACTATGACAACAACTCGCGCTCTCGCTTCATCAGTGGTGGTGATTCGATAGCGCGTGCCTTTTTGTCACGCGCGCCCTCAGGTATCTGAGGGTTTTTTCATTTAATGGTTCGAGAGGGAAAGGAGTACGAAAGATGGCACATGTACCAACAGCAAACGGCACGGCAATGAATGGAGCTACTTCATTGGTGAAAAGCCTTGAAGCAGCAGGCGTAGATGTCATGTTTGGTATTCCAGGTGGCGCAATTCTTCCCGCCTACGATCCAATCTTTGATTCCACAATTCGCCACATCTTGGTTCGTCACGAACAAGGCGCTGGCCATGCCGCAACAGGTTATGCGCAAGTCACAGGCCGTGCAGGCGTATGTATCGCAACATCTGGACCAGGTGCAACAAATCTCGTTACACCTTTAGCCGATGCAGCCATGGATTCAGTTCCAATGGTTGCAATCACGGGACAAGTTCCATCCCTTGCAATCGGTACCGATGCCTTTCAAGAGGCAGATATTCGCGGCATCACAATGCCATTTACAAAACATAATTTCCTTGTAACCAACCCAAACGATATCCCTCGTGTGATTGCAGAAGCTTTTCATATTGCAACCACTGGTCGTCCTGGACCAGTTCTTGTCGATATTGCAAAAGATGCACTTCAGAAAGAGACGACTTACAGCTGGCCAGCAACTATCGAGCTAGCCGGTTACAAGCCACAGGTGATGCCTAACCAAGGCGCAATCAACGATGCTGCAGCGCTTATTGCGTCTTCACATAAGCCAGTCTTCTATGTCGGCGGCGGTGTCATTAAGGCAAATGCTTCACGTGAACTCCTTGAACTTGCAGAACTTCTCGGTGCGCCAGTAGTTACAACTCTGATGGCACGCGGTGCGTTCCCAGATTCACATCCATTACACATGGGAATGCCTGGAATGCACGGAACCGTTGCGGCAGTGACTGCGTTACAAAAAGCCGATCTACTCATTACTTTGGGCGCACGCTTTGATGATCGCGTGACAGGAAAGCTCTCTACCTTTGCCGTCAACGCTAAGGTAATTCACGCAGATATTGACCCTGCTGAAATCGGCAAGAATCGTTATGCCGACGTTCCCGTCATTGGTGATGTTCGCGAGACGATGAAAGCGTTGATTCCTGCACTGAAAGCAGCTCTTGCAAAGAGCGCTGCAGATCTCGCACCATGGTTGCAATCAATGAATAAATTACGTGCGACATATCCGCTGGGATATGACCTGCCAACTGATGGTTCACTCTCACCACAATTTGTTATTGAACGCCTGAGCCAGATCTCCGGGCCAGACACAATTTTTGCAGCTGGCGTTGGTCAGCATCAAATGTGGGCATCGCAATTTGTGAAGTATGAAAAGCCACGCACCTGGCTCAACTCAGGTGGCGCGGGAACGATGGGCTATGCCGTTCCTGCTGCAATGGGTGCAAAAGTTGGCGCACCAGATACAACTGTCTGGGCTATCGATGGCGATGGTTGCTTCCAGATGACAAATCAAGAACTTGTCACCTGCGCACTCAACAACATCCCGGTAAAGATTGCGATTATTAATAACGAGAGTCTTGGAATGGTTCGCCAATGGCAGACCCTCTTTTATGACAGTCGCTATTCAAATACCAGCCTTGAATCAAAACGCGTCCCTAACTTCCCAATGTTGGCAGAGGCCATGGGTTGTGTTGGTCTCGCGTGTGAACGTCCACAAGATGTTGATGCAACAATCGAAAAAGCTATGTCAATTAATGACCAACCAGTCGTTGTTGATTTTAGAGTTCATCGTGATGCGATGGTCTGGCCGATGGTTGCAGCAGGTACTTCTAATGATGACATCATGATCGCTCGCGCTACCGCGCCTGACTGGGATTCACAGGAGCTCTAATGGCCATTCATAAACTAGAAGTTCTCGTCGAAAACGAACCCGGCGTTCTTGCACGCGTTGCTGGGCTCTTCGCTCGCCGTACCTACAACATTGATTCACTCGTCGTAGGGCCGACAGAGAATCCGAAAATTTCAAAGATGATTATTGAGGTAAGTGTCGAAGGTCACTCCCTCGAGCAAGTGATGGCCCAGCTGGACAAGTTAATCAACGTAATCCGCATTGAAGAGGTACTCGAAGGTGCGATCGCGAATACAAAGCACGACACCCAACCCGATTATCAGAACTAAACTAGATCTCGATAGCAAAAACGAAAAAGGAGAAATACCGTGGCAACGATGTATCACGAAGAGGATGCAGATCTCTCAATCATCCAGGGTCGCAAGGTCGCGATCATCGGTTACGGCTCACAAGGCCATGCACACGCACTGAGTCTTCGTGACTCAGGTGTTGATGTGCGAGTTGGCCTTAAGGATGGTTCACCATCTCGCGCAAAGGCCGAAGAAGCAGGCCTTCGCGTTACAAGTGTTGCTGATGCAGTTAAGGAAGCAACCGTCATTATGATCTTGGCACCAGATCACGTACAGCGTCACATCTACACAGAATCAATCGAGCCAAACCTAAAAGCTGGCGACGCGATCTTCTTTGGTCATGGATTTAATATTCGTTTCGGTTACATCACACCACCTGCAAATGTTGATGTTTGTATGGTTGCACCAAAGGGTCCAGGCCACTTGGTTCGCCGTGAGTACTCAGCAGGTCGCGGAGTTCCAGTGATCGTTGCAGTTGAACAAGATTCAACTGGAAACGCATGGCCACTCACACTTTCTTATGCAAAGGCGATCGGTGGACTTCGCGCTGGCGGAATCCTCACAACATTTACTGAAGAGTGCGAAACCGATCTATTCGGCGAGCAATCAGTTCTCTGTGGTGGTGCATCACAGCTCGTGATGTACGGCTTTGAAGTTCTGACCGAAGCTGGATACCAGCCAGAGGTTGCGTACTTTGAATGTCTCCACGAACTCAAATTGATCGTAGATTTGATGTACGAAGGTGGAATCGCAAAGCAGCGCTGGTCAGTTTCAGATACAGCTGAGTTCGGTGACTACGTCTCAGGTCCTCGTGTTATTGATCCTCGCGTGAAGGAGAATATGCAGGCAGTTCTTGCAGATATCCAATCAGGAGCATTTGCAAAGCGCTTCATTGATGATCAAGAAGCCGGCGCTCCAGAATTTAAGGCACTTCGCGCAAAGGGCGAGACACACCCAATCGAGGCGGTTGGTCGCGAACTTCGTAAGATGTTTAGCTGGATGAAGAACACCAACAAGGATGATTACAAAGAAGGAAGCGCATCTCGTGGCTAAACCAGTTGTTCTTATTGCAGAAGAGTTAAGTCCAGCAACGCTTGAAGCGTTAGGTCCTGACTTTGAAGTACGTAACTGCGACGGCGCTAACCGAGCTGAGCTTCTTGAAGCTCTTGGTAAGGGAGTCGATGCGGTCCTCATTCGTTCTGCAACCAAAATGGATGCTGAAGCGATCGCCGCAGCTAAAGGGCTACGCGTTATTGCACGAGCCGGAGTTGGTCTAGATAACGTTGACATTCCTGCATCTACTGCGGCAGGTGTCATGGTTGTTAATGCTCCAACCTCAAATATCGTCTCTGCAGCAGAACTTGCCATCGCGCTCTTGTTGGCATCTGCACGCTTTGTTTCACCTGCTCACGCTGCCTTGCGCAACGGAAAGTGGGCGCGTTCTAAGTACACAGGTGCTGAACTTTTCGAGAAGACTCTTGGCATCGTTGGTTTTGGTCGTATCGGACAACTTGTGGCTCATCGTATGCAGGCATTTGGCATGAAAGTCATTGCCTACGATCCTTATTTGCAACCAGCGCGCGCTGCTCAACTTAACGTTGAGTTAGTCGAGCTCGATGAACTTTTGAAGCGTAGTGATTTCATCACTATCCACCTACCAAAGACAAAAGAGACAGCAAATCTCATTGGTGAAGAAGCACTCAAGAATGTAAAGCCAGAAGTGCGCATTATTAATGCCGCTCGTGGTGGCGTTCTTGATGAGACCGCTCTCTATAACGCAATCAAAGAGGGCCGCGTTGCAGGAGCTGGCTTAGATGTTTACGCAACTGAGCCATGCACAGATTCACCGCTCTTTGAACTCGATCAGGTAGTTGCAACACCTCACCTTGGAGCTTCTACTGATGAAGCGCAAGAGCGTGCAGGAATTGCAGTTGCTGTCTCTGTGCGCAAAGCACTCGGCGGTGAACTTGTCCCTGATGCAGTTAACGTAAAAGGTGGAGCGATCCACGATGAGATTCGTCCATCACTTCCGCTAGTAGAGAAGATGGCACAAATCGGAACAGCGCTAGCTGGAGAACTTCCTGTCAGCATGGAGATCACCGTCATGGGAGATATCTCTGGACATGATTCTTCCGTTCTCGCAATTAGCGCGCTTAAGGGCGCACTTCTTGCCGCAGGTGCAGAGGATGTCACATACGTCAATGCACCAGGGCTAGCTGCAGAGCGCGGAGTAAGTTCAAGCGTTACAACGACACCTGATAGCCCTGAATACCGCAGCATGATCTCTCTCCATCTTGCGCTAAGCAATGGAAAGTCAATCAAGGTTGACGGAACACTGATGGGAATCCGTAAAGTGGAGAAGATCATTGCAATCGATGCCTTCGATCTCGATCTTCCACCAACTGAGAATTTGCTCTTCTTGCGTTATACCGATCGCCCAGGAGTTGTCGGCGCAGTTGGAAACGCACTCGGTGCTGCCAAGATCAATATTGCAGGGATGCAAGTTGCGCGACAGGCTCAGGGCGGAAGCGCGCTGATGGCAATCACGGTTGACTCATCTGTCAGCGAATCTGTAGCAGCATCTGTTGCAAAGGAAATAGGAGCAGATCTCGTTCGCTCCGTCTCGTTGGT
>JBILSO010000041.1:0-8567 GCA_044372065.1 Candidatus Planktophila sp. | reverse complement strand
TAAAGGTTTTAGGAATGGCTAAGGCGGTTGTGAAGAAGTGAGTGCTCCTGATTCAGTAAAGGCGCTTGCAGATGCTCGCGTAGATGCACGTGCTGCAAAAGATTGGGCACGCTCTGATCAGCTCCGTAATCAAATTGCTGCTGCTGGCTTTGAAGTTGTAGATGTAGCAGGTGGATATGAGCTAAAGCCCAAGAAGCCTTACATCACCCTTGCCTACCCACGCGATATTCGCACCATTGATCTGGGAAAAGAAGTCACAGTTGGTTTGATCGTAGAAGGATTCACAGAAGATGCTTTAGAGACTGTTAAAGCAATTAAGGCCAACAGTGATTGTGGCGTCGCCATAATTGCAATTGGTGATGCTGGGTCATTATCGGAACAGATAGATAAGCGCACATATTTAGTCTCGGTAAACCCAGGAGCTGCTTGGGGAGATTGCGCAAATGTTTTTCTTGAAAAAGTTGAGAGCAAGTATGTGATTGTTATGGATCCCTCAACTCGTTTTACCGGTGATGCGATTACTCCCGTAGTTGCAGAACTTGAAAAGGGTGAATACGTAGCAGTTGGTTGGCGTGGGGGATTGATCAACACTGAAGATGATTGGCGAAGTGTGGATGACCGAGGCGTTGGCGAAGTGGATGTTCTCTTCTCTTACTTCATGGCATTTAATCGTGCTGCGATGATCGAAGTCGGTGGATTTAATCCACGCGCTCTTTACTATCGAAATGCAGATATCGAGTACTCACTCAAGATCCGCCAAGCAGGGGGAAGGTTGCTACAGATGGAGCTTCCTCTCACGCAAGAGCGTCACCATGGTTATCACGATGTTGATCCAGATTTTCGTGATCTTCAATCCAAGAAGAATTACGACCGTATCTTGGATAAGTACAGAGGTAAAAGCGCAATTTTGTCTCCGCGCAGGTAATCTTTCTACATGACCGAGTTATCCCAATACACCAGCCTTCGCGTGGGTGGCCCGGCTACAAAGTTTGTTGAAGTCCATACTGAAAGTGAAATAATTCAGGCCCTTAATGATGCAGGTGATTCTCCGGTCTTAATCCTCGGCGGCGGCACCAATGTGCTCATCTCGGATGCTGGTTTTGCGGGAACAGTTATTCATATTGCAAATAGTGCGCTGGTTTCAGAAGTTGATGCGTGCAGTGGAGCAACGCTGACAATCGGCGCAGGTGAAAATTGGGATGACTTTGTAGCTCTTACTATCGAGCGCGGCTTTGCTGGTCTTGAAACCCTAAGCGGAATTCCTGGCACAGTGGGCGCTGCACCTATTCAAAATATTGGCGCATACGGTCATGAAGTCTCAGAATTCATCACACGAGTGCGCACTTATGATCGTCAAGAAAAAACGCTTAAGACTTTTACTAATAGCGAATGTGAATTTTCATATCGTTACTCCCACTTCAAGGCCCATCCTGGTCGATACGTTGTTTTAGAGGTCCAGTTCCAGATTCGCATCGGTGAAGAGAGTGATCCAATAACTTATCTTGAGCTCGCTAGAAAATTGGGTGTGCAATTAGGCGATCACGCACCTGTGGCTGCAACTCGTGATGCAGTGTTAGAACTTCGCGCAAGCAAAGGAATGTTGTTATCGGCCGACGATCATGATTCTTGGTCTGCTGGATCATTTTTTACCAATCCAATTATTTCTCAGCAAGCAGCAGATGCTCTCCCTGATGCAGCCCCAAAGTGGCCACTTATTGATGGGCGAGTAAAGATTTCAGCCGCATGGTTGATTGAAAATGCAGGAATACATAAGGGCGATGAAGTTGGTGGTGCCAGAATTTCGACAAAGCACGTCTTGGCGTTGACTAACGCAGGTGATGCAACCGCGTCGGATATTGCACAACTTGCTAAGCGCGCACGTGATCAAGTGAAAGAGAAGTTTGGAATAACTCTTGAGGCAGAGGTAAATCTTGTTGGGGTAGAGATTTAGCCTTCTGTAAGTAGTTTTTTGATTCGACCGATTCCTTCGACGATATCTTCATCGCTTGTTGCGTATGAAAAACGTAGATATCCAGATGGTCCAAATGCCTCACCAGGAACTGCTGCAACTTCAACTTCTTCGAGAATCAGTGTTGCTAGTTCTGCTGATGTTTGCGGAGTCTTTCCACGAATGGTCTTACCAAGCACACCCTTGACCGATGGGTATACATAGAAAGCACCTTGTGGAACAGGGCAGACAAATCCTGGAATCTCGTTGAGAAGATCAACAATAAGTTTGCGGCGACGATTAAAGGCAACGCCCATCTCATGAACAGCAGTGAGATCTCCTGTGAGAGCAGCAATTGCTGCACGCTGTGAAACGTTGGAAACATTTGAGCTCAGGTGAGATTGCAAGTTGGTCGCAGCCTTAATAACATCTTTAGGTCCGATCATCCAGCCTACGCGCCAACCAGTCATGGCATATGTCTTGGCAACGCCGTTAATGATGATGCAAGTATCGGCTAACTCTGGAACAAGAACAGGAAGAGAAGGTGCTGTAGCGCCGTCATAGAGAAGGTGCTCATAAATCTCGTCAGAGATAATCCAAATGTTATTGGCGACAGCCCACTCTGCGATCGCCTTAGCTTGCTCTGGTGTGTAGACAGATCCAGTTGGGTTTGATGGTGAGCAGAAGAGAAGCGCTTTGGTCTTTGGTGTTCGTGCAGCTTCAAGTTGTTCAACTGTTACCAAGTAGTTCTGAGTCTCATCAGCAAAAATTTCAACTGCAACGCCACCAGCAAGCTGGATACATTCAGGATATGTAGTCCAGTAAGGAGATGGAAGTAAAACTTCATCGCCCGGATCAATGATTGTTGCAAATGCTTGATAGACAGCTTGTTTGCCACCGTTGGTAACAAGAACTTGATCAACAGTGATTTCGTAATTGGAATCGCGCTTAGTCTTATCAACAATTGCTTGACGCATTTCAGGCAGACCAGCAGCTGGTGTGTAGCGATGATTTGCAACGATCTTTGTCGCCGCCGCTGCTGCTTCAACAACATAGGCTGGGGTAGGAAAATCTGGTTCGCCAGCGCCAAAACCAATAACTGGACGACCGGCAGCTTTTAACGCTTTCGCCTTTGCATCCACTGCAAGGGTGGCTGATTCTGCGATTGCTGCTATTCGGGCTGCGACTCTGCTCATGGGGTAAGTCTGCCGTATTGCCGCCTGTGCGCACGCTCAGTTTTACCTGAGGCCATCTCTGCCCCTACACTTCGACGCTCACGACAAATTAGGCCTGCCTTGGCATGCCTACTCGTCGCGAAGGGCAGTAGCTCAATTGGCTAGAGTTGCCGTCTCCAAAGCGGCCGGTTGGGGGTTCGAGTCCCTCCTGCCCTGCAAGTGTTGTACAGAGTAGTAAAGAAGTATTAGAGAGTATGTAAGAGAGAAAGGAAGAACGATGACAGAGTCAGTTGAATCGACCGAGCAGAAGCTTGGTCTCTTCGCGCGCGTTGGACTTTTCTATCGCCAAATACTTTCAGAGCTTAAGAAAGTTGTATGGCCTACACGCAAGCAACTCTCAACATATACAGCTGTTGTTCTTGTATTCGTTTTATTCATCATTGCAGTCGTCTCCCTGTTCGACTTGGTTCTTACCAAGATCGTTTTCTGGGTATTCGGGTAGCGGTAATTAGGTAAAGGTTGGAAGAGATCACAATGAGCGAAGATGTAAAGCCAGACGCATTCGAAGCAGCACTTGCTGCCAACGCGGATGAGCTTGCCCAGCCTGTCGTTGAAACCTCAGTAGAAGAGGTTGTCGAGACAGTTGCTGCTGACACGTCAGAGATTTCTTCTGTTGATGATCTCGCGCTCGCAAGCGATGAAGATGGCGATATCGAATCAGATGAGAACGATCCGAACGCAGAATTCCGCCGCACACTTCGTGCAGCCATTGGTGACTGGTATGTCATCCACTCTTACGCCGGATACGAGAAGAAGGTCAAGGGCAACTTGGTCAACCGTATTCAGTCACTGAACATGGAAGATTACATTTTCCAGATTGAAGTTCCTGAAGAAGAGATCATGGAAATCAAGAATGGTCAGCGCAAGATGGTTAAGCGCAACATCTACCCAGGTTACGTTCTTGTTCGTATGGAGCTCACAGATGAGTCTTGGTCTGCAGTTCGTAACACTCCAGGTGTGACAGGTTTTGTTGGTAACGCTCACCACCCAAGTCCATTAAGCATGGATGAAGTTGAAAAGATTCTTGCTCCACGCCCAGTGAAGAAGTCAGATAAGCCAGATATCAAGGTTGTTGATTTCGAAGTTGGGGAATCTGTAACTGTGATGGATGGTCCATTTGCGACTCTTCCAGCATCGATCTCAGAGATCATGCCAGAGCAGGCAAAGCTCAAGGTTCTCGTATCCATCTTTGGTCGCGAAACCCCTGTAGAACTTTCATTCCATCAAGTCCAAAAGATCTAATCAAGATTTAACAGATAAGAAAAAAGGAAAAGGTAGAAAAAATGGCACCAAAGAAGAAGGTAACTGGATTCATCAAGTTGCAGATCCAAGCAGGAGCGGCAACACCAGCTCCTCCAGTAGGTCCTGCCCTTGGTCAGCATGGTGTCAACATCATGGAATTCGTCAAGGCATACAACGCTGCGACTGAAAGCCAAAAGGGTCAGATCATCCCAGTAGAGATCACTGTCTACGAAGATCGCTCATTCGATTTCATCACGAAGACACCACCAGCATCACGTCTTATCTTGAAGGCAGCTGGCGTCGAAAAGGGATCAGCGATTCCTCACAAGACTAAGGTTGCAAATATCACCATGGCTCAGGTCAAGGAGATCGCAACAACAAAGATGGCAGATCTCAATGCAAATGACATTGAGGCAGCAGCGAAGATCATCGCGGGCACAGCTCGTTCAATGGGAATCACTGTTTCGGCCTAATAAATAAAGTTTCTCGAGGCCAAATCGGCCTTGAGATGTGGGAGAACCTCGCTGGTTCGCTAACCACAACCACTACATCAACTCGTATGAGTTGACGAAAGAGGATGAAATGAAGCGCTCAAAGAAATACATCGCGGCAGCTGAAAAGGTAAAGCAAGACCACCTCTACACACCGCTTGAGGCAGTAACACTTGCCAAAGAGACATCAGTAACTAAGTACGACTCAACTGTTGAAGTTGCACTCGTTCTTGGTGTTGATCCAAAGAAAGCCGACCAGGCAATTCGCGGAACAGTAAACCTTCCACACGGAACCGGTAAGACTGCTCGCGTTCTTGTATTTGCAAACGGTGAGCGCGCTGAAGAAGCTCGCGCTGCTGGTGCAGATATCGTCGGTGGAGATGAATTGATCGACGAAGTTTCAAAGGGCCGCTTGGACTTTGATGCAGTCGTTGCAACACCAGATTTGATGGCCAAGGTTGGTCGTCTTGGTAAGGTTCTTGGAACACGTGGCTTGATGCCAAACCCAAAGACAGGCACAGTGACAACAGATGTCACCAAGGCTGTTAAGGACATCAAGGGCGGAAAGATTGAATTCCGCGTTGATAAGAACTCTAACCTTCACTACATCATCGGCAAGGTTTCATTTACTGCCGAGCAACTTGCGGATAACTACGCAGCTGCAATGGATGAAGTTCTTCGCGCAAAGCCAAACTCTTCAAAGGGTCGCTATGTGCAAAAGGCAGTTGTCTCAACTTCGATGGGACCTGGAATCGCTGTAGATCCCAATCTCGTTCGTGAGCCAGCAGCTAACTAATTTCTTCAAGCAATACCCGGCTATCTTGAGACTTGCTCGTTAAAGTCTCTGCGATTAGCCGGGTATTGCTTTCCCTCCGCTGAGAGCCAGTTTTATTTCTCCCATGAAAATTCCACAACGCTTATCCTTATGTCATGGCATCAATTGTTGAAACAGCACCGCTAGTCCTCAATGTAGGAGTAGTGCTCAGCGCTGCTGCGACCATGGGTTTTGCAGCACGCAAAGTTGGTTTGCCTTCAGTTATTGGTTACCTATTTACCGGCCTATTGGTTTCTCCCTTTACCCCAGGCTTTGTTGCCGACAATAACCAGCTAGCGCTACTTGCTGATATCGGCATCGTCTTACTCCTCTTCGAAGTAGGTATTGAGTTAGATCTCAAAAAAATTAGTCGCGAACAGAGATCGTTGCTGTGGGGTGTTCCTGCGCAGATGGGCTTTGGTGTTCTCGTAGGCACTCCAGTATTTCTTCTTCTTGGTTTAGAGATTTTTCCAGCCCTACTTCTTTCACTTGCTGTAGCAATGTCTTCGAGCGTTGTCATTGTAAATATCACGAGAAGCCCTCGGCGTAGAACTGATGCCCAGACAGAAGAAGCACTCCTTGGTTGGTCACTGATACAAGATCTAGTCGGAGTCGCGGCAGCTGCAATCGTGCTGACATTCTTTGGAGCTAGTGAGAAGTCGCTCATCTTCTCGATCGGTGGATTGTTTGCATTTACTGCACTGGCATTTGTTGCTTCACGAATATTGCCTCGCATCTTGCAAGCTGTTCGTTGGGAAAAAGATCTCTTTTTGATTTACTCAGTTTCCTTCGGCTTGGTTTTGGCTGCACTAGGAACAGTTGTTTTTGATATTCCAATGGCGTTAGCTGGCTTCGTAGCTGGTCTTGCCATTAACCATAGCCATGACACAGAAGAGGTAAGAAAATCCATCTTGCCGTTCCGCGATTTGTTTGCGGTCCTCTTCTTTGTAGTTGTAGGAACTCTGATCCAACCAAATCAAATAGCTGATGCAGCACCTTTTGCTCTCTTGCTTCTTGTATTGATGGTTGGGCTGAAAACTTTCCCGACGATGTTTTTGACAAAGATCGGAAAGCTCAAAGCAAAGTCACCAATGATGGGAATCGGAGTCAGTCAGATAGGTGAGTTCTCATTCGTCTTAGGTAGCTTGGCTTATTCGCAAGATGCCATCTCCGAATCTCAGTTCACCGGTCTTCTCCTCGCCGTGGTCTTATCTATCGCTGCCTCAACAATTCTTGTGAGAAGAGCCCCGCGCAAAGGGTGATTTGACGGGTCAAAGGGGCTCCCTTTAGAGTTGCCCCATAACCAAAGACCGCAGGTCGTCTCTCGAAAGAGTTTCGATAATTGAGGAATCTCAGCCCGCGTAGGTGTTCACGTTAATCCGTGCGCTCTTACGCGTCACGGATTTTTTCTTTTTTATCCCAAGGTCACAATGTAAAAGGAAAGGTGAACCGAATGGCTCGCCCAGATAAAGAAGCATCAGTTGCAGAACTGACGGAAGACTTCCGTACAGCTACTGCGACATACCTCACCGAATATCGCGGTCTCACCGTGACTTCGATGAAGCAATTGCGTCGCACGCTTGGTGCTGACACCAAGTACGCAGTTGTAAAGAACACCCTTACAAAGATTGCAGCAAAAGGCGCTGGCGTTGAGATCACTGATGATCTTCTCACCGGTCCGTCTGCTCTTGCTTTCGTCAAGGGAGATCCAATTGATGCAGCTCGTCACCTCAAGAACTTCCAGAAGGAGAACCCACTGCTTGTTATCAAGGGTGGAATCTACGAAGGACGACTTGTAACTACAGCTGAAATCATGCAGCTTGCAGATCTTGAATCTCGCGAGGTTCTCTTGGCAAAGCTTGCTGGTGCAATGAAGGGATCGCTTGCTAAGGCAGCGCGAGTCTTCGATGCACTACGCATCAAGATGGAGGCAAGTGCTCCGGCATCTGCTCCAGTGGCTCAAGCAGCTCCAGTTGCTGAAGCCGTCGTTGAAGAAGCAGCTCCAGTTGCTGAAGCAACACCAGAAGAAACACCAGAAGTTGTCGCTGAAGTTGCTGCAGAAGCAACAGATGCAGCAGAAACTCCAGCGGAATAAGAAAAGGATAAATAAAAATGGCAAAGCTCTCACAAGCAGATTTGATGTCACAGTTCAAGGAAATGTCACTTGTTGAACTCTCAGAGTTCGTCAAGGCATTTGAAACAGAATTCGATGTCACAGCAGCAGCTCCAGTAGCAGTTGCAGCAGCAGGCGGCGCAGCAGCAGGCGGCGCAGCAGATGCAGGTCAAGATGAGTTCACACTTATTCTTGAAGATGCAGGCTCACAGAAGATTGCTGTCATCAAGGAAGTTCGCAATATCAATTCAAGCCTCGGCTTGAAGGAAGCGAAGGATCTTGTAGATGGAACTCCTGCAACCCTGATCGAAAAGGGCAAGAAGGAAGATGTAGACAAGGCAAAGGCAGCTCTCGAAGCAGCTGGCGCGAAGGTTACAGTTAAGTAATTTCTTCGTTGGTAAGAACCCCAGGGTTCGGCTGCGAAATCCCCAAGAAGGATTTCTCCGCTCGAACCACTGGGGTTCTTTCAATTTAAGGGCGGGTTGAGGCGGGAAGTTAGGCGTGAGCCGCCCACAGAAGGCTGAGAAATCCCATGACAACTCTGGGATTTAGGGGTATAAGACCCCGGTTGGACAGGGTCGGGGGGTGAGCGATATCCTGACCCTTCGCAAAAATCTTCTATGGTCAGGGCATATAGCGGCTGAGACCAAATAGTTGTGCGTCCCCGGGTTTGTTTAACAACAAACTAAAAATCTTTGTCTGAAAGGACATCTCTTGGCCGCGA
>JBILSO010000040.1:0-8741 GCA_044372065.1 Candidatus Planktophila sp. | reverse complement strand
GCCGTTCTTGGAACAGCTGCTGCCGTTGGTGGAATTCTCGGAGGGCTACTCGGCCCCAAAGTTTCCGAGAAGATTGGAAGTGGACGTTCACTGGCCTTGGCGCTATTTGCGATGCCCCTCTGCACGTTACTTATCGGCTTCACATATATGTGGCAGGTCGTCTGGTTATTGGTAGCCGTTTCCACGTTCACTGGGGTTTTATGGAATGTCGTGACTGTCTCTCTTCGACAAAGCCTGATCCCAACTAACCTTCTGGGGCGCGTGAATAGCGTCTATCGATTCTTTGCCTGGGGAACAATCCCTATCGGAACCTTGGTTGGCGGCGGATTGGTAGCTGCTTTTGAAGGTCCTTTCGGACGCGAGATGGCCTTCCGTTCGGTCTACTTTGTGGGAGCAGCCTTGGGTTTTCTCCTCTTTCTCTATGCGATCAGAGTTCTGACGACTGAAGCAATAGATAAGGCTCGCGCTGAAGGTGCTGAAGGTGCTGAAGGTGCTGGTTCAACCACATAAATCACCCTAAGCCCAAGCCTCTTGGGGCACCCCTTCACGCTTAATCGTGGCCTAATCGTTATCTCCGCCAATTGCCTATTGCCTAGGCCTACGGCAGACTTTGGCCACCCAAAGATGGCTGTGAGGTAGGTCGACTCTTCACATCCGTCTAATAACCCCCTCTAGGAGGAACTATGAAGCTAAACCGTGTCGCACGCGTAGCAATTGCTACAGCTGCAACGGCTGGTCTTGCTTTCGGTCTGCTTAGCCCAGCTAATGCAGCGCCAAAGACCACAGTACAAATCGTACAAAGTAATGCTTTGACAGGCTTGAACCCAAGCGTTTCAAACATGAACCTTACGTTCAACACAGATGTTGCTTACCTTTCAGGTATCGGCTTCACGTATTACAACAACAAGGCAACACTTGTAGATAACACCGAATTTGGTACCTACAAGATTGTAAGTCAGAAGCCATTCAAGGTTCAGTACACAGTCAACAAGGGTCGTGTCTGGTCAGATGGAACACCTATCAACGGTATCGATCTACTTCTTACACACGTCACATCAGCTGGAACATATTCACAGATTGCGGGTCTTGGAGATCCAAGCGATCCAGATGTAGCTCCAGCATTTGACTCACTTGGATATGGTGGACTTTACGAGCAGGCAGTCGTTGGTCTTCCAATCCTTTCTAAAGACAAGATGTCAGTCACCATTGAATACGATTCACAGGTACCAGACTGGCGCCTACTTTCACCTGGCCCATCACCAGTGCACACACTGATCTTGATGGCTGAAGGAAAGACAAAGCTCGGAACAGTTGCAGAGAACATCGCAGCTAAAGAGCGATTCCTTAAGGCATTCGATACATACAACACAGCAACTCTGAAGAAGATCGCAAAGGTCTGGTCACTCGATTACAAGATCAACACTGTAAACGCCTCAACCAATCCACTTCTTCTTGTTGGTAACGGTCCATTCATGGTTAAGACAGCTGTAGCTAACGGCTCCGTAACAATGGTCCGCAACCCTAAGTACAACTCAGGTCCGAAGGTTAAGAGCCTTGAGCGCGTTGTATTCAAGGTTATCGGCGACGGAACTGCTGCTGCACAGGCACTTAAGAACGGTGAAGTAGATATCTACGCCGGTCAGCCAACAGCAGATGCAGTTGCGCTCCTTAAGGCAATGGCACCTGCAGTTAAGGTAATCGGTGGAGATCAGGCTGTTTACGAGCACCTTGACCTCCGCGTTGGTCCTGCATACGGAACAACAGAGCCATACAACGGTCCATTTGCTGGAATGTCACAGAAGGCAAAGGATCTACGTACAGCGTTCTTCCTTTCATACCCACGTGACGAGATCATGTCAAAGATCATCAAGCCAATCAACGCTAAGTCAGAGTTGATGAACTCATTGATGGTCTTTAACGGAGAGCCTATGTACAAGGATCTCATTGCTAAGTCAGGTGTCTCTAAGTTCACTGCAGGTACACAAGCATCACGTACAGCGCAAGCACTTGCATTAGTGAAGAAGCACTTCCCAGATGCAGCAGCAGGTAGCGGATCTGTAAAGATCAAGCTTCTCTTCGGACAGCCATCAAACGCACGTCGTGTTTCACAGGCTGCACTTGCAAAGGCTGAATGGGCAAAGGCAGGCTTTGATGTAGATGTAACACCTACATCAGGTTGGTCTTCATACCTTGAGGATCCAAAGTATGACGCTGCATTCTTTGCTTGGGTAAAGAGCGCTGCATTCCAGTCAGGAAACGTTGGAACATACGCCACCGGTAACAGCAATAACCTCACCGGATACTCAAACCCAGTGATCGATAAGATCTACAAAGAGCTCGGTGAAAAGCCTTACACCGCTGCTGAGATCAAAGCTCGCTACCTCACAGTTGATCAGGAGCTCATGAAGGATGCGATTTCGCTTCCTGTCTTCCAGCACCCATCAGCTAACGGCGTTAACGCTAAGTTACAGGGCGTTGCACCATCACCATTCTCTCCAACACTCATTTGGAACCTATGGGATTGGTACTTCACAAACTAAGTCTCTTCTGAGATTGAATGTGTGAAAAATAAGTAAAGAATGGGGTGGCATCCAGAGCAATCTGGATGCCACTCTTTCTTGCTCCTTCGGATACAATTCCGAACTATTGTACGAAGAACCACAAATGCAGATAATCGAAGGGTGTACTTGAAAAAGTGATTGCATACATCTCACGTCGCCTGGGAGTTCTCTTTGTCATTCTCTTCGGCTCAAGTTTTATCTTGTACAACTTGGCAGCAATCTCCGGCGACCCACTTGGTGAGCTACGTCTGAGCAATGAACTCAATGCCAAGCAGCAGATAATCGCCCTTACTCGTGACCTTCAGCTAGATGTACCGCCACCGCTGCGCTATTTCATATGGCTACGCGGTGTTCTTGGAATCTTTATTGGTAGCCCTGATTTTGGATTAACTCGTACCTCTAAGCCGGTAATCGATGAAATTATGGTCGCTCTTCCAATCACGCTTAGACTTGTGACAGCAGCAACAATCATTGCAATCATTGTCGGTATCTCAATTGGAATCATTACCGCGCTTCGTCAGTACTCTCGCTTCGACTACGCAATGACATTTGTTTCTTTCCTCCTCTTCTCACTTCCAATTTTCTGGGTTGCTGTTCTACTCAAGGAGTACCTAGCAATTCAATTCAACACCTTCCTTGGCGAACCCACGATCTCACCTCAGTGGCTGATTGGGCTGAGTGTGGCCAGTGGTGTCTTCTGGTCGGCCATTATCAGCGGTACTCGAAAACGAGTACTTATGATTTTCACTGGTGTATTTGCTGCAAACTTTGCACTTCTTTCTTTCCTCAGCGCTACTGGTTGGTTTGCTAATCCATCGCTAGGCCCGATAGTGCTCGGCATTCTCTCGGTGGGTGTGGCCTTTGGCGTCACACAACTCTCCACGGGACTGACCAACAAGGCAGCTCTTAAGTCTTCGCTTGCAATGGCGGCGTATACCGTCATTACCTATTACCCAGTTCAGTGGCTCTTTGAACGTGACGCAAAGATTCTGATCTATCCACTCATTGTTATTGCCTCTTTCGCTTTTGCCGTCTTTGTTTCACTGCGATTCTCAAAGATCGATCGCGGACCAATTATTCGTACATCTGTCCTCTCCATCTTCATTATGGGATTCCTAGTAGTCGTTGATCAGTTGATGCAGACTTGGAAGCCATATATGGAGACAGACGCTGTCTACTTCCGTCCAATTCCTACGATCGGACAAGTAAATGCACTTCTGGAGCCAGGTAATTTCTGGATGACAACGCTTGATGTGCTTGTTCATATGTTCTTGCCAACACTTGCATTGCTTCTAATTTCATTTGCTGGCTATGTTCGATTCGCGCGCGGAACACTTCTTGAAGTACTCAATCAAGATTATATTCGGACAGCGCGCGCAAAGGGTCTTACTGAGCGCACGGTAATCATGCGCCATGCATTTAGAAATACCATGATCCCAATTGCGACAATTATGGTTGTTGACTTCGCAGCGATCATCGGTGGCGCAATTATTACTGAGCGTATCTTTGGCTGGCTTGGAATGGGCACGCTCTTCTATGCCGCTATCAACTCCTTCGACCTCAATCTTCTGATGGGTGTTTTCTTGCTCACCGGATTTATGGCTGTCTCTGCAAACCTCATTGCAGATCTACTTTATTCAGCGCTAGATCCGCGCATTCGTGCCGGCGCAGGAGGTAAATAATGTTGAAGCGTAAGAGAGATAAAGAAGAATCAATTACTACTGGCGAACAAGCCATTATGAATAAAGAGACCGAAGGCCTTAGCCAAGGTCAGATTGTGCGTAGTCGCTTTGTGCGCCACAAAGGTGCAATGACATCTGTTTTCGTACTCGGCTTCCTTGTTATTGCAGTCTTTACTGCGCTAGAAACAAAAATTGGGCCGATTCGAATCCCGGGTTGGTGGAGATTTGGTTATGACGAGCTGCTTGATCTTCGCACTGAGGGATGTCCTGACGGCGTCGTCGGGTGCCCGACTTTGGATCTAGCTCCACCATTTATTGATGGAAACGGCATAGGTCTTGGAAGACATCCATTTGGCCAAGATGACATCGGCAAAGATTACTTTGCGATGGTGATGAGAGGCGCGCAACGCTCTCTCTATGTAGCAGCGGTCATCGGTTTTCTCGGTGGAACTATTGGAATCATCGTTGGTGCAATCTCTGGCTACTTCCGCGGTTGGGTCGATGCAGTGTTGATGCGCTTTACAGACTTCATCATCACAATTCCTACAATCATTATTGGTTCAGTTGTTGGTTACCACTTCGGTAACCTCGGCGTCGGATTCCTAGCCTTCTACCTGGGACTCTTTGCATGGGTCGGACTCTCGCGTCTTGTGAGAGGTGAGTTCCTGAAACTTCGAGAGCTCGAATTCGTCGATGCAGCGCGTGTTGCCGGCGCAAGTGATCGCCGCATTATCTTCAAGCACATCCTTCCCAACGCAGTGGGCGTCATCATCGTTTCGGTTACCTTGTTGATGTCGGGCGCGATCTTGCTTGAGACAGCGCTCTCCTTCTTGGGCTTTGGTGTTGTTGCACCAGATGTTTCTCTGGGATCTCTCATTAGCCAATATCAGGATTCATTTACAATCCGACCATGGCTTTTCTGGTGGCCAGGTCTTCTCATTATTACCATCGCTCTCTGCATTAACTTCATTGGTGATGGACTTCGTGATGCCTTCGATCCACGTCAACGTCGTCGTCTGACTAAGAAAGATAAAGAGCGCGCGAAGGTTCAGGCACGAAATGCAGCAAAAAATGACTAATGCTGTTTTAGAAGATACTCAGTGCGCAGGCAATTACAAAGAGAGTAATCAGAGCGGTAAGACCGTTTCGATTAAATTCCGTTCGGTTGTCACACGTACCTCGAGCGCTGCTGTCAGTGGCGTGGAAAGCTTCGAAGCGGATGCGAGCAAGAGCGAGAGCTTGTCCAGAGTGAGTACGAGGCGATTCACCGGGTCTCATGTTGTGGAGATCAGGGATCTTCAAGCCGCGAACTTCGCTGGCATGGACAGTTCTGCTGTGATACCTGCCTGGGGCTTGAGCCGCCCAAGCGTAAATCTTCTCGCCACCTACTTGGATATACATCGAGTATCGAGCGCTAATATCTTCGATTTCACCCCAGCCGACAGTGATCTCTTTCAAGGGATTGGTGATTGTGATTCCTTCATCGAAGAAGGTGACCTTGGGGCGAATAAAACTCAAATGAAAAGCATAGGCAACCAACGAGCACCACGCGATGGTGGTAGCAACCCCTTCGGTGGTTTCAGTGAAGAAACTTTGGCCAACAAGTCCGGCGCAGAGAATGTAGATTGCACCAGCAAAGAAGTAACTGCTTCTCGGACGGTACATTTCAGAATTACTCATACAAGTAGTCTCTCACGAAAGGTTCTCCGATGAGCGAGCCAGTACTAAAGGTCCACGATTTCACCGTCGAATTTTGGGTAGATGGCATCTGGTATCCAGCTGCAGTCAATATGAATTTTGAAGTTGAACCTGGCCAAGTTCTTGCAATCGTGGGAGAGTCCGGATCAGGTAAGTCAACGACTGCGATGGGTCTGATGACTCTTCTGGCATCAAATGCACGCATGAGCGGTAGCGTCAAAGTTAAGGGTCAAGAAATGCTCGGCGCGAAGGTTTCAACCCTTCGTAAGTTCCGTGGAAAAGAAGTTGCATATATTTTCCAGGAGCCAATGACCGCGCTTAACCCTGTCTACACAATCGGTTTCCAGATTATCGAAACTCTCCGCACCCACTTTGATATGGGTCCAAAAGAGGCGCGTGCACGTGCACTCGAACTAATCACGATGGTGGAGATTCCAGATCCAGCTACATCGATTGATAAGTACCCACACCAACTTTCAGGTGGACAGCGCCAGCGCGCGATGATTGCCCAAGCACTCGCATGTGATCCAGGACTTTTGGTAGCAGATGAACCAACAACAGCACTGGATGTAACTGTTCAAGCTGAAGTTCTCGATTTGATGCGTAACCTTAAGGATAAGCTCAACTCAGCAATCTTGTTGATTACCCACGATATGGGTGTCGTCGCAGATATGGCAGATGAAATTCTTGTGATGAAAGATGGCCTCACCGTCGAACACGGAACTGCAGATCAGATCTTTAATCGCCCGCAGCACCCATATACACAGCAGCTTCTCGCAGCTGTTCCAAAGCTAGGTTCCACTGCTCGTCGCACCTTTCCATATAACGAGAGTGCCAAGCCAGCTCCAGTTCTCAAACTTGAAAACGTAACGATCGCCTATCCAAAGCGTGGTCGTATTCCTGAGTTTGTCGCTGCCAAGAATGTAAGCCTTGAAATTTATCCAGGTGAAATCCTTGGTCTCGTTGGAGAATCTGGTTCCGGTAAGACCACTATTGGTCGTGCCTCAATTGGTTTGATTCCAATCAAGGAAGGAAAGCTCGAGATTGTTGGCAAAGACATCAGTAATGCCAAATCAAAAGAGCTCCGCGCAATTCGCCGTCACACCGGCATCGTCTTCCAGGATCCAGCATCATCTCTCAACCCACGTCTTCCGATCGGTGAATCAATTGGTGAGCCGCTGTTATTGGCAGGAGAAGCAAAGGGAGCTGATCTAGCACACCGCGTAGAAGATTTGCTTGATCAAGTTGAACTTCCACGCAGTTACCGCAACCGTTACCCACATGAACTTTCAGGTGGACAACGCCAGCGCGTAGGTATTGCTCGCGCACTCGCGCTGACTCCAGATCTCTTGATTGCAGATGAACCGACATCGGCTCTCGATGTATCTGTGCAGGCGCGATTCCTTGACCTGCTTCAGGATCTTCAGGGCAAGCTCAACTTTGCTTGTCTCTTCATCTCTCACGATTTAGCTGTTGTAGATATCTTGGCGCACCGAATTGCAGTGATGCAGAACGGTGAACTTGTTGAAGTAGGCGATCGCGATCAGATCTTGCAGCATCCAAAGAGTGATTACACACGTCGCTTGATTGCAGCTGTTCCAGTTCCAGATCCTGCTGAGCAGCGCATTCGCCGCGAAGCTCGTCTTGCCGCTAAGTAATCTAAGTAATTACAAAGTAGCTCTTACTTAATCTCGCGCTTGTCCCGATAAGTGCTTGTAGCGACCCATGAATTGTTCCTTGAATTCAAAGTAATCTCCTGAAATCAGTGCTGCTCGCATCTGATCGACGAGGCGGACAATAAAACGCTCGTTATGGATCGTCGCAAGAGTTGCCGCGATGATCTCTTTACCGCGGAAGACGTGATGCAGGTACGCCTTGGTGTAATGGGCGCAGGTATAGCAATCGCATTCATCATCGATCGGCTCAAAGGCGCGACGGTTGATGGCATTGGATAGATTATTTCGGCCGACCATTGTGTAGACGGCTGAGGTTCGCGCAATCCGAGATGCCAAGACGCAGTCAAAGGTATCGATGCCATTTTCGACACCGACGAAAAGGTCTTCGGGAGCCCCGATTCCCAGTAAGTGGCGAGGCTTTTCGGCCGGCAAGATCTCATTCATCCAGGTAAGGATTGTTCCCAAAGTTTTCTTATCGAGTGCGCCCCCTAAACCAAATCCATCAAAGCCAATTGGCGAATCAGGATCGGTAGAACGTAGCGCCGCCATATCGGTTGCTGCCTTCTTACGAAGATCTTCGTACTGTGCGCCTTGAATCACCCCATATAGGGCCTGATATGGCTTCTGAGAGCGTTCTACGGTCAATTTCTGGTGCTCATCAAGGCAACGAATACCCCAGAGGCGTGTGCGCTCTAGCGCCTTCTCCTGATAGCGACGAGTGTTATGCAAAGTCGTACATTCGTCGAAGGCGAAGATGATGTCGGCACCGATTTGATGTTGCACCTGCATTGAAATCTCAGGGGTGAAGCGGTGCATACTGCCGTCAATGTGGGATTTAAAGGTCACGCCCTCGTCATCGACATGGGCGAGGCGCTCCTTATTTCCAGCGATGACATCATCGGATCTAAAGGTCTGGGCATCCATCGCTAAGACCTTTTTGAAGCCAACACCAAGTGAGAGAACTTGAAAGCCACCGCTATCGGTGAAGGTCGGCCCTGGCCAATTCATAAAGCGGGCTAGCCCACCGGCCTCATCGAGGACATCTGAACCAGGTTGTAAATACAAGTGATAGGCATTCGATAGCAGGGCTTGTGCGCCGAGCTCCTTCATCGTCTCCGGCAAGA
>JBILSO010000121.1:0-2675 GCA_044372065.1 Candidatus Planktophila sp. | reverse complement strand
GCAAGACAGAGATTGCAGATATCAAATCTTTTGCTTCACTCAAGCCCGACCTTGTCATCAGTACAGGTGATTTCTTAGCTCATATGGATGCAGTGCCTGTTGTCTTTGAAGCTCTCGAACCACTTCTCGATACTCCAGGACTTTTTGTCTTTGGTTCAAATGATTACTACGCACCAAAACCAAAGAACCCGCTGAAGTACTTGCTGCCAGATAATGGAGATCGCATTCATGGCGAAGATCTTCCATGGCCAGAGTTGGATCTTGGTCTACAGGCTCGTGGATGGAAAAATCTCAACCATCATCGCGCCACCATCACAATTAATGGAACAACAATCGAAGCACGCGGGACAGATGATGCACACCTTGAATTCGATGATTACTCACTTGTTGCAGGTGCACCAGGCGCATGCGATATCGCCATCGGTGTAACACATGCTCCTTATATGCGAATTCTTAAGGGAATGTCAGAAGATGGCCTCGATGCGATCTTTGCCGGACATACGCACGGCGGACAGGTGAGACTTCCGTGGATTGGTGGCTCACGTGCACTGACAACAAATTGCGATTTACCTAATTGGCGTGCACGAGGATTAACAAAGTTTGGTGATGAGCCTTATCTACACGTATCTGCAGGAATGGGAACGAGTCCCTTTGCACGCATTCGCGTAGCAAGTCCTCCAGAAGTTTCGCTTATAACGCTTATTTGATAGCTGCGATATCAGCATCAACCATCAACTCAGCAAGTTCTTTCCAATGAGTTGTGGCTTTCCATCCAAGTGCTTTCTCTGCCTTTGATGGATCTCCAATAAGTGCATCTACCTCTGTTGGGCGAATGTACTTCTTATCTGTCTCAATATGGTCCTGCCAGTTAAGTCCTGCACGGCTAAATGCTGCCTCAGCAAAATCCTTTACTGTAGCGCCAACTCCGGTAGCAACAACGTAATCATCTGGCTTATCTTGCTGGAGCATCAACCACATTGATTCGACATACTCTTTTGCATATCCCCAGTCGCGCACCGCGTCAAGATTTCCAAGGAATAGCTTGTCTTGCTTGCCCGCTTTAATTGCAGCAACCGCGCGAGTGATCTTGCGAGTAACAAATGTTTCACCGCGACGAGGTGATTCATGGTTAAAGAGAATTCCATTAGTGGCGTGCATGCCATAACCATCGCGGTAGTTAACGGTGCACCAGTAGGCCATCAACTTTGCTGCCGCATACGGTGACTGTGGTCTAAAGACTGAATTCTCATTCTGTGGTGGTGGAGTTGAACCAAAGAGTTCAGATGTTGATGCTTGATAGAAACGAGTATCGATATCTGCGCTGCGAATCGCTTCAAGCAATCCAACTGCACCAACTGCATCGACCTGTCCTGTGTATTGCGGCATTGTGAAAGAGACCTGCACATGTGATTGCGCGCCAAGGTTATAGACCTCAGTTGGCTTGATTTCGCGAATGAGGTTAGTGAGTCCTACGCCATCGATGAGATCACCGTAGTGAAGGAAGAGCTTTGGGTTCTTCTCATGTGGATCTTGGTAGATGTGATCGATACGTGATGTATTAAAAGTTGATGAGCGGCGGATCAGGCCGTGTACTTCGTATCCTTTAGCAAGCAAGAACTCTGCAAGGTAAGAGCCATCTTGTCCGGTAACACCGGTAATTAGCGCGACTTTTCTACTCATCTGCGTAACTCTCCCTTAGTTGCTGCCTGCTTGTACCAATCGATTGTTGATGCAATTCCATCACGAAGTGAAATCTTTGGTGCCCAACCTAGTGACTTTGCCTTAGCAACATCAAGGACCTTACGTGGAGTTCCATCAGGTTTCGTTGAATCCCAAGCAATTTCGCCCTTAAAGCCAGCTAGCTCTGCCACCATCTCTGCAAGTTCTTTAATTGTCAGGTCATCACCGGTTCCGATATTGAGATGTCCTGACTCGTCGTACTTATCGCCAAGAT
Organism: Candidatus Planktophila sp.; assembly: GCA_044372065.1. Lineage (GTDB taxonomy): Bacteria > Actinomycetota > Actinomycetes > Nanopelagicales > Nanopelagicaceae > Planktophila. Next base: position 721 of record JBILSO010000121.1, on the reverse strand, counting down.
GCAAGACCGCAGCAGCAAGGTCATCGACGTGGAGAAATTCGCGCTTAGGAGATCCTGTCCCCCATAAAGTTTCGCGTGCTGCGCCACTTTCGGTAGCTTCAACAAAGCGGCGGATAAACGCTGGGAGCACGTGTGAACCTTGTAATTCAAAGTTATCAAATGGACCGTAGAGATTTGTTGGCATCAACGAGATCCACTTTCGCCCGTACTCTTTTCTAAAAGATTTAATAAGTTCAATGCCAGCAATCTTTGCTACTGCATATGCCGAATTTGTCTCTTCAAGTGGTCCGGTAAGTAAATACTCTTCCTTGATTGGCTGTGCACAATCGCGTGGATAGATACATGAACTGCCTAAGAAAATAAATTTCTCAACATCTGCAGCATGCGCTGCCTCCATGAGATTGCTTTGGATGCGCAAGTTATCTGCCAGGAACTCAACGGGGAATGCATTGTTAGCACCGATGCCGCCTACCTTTGCTGCAGCGTCAATAACCAGAGTTGGCTTCACGGATGCGATGAAGTTAAAGGTTGCATCGCGATCTAAAAGATCGACGACCTTACGATTGACTGGAATTACTTCATGACCGGCTGCAAAGTAAGCCCGGACGATCGCAGAACCAGCGAGGCCTGTGCCGCCTGCTACAACGATTGTCATAGAGGGCAGTCTATCCAGCCTTACTTTGTGAATTCAGCAGCGAGTAATTCAGCGATTTGAGCAGTA
>JBILSO010000008.1:0-26095 GCA_044372065.1 Candidatus Planktophila sp. | reverse complement strand
ATGGAACCCCGACTGTTATCTCCCTGATTGCAAAGGCGGCGCTCGGCGAGAGCTGGCTTGGTTCTGGTCTATTCATTCTCACCCAACTTGGAACAATGTTGATCCTCTTTGCAGGAGCAAATACATGTTTTAGCGCCTTCCCTAATATGGTCAATATCGTTGCTGGAGATGGTTATTTACCTAAGCGACTAAGCCAAAGAGGACACCGTCTTGTCTTTTCGAACGGTATTTTCTTTATCGCAGGTGGCGCTTTAGTTTTGGTAATCGCAACTGGGGCAAGTATCACTGTTCTCGCTGCAATTTATGCCCTCACAGTTTTCATTGGTTTTGCACTCACTAGCGCGGGAATGACAAAAAAATCGTGGATCGCAAGTTCACATAAATTAAATCTCAAGGTCATGCTGCATGGCATCACTGCAGTGATCTCTGTACTGACTGTTGCTGTCCTCGCAAGTTTAAAGTTTGCGGAAGGAACCTGGGTTGTTGTTATTGGATCTCCGATTTTTGTACTTGTAATGTTACATTTTAATAAACAGTACAAACGGGAACAAGATGCACTCACTGTCTCAAGTGAGCAAGAACGCGCAACCTCAATCGCTCGTCACGATGTGACTGTTCTTGTAGATAACGTTGATCTAGCAACTATTGGTGCGATTCGATACGCACGTAGCCTTAAGCCACGCAAGCTCAGTGCAGTCCACTTCGTCATCGATGATCGACGTGCAGAAGAAATTCAAGAAGCTTGGGCAAAGTCTGACGCCCTCGATGACGTTACCCTTGAATTAATCGACTGCCCCGATCGCAGACTTCCAAATGCTGCACTCGAATATTCCTTGCGTATGACTGAAAAACAGGATGTAGAACTTACGCTTTTGTTGCCTCGACGTGCTTATTCTGGATTCTTAGGTCGTTTACTTCACGATCAAACTGCAGAAGAGATTGCAGCTCCGATTTCACAACTACAACGTGTTGTTGCGACGATTGTTCCTTTTGATGTTAATCGCATTCTTTCGGGATCTGCTCCCCAGACTGTAAGGGTAGAAGCCGAAAAAGTTGCTGCAAAGCCAGCCGCATTCAAACCTGTAGAAGAAGTTATTCGAGATATTGAACCAGTGAGCCACTACGCAGAGAATTTGACTCCGATTGGCGAAATCCAATGGCGAAAGAGAGCTCACGTTCAAGGTCGCGTGACCTCAATTAAGAGCGCTCCACGTGGTTCTGCGCCATATCTCCAAGTTGAGGTCTGGGATCAGACTGGTGGAGTTACTCTTCAATTCTTGGGTAGACGCGATATCGCAGGGCTAGAAGTTGGCTCACAGATTCGCGCAGAAGGAATGGTCGGTGAAGAAGAAGGATCTCTGACTATCTTGAATCCTTCATATGAACTACTTGTCTGAGAAGAAATCCTTGAGCAACTGAGCACATTCGTTCTCACGAACTCCCGAAGTAACTTCCACCTTAAAGATTGAGCGTGGATCGCGCAGGACATCCCACACAGATCCCACCGCCCCTGCCTTCTCATCCCAGGCACCGAAGACAAGGTGGCTGATACGTGATTGAGCGATTGCACCTGCACACATTGCACATGGCTCAAGGGTGACGATTAATGTGCAACCATCAAGACGAGATTTCTGTAATCGCGTAGCTGCGTTGCGTATTGCAACTATTTCGGCGTGAGCTGTTGGGTCGTTATGTGCTTCTCGCTCATTAAATCCTGTTCCGATGACAACTCCATCGGCGTTTACAACAATTGCTCCAACCGGCACATCTCCGGTCGTCAATGCGCTGCGAGCAACTGTGAGCGCTTCACCCATTAACTCTTGATGGTCCAAAATTTTACAACTCCAATAATTGCGTGAATTCCTCGCCGAATCCTAGCCGACTTGCGATTGCTTCTAGTTGCTCATCCGGAAAGAGATCTGGGTCATCGCATAAAGTTGAAAGTTCCATTCGGTGCACACCGATATCTGAAATAATATCTAGATCACCAGCCGGAAGCGGTTCATCATCTTCTTCAGGCATATCTAAGTCACAAATTTCGATGAAATCAGCAGCAATTTCATAATCGATCGCACAAGTGATATCACTCAAGAATAATTTAATGTGCGAACCAAGCACCCTGATGATCATAAAGAATTCTTCATCTATCGCCAGAAGAGCTAAGGCGCCACCGTTTGTCTGCTGAGACTTAAGTCGCTCAATTATCTGAGGAAGGTCTTGCGCATCCGGCAAAAGGGCGAGAGACCATCGACCATCTTCATGCCATGCAGCAACGGCAATATCCACGTCGTTAATGAGTGGCTCGCCCGCCTGATCCAGTGTCACGTTGCTCATATTCCCACTCATTGGGGTGGAATGAAAGGGGCGGTAAGGTACGGGTTATGAAAGTTCACGTTGCCAACCATCCGCTGATCTCCCACAAATTGACTGTTCTGCGCGACAAGAACACGGATTCTCCAACTTTTCGCCGACTTGTGGAGGAGCTCGTCACGTTGCTTGCCTACGAGGCAACACGGGATGTGCGTGTCGAGAAGGTTGAGATTGTTACCCCTGTTCAACCGACAACTGGTGTGAAATTGGCTCAACCTCGTCCAGTTGTTGTTCCGATTCTTCGCGCTGGATTAGGAATGCTTGAAGGTATGAGTCGCCTGATTCCAACCGCTGAAATTGGTTTTCTCGGAATGGTGCGCGATGAAGAAACGCTCCAAGCGAGTACGTACGCAAACCGTCTCCCTGAAGATCTTTCAGGTCGCCAATGTTTTGTTTTAGATCCGATGCTTGCAACCGGCGGAACACTTGTTGCGGCAATTAACTTTCTTATAGAACGTGGCGCAACGGAGATTACTGCGATTTGCATCTTGTCAGCACCTGAAGGGATTGCTGTTCTTGAAGAAGCATTTAAAGACTCAGGTGTTCCAATTAATTTAGTAACTGGTGCACTCGATGAACGACTCAACGAGCATGGATATATCGTCCCTGGTCTTGGCGATGCTGGCGATCGCCTGTACGGGGTTGTTTAAATGGCATCCACCTCTCCGGGGTACGGAATAACGATTCGCGTTGAAGGATCTCCAGATCTTCAGCCAGTTGCTCTGATTACATCAGCGCTATCTGTTGCAGGCGCAACAATTACCGCACTCGATGTTGTTGAATCTTTGCTAGATCGTGTTGTTATTGACGTAACGTGCGACACGGTAAACGTGGACCATGCTGATGAGATAACAGATTCTCTCAACCAAATTGATGGTCTTGTTGTTCGCAAGGTTTCGGATCGCACATTCTTACTTCATTTGGGCGGCAAGATTGAGATTGCATCCAAAGTTCCACTGAAAACACGCGATGACCTCTCTCGTGCCTATACCCCGGGTGTTGCGCGAATAAGCCAAGCAATTGTTGATGATCCTTCCAACGTAAGACGCCTCACGATGAAGCGCAATACCGTTGCGGTGGTCACTGACGGTTCGGCTGTTTTGGGTCTTGGAAATATCGGACCAGCAGCCGCACTTCCTGTAATGGAAGGAAAAGCCGCACTCTTTAAGCGCTTCGCCGATGTTGATGCTTGGCCAGTCTGCCTTGATACTCAAGATGTTGATGAAATCGTGCGAACTGTTCAATTAATTGCACCTGTCTACGGTGGCATCAACTTGGAAGATATTTCAGCACCGAGATGTTTTGAAGTCGAGGCGCGCCTTCGCCAGCTATTAGACATTCCTGTCTTCCATGATGATCAACATGGAACTGCAATCGTCGTACTCGCAGCTTTAAAGAATTCATTAAAGCTCGTGAAGAAAGACATCTCCGCTGTAAAGATTGTGATGAGTGGCGCTGGAGCTGCCGGAACTGCTGTGGCTCGTCTACTGGTTAAAAGTGGAGCAAAGAACATTATTGCTTTTGATAAAGATGGTGTGATTAATGGCTCTTGCAGTCGTGAAGATGAAATGCGCGCCTGGTTTATCGATCATTCCAATCCTGATAATTTCTCTGGCGACATTCATGAGGCGATGACAGGTGCAGATGTATTCATCGGCGTAAGCGCACCTAACGTTCTGACTGAGACAGATATCGCCTCAATGGGTGAAAGATCTATCGTCTTCGCACTTGCGAACCCAGATCCAGAAATTGATCCTGTTATTGCACGCAAATATGCAGCTGTCGTGGCCACAGGCCGAAGTGATCAACCAAATCAAATTAATAATGTTCTTGCATTTCCAGGAATCTTCCGTGGATTGCTTGATGCTCAAGCTCACAAAATCACAGATGACCTTTTAGTTGCTGCTGCCAATGCGATTGCAGATTGTGTATCCGCCTCACAACTCAACGCATCATTTATTATTCCAAGCGTCTTTGATCCTCAGGTAGTGACAAAGGTGGCCACTGCTGTAAAGGCAAGTGTGTGAGTGATTTAACCAAGTTTTTTGTAGAAAATTTTGAGAATTTAGCTCCGTTTATCTTCTACCTTATTGTCGGCATCATCATTTTTGTTGAAACGGGAGTGCTACTTGGCTTCTTTCTTCCCGGTGACTCACTTCTCTTTGCCGCAGGAATCGTCGCCTCGACACATGGAAATATTAATCCGGCGATTCTAGCTATCGTGGTTTTCGTGGCCGCTTTCTTTGGTGATCAAGTTGGCTTTGTATTCGGCCGCGTCATCGGGCGTCCATACCTTGAGCGACGCAAATCTGAACGAATTCAAAAAATGATAAAGAAATCTGAGATTTACTACGAAAAATATGGGTTCTGGGCAGTTGTCGGCGCACGTTTTATTCCGTGGGTTCGTACCTTTGTGCCACCAATAGCCGGAACCACGCATATGAATTACTACAAATTTCTATTAGCAAATGCTCTTGGCGCACTCATCTGGGGCGTAGGAATTACTTTGTCAGGATTTTATGCTGCTTCGCTCCCTTGGGTTAAGACATCTGCAGTCACCATCGGATGGGTCTTTATTTCTCTGTGGCTGCTCTCTTTAACTGTGAATTTCGTACGCCACCGACAAGTACTCCGAGATAAGTAAGTACGATTCCGGAGACAAGATAAACACTCACTTGAACTCCATCCGTGGGTGAGAAGAGATCGATAAGCAGGGATCCAACAAGCTGTCCACCAACGCTAATCAGTGTAAATGTGAGAACACCAAGGTGCTGCACGATTGTTGAAGTGAAAGCAATATAGATAACGCCGATTACTCCACCTGTGTAAATCCACCAAGGACCTGCAGGTAGTGGTGAAAGTTTCATCCCTCCAATGAGCATTACGGCGATGAGGAGAATGATTAAGAACGTCGTTCCCATCACAAAGTTCAAAAGCGAGGTAGTAAAGCTTTGATGCGAGTGTTCATTTATCTGGCCATTGAGCGCACGCTGGACTCCAACAATTGCGCCAGCAAGAACGCCGAGAAGTACCGCTGCTATCGAGAGATTTCGCCCATCGAGTCGGTCGGCCACGGAGATAAAGACTGCAAAAACCGTAACAAAGGCGGCTGTAATACGTCTTGGCGTGATCTCTTTCTTGCCACCACCAGTGAGACCGATTCGATCAACTACTAGAGACACTGCGCTTTGACCGGCGATTGATGCAACAGAATAAATCGCAACACCAATCAAGGGAACGATCTGAGTCTGTACAGCTACAAAACTACCGCCCAACATTCCGGCAAAAAGCGTCCAGGTTGGTATTGCCCTTGCGCGTACTGCCCCACGCAGTGTTCGAATACCTTCCTTAATTGATGGATTAAAGAGTGCGATTACGGCGATGATTATCAGACCAGATCCGAATGAGACTAATGCGGCTTGCAAACCATTATCCAGTCGATGCGATAGCTCACCATTAGCGCGAGCTTGTAGCGCAATCATGAAACCAGAGAGTGCTGCGAGAAAATCAAGCCGCTTATGTTGCATCTGCATACTTTACTTTAGCTATCGAGTTGAACTGTTATTTCGAGCCATTCTTCTTCGCGCTGAGCAAGCTCTGATTCGACAGTCGCGATATTTAAGGCAATCTCAATCAAGCGATTTGCATCAGATGAGGCTTCACTCTGCTCGTTTTTTAATACTGCCAATTTCTCACGTGCCTTCTCAATCTGTCGCTCAACTCGAGCTAAATCTTTCTTGAGAAGACGTTCTGTCTGCGCGGAAGAAACTTTCTTCTGACCCTGCATCGCTCCGCCTTTGAGTGCGCGTTCACGATCTTCTAGGTATTGATCAACACCACGCGGAAGATCACGAAGTTGGCCATCGCCAAGTAATCCAACAAATCGATCACAGACTCGTTCCAGGAAGTATCGATCGTGGGAAATGACAATGAGAGTTCCACCAAAGCTATCTAGGAGATCTTCAAGTTCTGTCAGGGTTTCGATATCGAAATCATTTGTCGGTTCATCGAGCAGCAAAACGTTCGGTGAATCCATAAGCAATCTCGTCAGTTGCAAACGTCGTTTCTCGCCACCAGAGAGATCCCCCACGGGTGTCCACTGACCATCACGATCAAAGCCCAGTCTTTCGCAGAGTTGTGAGGCTGAAAGAGTTCGCCCCTTACCTATCTCAATATGATTTGCCACATTTTCAACGGCTTCCAGCACTCGCCATGTCGGATCAAGCTCATCTAAGTGCTGAGTAAGAAATGCAATCTTTACCGTAACTCCTGTTACCAATTTTCCTGCAGCCACCTCAAGTTCGGCCGCCATCGTGCGCATGAGGGTGGTTTTACCAGCGCCATTGATTCCTACGATTCCAAAACGGTCACCGGGTCCGATATTCCATGTTAATTCACTGATGAGTTCTTTCTCGCCTGCCGATATCTTTGCATGCTGGTATTCCAACACGGTTCGACCAAGACGATTGAGTGCAAATTTAAGTAACTCTGATTTATCACGTGGTGCGGGTTCGCTACTAATTAATTCATTAGCTGCATCAACACGAAATTTTGGCTTCACAGTCTGTGCTGGTGCACCACGGCGCAGCCACGCAAGCTCTTTACGGATAAGTTGGTTCCGTCGTGCATCCATTGCACTTGCCTGACGAGCTCTTTCAGCTTTAGCTAAAACATATGCCGAATATCCACCGTCGTACTCTTCGAGAACTCCACTGACGACTTCCCATGTGCGATCTGTTACAGCATCTAGAAACCATCGATCGTGTGTCACAACTAGTACTGCTAGATCTCTGCGCGTATTGAGATGTTGAGCAAGCCAAGCGACACCTTCAACATCAAGATGGTTAGTCGGTTCATCGAGCATAATCAGATCAAGATCATCAATGAGTAGTTTTGCTAAACCAACTCTTCGCTTCTCTCCGCCAGATAGAGTGATAAAAACTCTTTCAAAGAGGTGATCATCAAAACCACCGAATAGACCGGTAAAGACTTCGCGAATTTTGGGATCGCTCGCCCACTCATGTTTGGCTCGATCACCAATGACGAGATCGCCAACGGTTGCGCTCTTGTCTGCAACATCTACCTGAGAGAGCATTCCCACACGGACTGAATTTCCTTGCGTTACTCGCCCCTCATCAGCGTTTTCAATTCCAGCAATAATCTTCATGAGTGTGCTCTTGCCAGCGCCATTTCGACCAACAATTCCGATGCGATCGCCTTCAGAGACGCCGATCGAGACCTTTGTCAGCAATGGGCGGATATCAAAGGCCTTACTTACACCTTCGAGATTGACAAGATTGCGCGCCATAATGGAGAAGCGTACCTTTGCACCATGATGGTTACAGACCGCGAATATGCAATTGCACTCGATGAGAAGGATCCACTAAAAGGGTTTAAATCACTTTTCATGATTTCAGATCCAGATATGTGTTATTTGGATGGTAACTCGCTAGGTCGCTTACCGTTAGCCACCGTTACAGCCGTAAATGATTTTATGACCCGCGAATGGGGACCTGAAGTTGTTACCGGTTGGGGACATTGGGTAGATGAGGCACAGCCAACAGGAGATCTTCTTGGACGTGCAACGTTAGGAGCAGCAGCTGGGCAGGTGTTGGTCTGCGATACAACATCAGTGAACTTCTACCAGTTGGCCCTTGCTGCAATTCATGCACGCCCTGGGCGCAAGACAATCATTACAGATGCTGCAAATTTTCCAACAGATCGCTACATCCTTGAAGGAATTGCAAAACAGTTTGGGTTAAAGCTAATTGTTATTGATAATGAAACTCCAGGAAGTGCCGAGAACGAACGAATCACCCTTGAAATTCTAGAAAAGTACTTAAGTGATGATGTTGCACTTGTGACACTCGAAGTTATTCAATATCGATCAGGTGCGCGCAACGACATTAAATCTCTCACTGACTTGGTGCGCAAGCATGGAGCTTTCCTCTTATGGGATGCCAGCCATGCAGTCGGTGCTATCGAGATGGATTTTGATAAGAATGGCGTTGATATCGCAGTTGGTTGTACATATAAATATGGAAACTCCGGCCCTGGATCTCCCGCTTGGTTATATGTAAATAGGCGAGTGCAGGCAGAGTTACAAGTTCCAATTCAAGGTTGGTTCTCACAAGGAGATCAATTTGGAATGGGCCCAGTGTTTGAGCGCGCAGATGGAATTCGCGGATTTCAGATTGCATCCCCCTCACTGATTGGTCTTCGTTGTGTAAAAACTGCTTTCACAATGATTGAAGAAGCGGGCATCAGCGCTATCGCACAGAAGGCGGCAACTGGAACTCAGATGATGATCGAGCTCTACGACGCATGGCTTGCAGATTTAGGTTTTACATTGCTGACTTCTCGCGAGGCGTCGCAGCGTGGTGGTCACATTTCACTCGGACATCCAGATGCAGCGCGAATCTGTGTGGCGCTTCGCCAATACGCCAACGTAATCCCTGATTACCGCACTCCTAATTCAATTCGCTTAGCTATCGCTCCGCTTCCAACCTCCTATGTTGAGATCTGGGATGGTTTCCAACGTATGCGTGATCTCGTTGCTTCACGTCAATACGAAACAATCAAAGAATCAGATTCGAGAGTCACATGAGCAATCCTTCAGAAAATGAGTTCGAATCAGCGCTGACTTACAGCTCATATCTAGCAGTTGATGAACTACTGGGGTTACAGCGTCCACTATCTGAGGGACCAGAACATGATGAGATGCTCTTCATCATTATTCATCAAACCTATGAGCTCTGGTTTAAACAACTCATCCACGAATTCACTGCTGCCCAACAATCCTTGGAGGATGGTGATTCCCATCGCAGCCTTGCAATCTTGGGACGAATTCGCACAATTCTTAAGGTCTGTGTCACGCAGATAGACATCTTGGAGACCATGACGCCTCTGCAATTCAACGCTTTTCGTGGATATCTCGCTTCCTCTAGTGGTTTTCAGTCAGCACAGTTTAGAAAAGTTGAAGCGATTCTTGGTCGCCGTGATTCACGAATGTCCGGACATCTGCCACCAAAAGATCAAGAAGAGATTGCAGCTATTACCTCACGAAAAAGTCTCTGGGATTCAACTCTTGCTTACCTCAACCACCGTGGGCATGGGATTCCAAATCACATCCTTAATCGCGATGTAAAGACTCACTATGAAAGTAATGAGCAAATTCAAGAAATTCTTCTTGCTGTACATAAACATGACCCTGAAAGTGCGATGGTCTGCGAGCGCCTTGTAGATATCGATGAAGGTCTTCAAGAATGGCGCTATCGTCATGTAAAGATGGTAGAACGCACCATCGGATCAAAAATCGGAACGGGTGGTTCCAGTGGAGTTGAATATCTTGCAAGCACACTCTTCGCGCCGGTCTTTGCGGATCTTTGGAAGATTAGATCTCGTTTTTAATTAAATCTTCGGCAAACCTACAAGAACGATCTCTTCTAGTGTTTTGCGCCCACGTGGTGCAACTTCACGCTCTGCCAATCCTGAAGGTAACTTCTCGTGGCTATCTTGCTTGCCAATTGCGATAACAACCACAGGCACAAGCTCGGTGGGCATCTCAACACTGGTGCGCGCTTTATCTTTATCAAAACCAGTCATCTGATGAGCTATCAATCCACGATCATGAGTTTCGATAACAAGCTGGGCTACTGATAAACCACAATCGAATTGATAGTCAGCATGAATCGATCCATCATCACGAGTTGGTTGTGCAGCAACAAGAATCAGCGCTGATGCGTTCTTGGCCCACCCCTGATTGAATTCAACAAGGGAAGTGAGTATCTGATTGAAAGTCGTATCGCCACGCTTGCCAACAAAGAAGCGCCATGGCTGTCCATTAAATGCTGATGGCGCCCACCGGGCGGCTTCGAGTATTCCTATGAGGTCTGTATCTGAAATGGCCACCTGCTCATCGAATGAGCGGGGGCTCCTGCGGATTGCAATCACTTCATTTACTGGAACGGCAGTCTGTGCTCTCATAACAGGTGACCTTACCCCGCTTAATACAAATATGCAGTGTGAAAAGTAACCACACGGCACTTACATAGAGTTTAATTGGCTAATGGCGATAAAGATTCATCCGACTAAAGCCCTTTTGATTTCGACCACTGTGTCTTTACTTGGCACGAAGCTACCTGGCGAAATTGCAGTCGATGAAATTTTAGAAGCTTCTGGAATTTCTAAAGGAAGTCTGTATCACCACTTTGAAGACCTCAGTGAGCTATTAGAAGCAGCGCAAGTGGAGATTTATGCAGCATGGGTAGATCGAAGTGTAGAAGCACTGGTTGCGATGATTGCAAAAGTCAAAACACGCGAAGATATCGTTAATGGTCTCAAGATAATTACTCGCTTTACGCAAGATAAAAAATACAGTAATACACGTTTTCAACGCGCTCGTGCAATCGCTGCTGCAGAACATAATCCTCGTTTTAAAAAGCGTTTAGCGGAAGAGCAGACTCGTTTAACTGATGCACTTATTGATCTTATTAATGAAGCCCGTAATAAAGGTTTGTATGCCAGTGATTTTGATGCTCACGCAGGCGCAGTTCTCGTGCAGGCATATACGCTCGGCATGATCGTCGATGACTTTGTAGAAAATCAAATGGACCCTGAAGCTTGGTATGACCTGATTGATAAAGTTGTGGATAAAGTCTTCCTCGTATGATCATTACAGCTGCTCGCGCCGTAATTGAAGGTCAGGAGCGCAGTGATGTCTGGCTTGATATCCGTGAAGGTTTGATTCATGAAATCGGCGACGGTGTTCATCCGGACGCTCAGAGAAAATTCTCAGGCATACTGATTCCAGGTTTTATCGATATCCATTGCCATGGTGGAGGTGGGTACTATTTTTCTAATCTCAACCCAGATCTGATCTCGATTGCAATCCAAACCCATCGACAAGCAGGTACGACAACGCTATTCGCAAGTTTGGTCACTGCAGATCTCGATCAACTCAAATCACAGATCGAAGCGCTGATTCCATTTGTGCAGCGTGGTGATCTAGCAGGAGTACATCTGGAAGGTCCGTATCTCTCCCACGCCAAATGTGGAGCTCACGATCCTGCCCTACTCCGTGCACCGCGCCTAGATGAGATCAAATCACTGATCCAGTTGGGGCAGGGAACGATTGCGATGGTCACAATTGCCCCTGAGCTCGAAGGAGCTCTTGAATCTATCTCTTGGCTTTCTTCACAGGGGATTATCGCCGCCATTGGCCATTCGGATGCCGATGCAGATACTGCGCGTGCAGCCATGGATGCAGGAGCAAAGGTCGTTACACACTTTACAAATGCAATGGCGAAGATGGTCGGTGGTCAATCTATGGCTACTGAAGTCTTAGAGGATTCAGATATCTCACTCGAACTGATCAACGATGGAACACATGTACCGCTAGATGTTATTGAAGTACTGAAGAAGAATGCCTTAGATCGAACAATATTGATCACTGATGCAATGTCTGCAGCGGGTGGCATTGATGGAAAGTATTCAATTGGTGGTTTGGAAGTCGAAGTTAAGGAATCAATAGCTCGCTTAGTAAGTAATGGTGCACTTGCTGGAAGTACTCTTACCATGGAGCGGGCATTCATCAATTTCATGAATAAAGACGGTGTAGACATCGTTGATGCAGTTCATGCGTCGTCAACACGTGCCGCCCACGTTTTCGGATTAAAAAACGTAGGATCGATAAGTATCGGAAAAAAGGCCAACATTCTGCATTTTGATGGAAAAAAGTTGGAAATACTTACTTTTTAAAGTTAAAACACGCGTAGTTTTCAGTTTTAGTTGCAAGTTATTTAGGGATGCGAGATACTAACGCCCTAACGAATTGGACTTTACAAATGTATTCCTCGATGCAAACGCATCACGCAAGTAGTTTTAGACATGTCCCTGCCACATCAAAGCCGGTATCACCAGAGCGAGTTGCTCAAGTTTTGGCAGATGAATGGAAACTATTCACCAAGAACACAAAGGCATCAGAGGCTGAAAGTAAGCGAGCATTTGATTCATTGCCACTCGGTGTGACCTCTAGTTTCCAGCATTGGGATCCATATCCAATCTCAATCGCCTCTGCTGAAGGCGCTTGGATGACAGATGTCGATGGTCGCAAACTTCTCGATCTCTCGATGGGCTTCGGAGCAATGCTCGCTGGTCACCTCAATCCAATCGTTGTTGAAGAGATTCAATCGTCACTTCGAACGGGAATGCTCTTTGTAACTCCTTCACCGATTTCAACAGATGCTGCAGAGCGTCTTTGCAAGCGATTTGGAATCGACCAAGTTCGCTTTACTAACTCAGGCACAGAGTCGACGATGTACGCGGTTCGCGTTGCACGCTCTGCAACCGGCAAGATGGGCATCCTCAAAATTGAAGGTGGATACCACGGTAGCTACGATCCATTTGTTGTCTCTTCAAAACCTCCGCTAGATAAAATTGGTAATCCAGAAAAGCCAAAGGCCTACATCGACTCAAACCTCGTTCCCGGAGATATCTACGTCGTTCCTTTTAATAACCTCGAAGCTCTTGAGAAGATGTTTAAGAAGAATGCAAAGAAGATTGCCTGCTTTATTGTTGAACCTGTTCTTGAGAACTTGGCGATCGTTCTGCCGGATGCCGGATATCTTGAAGGTGTTCGCGCACTCTGCGATAAGTACAATGTCGTTCTTATCTTTGATGAAGTAAAAACTGGTCTAACAGCTGGTGCAAACGGTGCTTCTGCACGTTTAGGTGTGAAGCCAGACTTGATTACTCTTGCAAAATCTATTGGTGGCGGTCTTCCACTTGCAGCATTTGGTGGAAAGAAGAAGTACATGGATTACGTCACTAACGGCAAGATGGCACACTTTGGAACTTTCAACGGAAATCCACTTGCGATGGCAGGTGTTCGCGCAATCGATCGCATCTGTACTAATGAGGCAATGGAGGCTGCAGAAGCCTTTAATATGCAGGCACTAACTCGCATTAGCGCGATTATTGACGAGTACGAACTTCCTGCACACACTGTTGGATTCGGAGTAAAAGGCTGTGTTACGTGGTCAACAACTCCGGTTCGCAATTACCGTGATTACAAAGCAACTGACTTTGGTATCGCAGAAGCGCACTGGCTCTTCTCGCTCAATCGCGGCATCATCACACCACCAGGGCTAGATGAGCAGTGGTTGATCAGCTTGGCTCATGGCCAGGCAGAGATTGATCTTCTCGTTGAAGATTTCCGCGAATTCGCAGTCGCGCTACGCGGCTAAACAGTCCACGACGAATGCAGTGGGCGACCTTCTGCATATCCAGCAGATGATTGGATGCCAACTGTTGCACGCTCCGCGAATTCATTGAGATCGTGAGCACCTGCATAAGTACAAGAAGATCTCACGCCAGCGATAATCTCATCGAGTAGATCTTCTACGCCTGGGCGGCTTGAGTTGAGGTACATACGTGAAGTAGAGATTCCTTCTTCAAAGAGCGCTTTACGTGCGCGATCAAATGCATCCTCAGAAGATGTACGGGCAGCAACTGCGCGAGCAGATGCCATTCCGAATGATTCCTTAAAGAGTTTGCCATTAGCATCTCGTTGCAAATCACCGGGTGATTCATAAGTGCCTGCAAACCAAGAACCAATCATTACTTGTGATGCACCTGCCGCAAGAGCCAGCGCAACATCGCGTGGATGACGCACTCCACCATCCGCCCAGACAGATTTTCCAAGTTCTTTCGCAGCTGCTGCACACTCCAGCACTGCTGAAAATTGTGGACGGCCAACACCGGTCTGCATACGAGTTGTACACATCGCCCCAGGACCTACGCCCACTTTCACAATGTCAGCACCTGCTGCGATCAGATCGCGTGTTCCTTCTGCGGTAACTACGTTTCCAGCCACGATCGGAATCGATGGGTTAAGCGCACGAATAATCTTTAGCGCTTCAATCATCTTCTTCTGATGGCCGTGAGCTGTGTCTACTACTAGAACATCAGCACCCGAATCAATCAGCGCTTTTGCCTTAGCAGCAACATCTCCATTAATTCCAACAGCTGCAGCAATACGTAGACGCCCTTTGGCATCTAGTGCTGGCGTATACAAAGTTGCACGAAGTGCACCGACGCGAGTCAAAATTCCGACAAGTTCACCAGAAGCACTGACAACTGGAGCCACTGTACGGCGATGCTCGTGCAAGAAATCAAAAGCTTCACGTGGGTTATATGAATCTGGAATAACGAATGGGTTCTTGCTCATCACCTGTGACACTTGAGTAAAGCGATCAACAGCTGCGCAATCTTCTTCGGTAATGATGCCAACTGGCTTATTTCCTTCGACGACAACGATTGCACCGTGTGCACGCTTATTAATGAGGCTGATTGCATCTGCAACCGTGTCTGTTGGAGCTAGGGTGATTGCAGTATCAAAGAATGGGTGGCGTGATTTAACCCAAGAAATCACATCATGCACAACTGCATGTGGAATGTCTTGAGGGATCACTGCGATACCGCCACGCCGAGCAACTGTCTCAGCCATTCGTCGACCGGAGATTGCAGTCATATTCGCTACGACAATTGGAATTGTTGTACCTGAACCATCGGTAGATGAGAGATTGACATCCATTCGACTAAGTAACTCTGATGCACTCGGCACCATAAAGACATCGTCGTAGGTCAGGTCATACGTGGGTGTATTTAGGAATCGCACGTAGCCGAACTATACGGCCTCTTAGCTACGAATCAGAAAATCGCAGCGTCCCACGCCTGTTTCGATCAGTTCGGCATTGATTTGATCGCTGCCCTTAGCCCAAGCTTTAGCGCTCTCAGGATCTTTGCCGAAGGCGATGTGGCGTGAGATCAATCGCGAGATTCGAATATCTTCATCAAGAAAGGCATACCAACTCTGATCCAGCAGGGGTGATATCTCTTGCCATCCATCTCTGTCATGCATCAGGTAATTTCCTTCAACAATTACAACGCGTGTGCTTGGGTAGACCACACCTTGTGCAGCAATTGATTCTTCGATTGAGCGATCAAAGATGGGATAGTAAATCGGATCAACGCTATCTAACTTTATTCTTTCGATCAGAGTGGTAAATCCTTTTACATCAAAGGTATCTGGCGCACCTTTACGATCTGACCTTCCTAGTTCTTTCAGGACCTTGTTACTTAAATGGAAACCATCCATCGGTACAACAGAGACGATTGTTGGATCCATCCCTTTAAGTAAATACTTTGAAAGTGTTGACTTTCCACCGCCTGGCTTACCAACAATGCCAATGATTGTTCGAGTTGATTTCTTCGCAGAATCAATAACTACCGCTTTGGCTTCATCTTGCGTTATTTCTTTAGGCATCGACGCTTACCTGTATTGCCGCCCTAATAGCTTTCACTTGATCTTCAATCGGCATCGTCGGCAACCCTGGAAATTCCGCAGCCTGGTTAGGAGCAAGAGGAAGATGTATAAATCCTGAAGTCACTTCGCTCTCTTGAAGAAATGACTGCGCGGCAAAGAAAATTTCATTGCAGATAAATGTTCCTGCGGAGTATGAAATTTTTGCAGCAATCCCAAGAGAAGATATGGAATCTACGATCTCCCGAAGTGGAAGCGTTGAAAAATACCCATCAGCAGCGCTCGGGTTGATAGATTGATTCACAATCTTTACCCCAGCATTATCTGCAATTCGCCCATCAGCAAGGTTAATTGCAACTTGTTCTGGGCCAATAAAATCGCGCCCTTCGGCCTGACCGAGACTGATCACGACATCTGGTTTATGGCTTGAAATTAACTCGACCAAGATTTCTGCAGATCTCTTGAATTCGACCGGCAAGATTGCTGTAACAATTTCAACCCCATCAATTTCCTGCTCTGCAATTTCTTGGACTACCGCCCCTGATGGGTTAAAGCTTGCTCCTCCAAAAGGTTCAAAACCTGTCAGCAGGACTCTCTTACTTGCCATAAGCCTTGCTCGCAATTTCATGGCGACGAGCGATGTAACTATCTGATCCTTGCGCAATTATGTGTTCGAATCGTTGGTTGCCTTTGATATGTGCACGTAAGTAATCAGCATTAGTCTCATGACTAAAGAGGACAGCACCGTGGTCTACCGTCACGCTCTTCTTGTACGGACGAATTAGACGGTACACGTAGGTGACCTTGTGAATGACCTGCGTTGCTACAAATCGTGAAACGTTCTTGCTTGGCTTCTTCTTTGCAGAGGTTGCGAGAGAAAGAAGAATCTGAGCAATCTCACTGCCGCCATTTGTATTCGAAAGCTCTGCACATTTATTGTGCAAGCTTTGACGAACCGCAGCATCACTCAATCTGGCTACCGTTGCTGTGATGTCAGCTAGATTGGCGTGGTCTGCTCGTAACGCATATCCATAATCGTGACACCATTTTGCGCGAGCATCTTGATCGTCAGTGCCACGAATATTTGAAATCAGAACTGTAGGAATTTGCGCTGGCAAGAGTTCGTGAACGCTGTTATATCCAGTGGCTGCAATCGCGCCATCAAAAGCAGCCAAAACATCTGCCAATGGGAAATAGCGCTGGACTTTGATTTCTAAGCCCTCTGGAACAAGGCTCTTACCCTGCGCGTCTACCGGATCCTTTGTTAAGACAACTTGCACTCCTTGCCATGCCAATAATCCAGAAAGAGCGGCGCGCATCTTCTCATTCATATCAGAATCGCCAGTTCCAAGTTGAACTAAAACTGCAGGACGATCTGCGTGTAGTCCTAAAGTCTTTCGCGCAGCCTCTCGAGAAAGCGCACGAGATTTAGAATAGAGAGAAACTGGTGATGTCAGAGTTGCATCTTTTCGATGCGCGGTTGGTCCATGATCAAATTCTCGTGCGATATCACCGGGCTCAATAATCAGATCTACCAATCGAGATTGGAATGGAAGTGCAAAGCGCAAAACGTTCTTCTGCCACAGTCCTCTACGTACCCAAACAATTGTGAGATCTGGACGCTTGAGCTTTGTAGCAATGAATCCTGGATATGGAACCACTCCATCGAATGAGATTACTGAGGCACCAGTTTCATCAGCAATTGCAATCAAGCGATCACGAAAGTAACGATCCCATCGATGTGCTGGCATCCAGCGACGAGTCTTTCCTGGGATGTACTCACACGGAATTCCAGTAGTTGATGGGATCTCTGCGATTCCACCAGCGACAGAGACAAGCACTGGTCGTGCAATGCCCTTAAGTTCTTCTGCAATTGCAGTAGCGCGCGCTAAATGACCCATTCCGATTCCATTGCTTGTTGCAAGGATGATCGTTGGCTTATCCACGGCCTAGAA
Organism: Candidatus Planktophila sp.; assembly: GCA_044372065.1. GTDB lineage: Bacteria > Actinomycetota > Actinomycetes > Nanopelagicales > Nanopelagicaceae > Planktophila. The sequence continues at coordinate 8,446 of JBILSO010000008.1, read as the reverse complement.
CTTTTCGTAGAACTAATGAAGTCACCTTTTTAGTGAAGATAAGAAGCTGCTTTGGCGAGTTAACTTTCTTACCTTCTCGCTTGAGGTATCTACCAAATCTGCGCACGCGATTGTGTTTTCCTTGATTGAGAGCTGCAAAACGATCATCACTGAGCCAGAGCACTCCCCACATATGTGAAATTGAACTATAGAGAGAGCCTTCGACAGTGAGCGCGCGAGCAAGAGCTGGAGCGAATACCGCAAATGCGCGTCGATCATTCTTATCTGCAACGCCCACTAGGCCGTTTTCACTTGCAAGAAGATAATCAACGAGATCTTTGAGGTCAGTACTCCCGGCGGCATCGGCGAAGATGTAATACGGGGTAGGACCGTGAGTAAATTTCTCAACTAGCCCTTCGATTGTTAATTGGGCATCGCTATCAATCTCTTCAAATGAATACTCTCTATCGCCCTTCAACCAGTTACGTATCTCGCGAAGATCGGCGTGAATATCGCCAACCGGTGAATATCTCTTCGCAAGAACTTTCCATGGTGCTAGAAGAGTAATCTGCGCATTAGTACCCGGTAGCGCAAGAAGATTTCTTCGAAGTTCGAGTACCTGGGCAAGCGTGGAGTCACGGACATCTAGAAAAACTTGGTAGGTCGGAACAGACCAGCTGAAGTTATTTCTAGCTCGCACGCTATGCATCTGTGGAATTACCTGTGCCAACGAAGGATCGTTATGGCGATGGATTTGATCTTTATTTGATTCAACAGTGCTATGACCAAGATGCCATGAATGCGCTTGACGGTCTACGACTGTGCGAAGTCCTTGCGTAAATATTCGCCAGCCCAATTCGGTATCTTCACCAGTGATGAGGTCTCGGTCATAACCGCCGAGATCGCGCCACTGCTGGTTATGAATCGAAAACGTGGCACCAACAAATGCACGGTATCCATCGAGAGCTGGTTTCTCTAAATCATGAGTGCGCGTAACGCGCTCTTCCCAAAGATCCTTACCCCAGCTCTCATCGTGCAAGATATCGAATGCATCTGCTTTGAGAGCAGTCAGGAGAGCCTCCGGTGTGTAGCTCCAACTCTTTACAAAACGTTTCCATCCCAAAACCGCGTAGTCATCATTATCGTGATGCCACTTCATATGATGCGCTAGGTGGTCTGGTTCAAAGACCATATCTGCATCAACAAACCAGAGAACATCTTCGCGCAACTTTGCAACGCAATCATTAGTTGCCGCAGTTTTTCCCCACTTACCAGGGCTATTTTTATATGTGATCAGCTTGGTTTTTGTTGGCTTAATCTTTGGCAAGGTCAGCGGCTTTGCACTGCCATCATCGATTACATAGACGGAAATCAAAGCTGCTGGATACGTCTGTGCAACGAGGGAGGCGAGAACTAAATCAAGCTTCTCTTGCCCATCGCGGCAAGCAATAACCACAGCCACTGAGAGTTTTGGGCGGGTGACAAGTTCTAAATCATTAGGGCGAGCAAAACGATATGGCAACTGATTCATCGCTCTCCCCCAAATATTGGATGGTCCCAAATACCGACTACTTGTTCATTGGCCCCATTGAGATACTTTGAATAATTTGTGACATAAGTATGGAAAGTAAATGTCCGTCGGTAGATATATCCAGCACCAAATGTGCGCCAAATCTTTCCGCCGTTATTAGTAACTCCGCTTAACAGAAATCTATCTACCGCTGTATTGCCTTCGCCGAACCAACCAGCAGCCTCTGCAACTTCGCGCTTTGCAAGAATTGTTCCGCCACATACCCAATCGCTCCAGAGTTCAACAGCCTGTGTTCCATGTGGTGCAAAGCGACGTACGGTGAGCTGAAGCGGCTCTAGGTAGACATAATTCATCGCTCGACCCACAACATCTGCACCAGTATCAAGGGCTGCATCTACAAGATCGCGAAGGTGCTCAGGGCCGTAATAATCATCGTCATCCATCTTCGCGATGTACTCACCATTAGATTGAGATGCAAGGCTAGAAAGAATCATTCCGAGGGTTTGATCTTCGCTAAATTTCTGTACTGCGACCTTTACTTTACGTCGGTTCAGGGCGGCGATCTGACGCTTGTGTGATGCTGATAACTCGATAGTGTGCAAACCTAAAACCAAATCAAATGTGGCAAGGGTTTGAGCTAGTAGTTGATCGAGTAAATTAGATAGGTCATCTGCTCGCAGAGTCGAAACAAGAACACTGACCGTAGGATATTTTTTTATCTTCGAGCGACGAGACTTACGAAGAGCCTCAATGGCTTGAATTTCCTGTGAAAATGAGGTGAATCGATCCATTGTGTTGATTGGATTCGAAGCCATGTGCCAAGACTACCAACAATCAAATAGGCCACTGATAAGATCGGAAAATGTCCGATACGCGCACAAGTGGCAAAAAGCCCGCCAAATCTGACTTTATTCTCACCTTCAAGAAGGCGCTCCTGAATATTAAAGCCCTCCCAAAGTATTTCTACACCCGCTACATCAAGAAGCCTTCACCAGTTAAATCAAAGATTGTATTTGTTGTTTCATTCCCACGTTCTGGCACTCATGCAATCGGCAGCCTTCTCTCAAATGAAAAAGTCGGCTTTAGGTACTACGGCGAATTCTTTATATTCAACGCGTGGAATTCGCAGATTGAGCGCATTAATCGCTTCTATCCATTCTTCTCTCTGCGCTATTCACTCAACCTGCGCAAGCAACGTAAGGCATGGAAATACTTTAAATTTGAGACTACTTCACTCGATGCCCACCGCACCATGGCAGCTATTCAAAGCCTTCCAGGAATTCACATCATCAAGATATTTCCGCAACATCTTTCGGATCCACTTCTGCAATCAATCATCGCAGAATTTAAGCCACACATCATTTTCCTTCGCAGAAATCACCTTGATCGCTTTGTCTCCCATAAGAAGGCGAATGCATCAGGTAAGTGGCATACAGCAAGTACATCTGATCTCGTCATCGATTTAGATCCTCGTGAATTCGATACCTTTATTACTAACTACACAAAGTTTTATACTGATTACTTCCACTTTGCAAAGTCACAGGGTTGCCCAGTTCTGGATGTGGACTTTGTTGATCTGCATAATCCTGAGAAGGTTCGTCAGATTCAAAAGTTTGCGCAATTCGATGATTTCACCGATTGGGACAAATTAACTCTTGCTCCAACTACGGTAAAGCAGGATCGCTCCAGCAAGGTTCAAGAAGATTTCTTAGCCAAGACTGGGAAGTCTCAAGCAGATTATGAATTTAAGGCTGTGACCTCATGAGTAAGATTCCAGCAATCCTCAAAGAGCTTGAGAACGAGTCGATAGAGATTCTTCGCGAGACAGCATCTGGATTTAAGAAACCAGTAATGATGTATTCGATTGGTAAAGATTCCTCGGTCTTGTTGCACCTGGCTCGCAAAGCTTTCTATCCATCACCTATTCCTTTCCCTCTTTTACACGTGGATACGACATGGAAATTCAGAGAAATGATCTCTTTCCGCGATCGCATCGTCGCTGATACCAAATCACAGCTCATTGTTCACACCAACCAAGAAGGTGTTGAAGCCAACATCAATCCTTTCAACACAAATGCCTCTGAATACACACGTGTAATGAAGACAGTCGCGCTTCGCCAAGCACTTGATATGCATGGATTTGATGCCGCTATCGGTGGATCTCGCCGTGATGAAGAGAAGAGCCGTGCGAAGGAGCGAATCTTTAGCGTGCGCGATCCTGGACATCGCTGGAATCCCCGCGAACAACGCCCTGAACTGTGGCGTACTTACAACACTCGACTTGCTCCAGAACAAACCATGCGCGTCTTTCCAATCTCTGATTGGACTGAAGCTGATATTTGGCATTACATCCTGCAAGAGCGCATTGAGGTAAACCCACTGTACTTTGCGCAAGAGCGTCCTATGGTCCAACGCGGTGATCAGATGATCATGGTCGATGATGATCGATTCCAGCTTCGTGATGGTGAAACTCCATTTATGAAGATGGTTCGCTTCCGCACTCTAGGTTGTTATCCACTCACCGCAGCTGTTGAATCAACTGCGACAACAATTGAAGAAGTTGTTGAAGAGGTGCTTCAAGTCAAACTCAGTGAACGTGCCACACGTCTGATCGATGGAGATAATGAAGACTCCATGGAGAAGAAAAAGACTGAAGGGTATTTCTAGTGGCCGGGGCAATTGTTCGTCTTCTTACATGCGGAAGTGTTGATGATGGCAAGAGCACGCTCATTGGCCGTCTTCTTGTTGAGACAGACAGCATTCCACACGACACCATCGGAGCTGCTCGTAAGGTGCGCCGTAGCGGTTCAACAATTCCTGCAGGTGAAATTGATTTCAGTTTGCTTACCGATGGACTAGAAGCAGAGCGCGAACAAGGCATCACTATCGATGTTGCATACCGTTCTATGTCTCTTCTGGACGGCAAGCGACTGATTATTAGTGATGCCCCAGGACATGAGCAGTACACGCGAAATATGGTTGTTGCCGCATCTCGCGCCGATATTGGCCTCGTGTTAATCGACGCGATGAAGGGTGTTCGTACACAGACTCTTCGCCATCTCACAATTTGTTCTTTGATGGGCGTCTCCCGCGTAATCATCGCAATCAACAAATTAGATGCGATGGGCTACAAGCAAGAAGTCTTCGATGCGATATCTGCGGATATTCAGCGTGCAGTAGAGCGTCTTGATGTTAAGGACATTCACATTATTCCGCTGAGCGCACTTGCTGGCGATAACGTCGTATATCCAAGTACACAGATGCCTTGGTACACCGGACAGACTTTGCAAGATGCGATTCAGAGCTGGCAGAAGGCTAAAGACCCATCAGCAAGCGGACTCATGCGCATTCAAATGATTGCTCGCGCAGATAACTTCCGCGGAGTATCTGGCACCGTTCGCCGTGGCACATTCTCGCAAGGTGAAGAGATCACAATCTTTCCGAGTAATCAGAAGGCGACCATCTCATCGATTGTCACCTTTGAAAATGAAATCAAGAAGGCCGACACCGATGATGCGGTGACGCTTGTTCTGACACCAGAAGTAGATGCAACCAGAGGCGATGTCATCGCAGCATCAAAGGATGATCTTGTTGCTGCAGATCGCTTTGCAGCGCACGTCGTCTGGCTCAATGAAGACCCTTTGATTCACAGTCGTTCATATTTGATGATTAGTGGGCCATCAACAACGCCAGCAATCATTACCAAGATTCGTCACAAGATAGATGTCAACACCGGCGAACACATCTCATCAGATACCTTAAAGATGAATGAGATCGGTGATGTTGAAATCGCATCCGATATTCCATTAGTACTGCGCCCATATAGTGATGATCGCGAATTCGGAAACTTCATTCTCGTCGATCGTCTAACGCTAAAGACTGTTGGCGCTGGAATGATTCGCCACTCATTGCGACGTGCCTCCAATGTGACCCATCAAGATTATGAAGTAGATAAGGTCCAACGCAGCGCACAGAAGAATCAGAAATCACGCGTTGTCTGGCTTACAGGTCTCTCTGGTTCTGGAAAATCAACAATTGCAAATGCGCTGGAGAAGAGACTCTTTGCTCAAGGTGCCCACGCCTATGTTCTCGATGGCGATAACTTACGTCTTGGCCTAAACATGGATCTCGGATTTACTCCTGAAGATCGTGCAGAAAATGTGCGTCGCGTCTCTGAAGTTGCAAAGCTCATGGTTGATTCAGGACTTATTGTGATCTCAGCACTTGTTAGTCCATTTGAGGTTGATCGCCAACGCGCAAAGAGCATCTTTGAAGAAGGTGAATTCCTCGAGATCTTCGTTGATACACCTGTAGAAATTTGCCGTGCGCGTGATCCTAAGGGTCTCTATAAGAAATCTGCTGCAGGTGAAATTCCTAACTTCACCGGCGTTGGTCAAGATTATGAACGCCCATCACATCCTGATTTAGTGATTGATGGCACCGCGCCGATCGATGAGAGCGTGGAGAAGATCCTTAAGATTCTCCTATGAACTGGATTCTCTTTGCCTTCGTAGGAACCATTGCACAGCTCATTGATGGTGCACTTGGTATGGGCTTTGGCCTTACCAGTTCGACGCTTCTTGTGACTCTCGGCGCTTCCGCTGCAGTGGCTTCTGCCGCCGTTCACTTCGCTGAAATCGGTACAACTCTGGCCTCTGGTGCTTCACATTGGCATGCAGAAAACATTGATAAGAAGATCTTGCTTCGTCTAGCTATCCCAGGAGGAATAGGCGCGTTCCTGGGAGCAACATTCCTTTCATTTATTGATCTATCAAGTTCCAAGATCTTTATCTCGACTCTTTTGCTCTTCCTTGGATTTCTACTGCTTTATCGCAACGTCTTCAAGACTGAAGGCCAAGTAAACATGATTGAAATTAAGAACCCAAAGTTCTTGAGCTATCTCGGATTTACTGGTGGGTTTGTTGATGCATCAGGTGGCGGTGGATGGGGACCTATTGTTACTCCAACTCTTATTTCAACAACTTCGACTGAACCACGCAAAGTAATCGGAACAGTCAGTGCCGCCGAATTCGTAGTTGCAGTCGCTGCCTCTGTCGGATTCCTTGCACAGATTGGTCGCATTGATATCGATTGGGCAATCGTTGGCGGCCTAGCCCTAGGTGGAACAATTGCAGCACCCTTTGCAGCCAAGCTCGTTGGAATTCTCCCAGCTAAGCAACTTGGCATCGTAGTTGCCGTTGCTATTATTGTTCTTAACGCCGTAGCGATCATTCGAGCATGAGCGGGAGCATCTCATGCGTTTTCTACTCTCAGTAATCGATTCAGCATCTCGAACCGGATCAACTGATGAGATGGCAGCTATCGATATCTTCAATGAAAAATTGCAGAACAATGGCCACTGGATCTTTGCATGTGGTGTTGATTCACCACTGACAGCAAAACTAGTAGACAACCGCGCTGGCGCAGCAATCACACGGGATGGTTCATACGTTGATAACGACGAATTCCAAAGTGGTTTCTGGATTATTAATGCAGCAGATTTTGATGAAGCGATGGCGCTAGCCCACGAGGGATCTCAGGCCTGCAATCGTAAGGTTGAGGTTCGTCCACTACTTTGAAGTAGTATTGATTCATGACAATGGAGTCAGCTCTTGAAACTGCCCGCACTCAATTAAGGCGGGCGGTAGAACTTCTTGGCCTATCCGAGAACGATTGGCAAACTCTTTCAACACCAAGACGTATTCTCGAAGTGGCAGTCCCGCTTCGCCGTGATAACGGCAGTGTAGAGATGTACAAGGGCTTCCGAGTTCAGTATTCGACTACTCGTGGGCCATCCAAAGGTGGCGTTCGATTCCATCCAAAGATTGATATGGATGAAACGGTTGCGCTAGCGATGCTCATGACATGGAAGTGTGCTCTTACCAACTTGCCTTATGGCGGAGCTAAAGGTGGAATCGCAGTCGACGCTCACACACTCTCCCTTGCAGAGAATGAACGACTCACTCGTCGATATACATCAGAAATCCTTCCCATCATCGGACCAGAGCGAGATATTCCGGCACCGGATGTCGGCACTGATGAACGAAACATGGCTTGGATGATGGATACGTATTCAGTGAACGCAGGTTTCTCTGTTCCGGGCGTTGTGACTGGTAAGCCTATTGTTTTAGGTGGATCGCTTGGAAGAACTTCAGCCACTGGTGATGGTGTTGCAATCTCTACAATTGAAGCATTGCGCGTTAAAGGAATTAATCCTCAAGGAGCAACTGTTGCTATTCAAGGTTTTGGAAAAGTTGGATACTGGGCCGCAATCGCCCTTGAAAATCTAGGGCTAAAGGTTGTCGCAGTTAGTGATGTCCGAGGTGGAGTAACTGGATTCGCCTCAGTTTCTCAATTATGGAAACACTTTCAAGAACATGGAAATCTCATCGCTCCTGGCACAGAAAAATTGACTCACGAAGAACTACTTCACTTGGATGTTGATGTTCTTATTCCAGCAGCTTTGTCAGATTCAATCACAGGCATTTCAGCTTTGGGCATTAGAGCAAAAATCATTGTGGAGGGCGCAAATGCTCCTACAACCCCAGAAGGAGATCAGATTATCAATGACAAGAATATCTTGGTTGTGCCAGATATTTTGGCTAACTCGGGCGGTGTAATTGTCTCTTACTTTGAATGGGTTCAGGATAAGCAGAACTATTTCTGGACCGCTGAAGAGGTAAGACAGAATCTCAATGACATCATGATGAAGTCATTTCATGAGGTTGAAAATATGGCTAGCGAGAAAAAAGTTTCTTGGCGAGAAGCAGCCCACATGATTGGGGTTTCCAGAGTGGCTGAAGCGCATAGATTGCGTGGACTCTACCCATAAAAAGAAAAGCCCTTGGTGTGAAAGGCACCAAAGGCTTAACTCGTGCGCGCGAAGGGATTCGAACCCCTAACCTTCTGATCCGTAGTCAGATGCTCTATCCGTTG
>JBILSO010000120.1:0-2804 GCA_044372065.1 Candidatus Planktophila sp. | reverse complement strand
TCGCGAGTTGGACATGTGGATCGATGCTTTCAAGTGTTGGTCAGTTTTACACCTTGCCATCATCGACTCAATATCTAGCCAATATCTCTTACATACTTTTCTATCCATTTACATTGTTGGCTATTCCGCGGATCTTGAATAAGAGAAAATCGCTCTCGATCACTGAAATGCTTGATGCTGCAATCTTCGGCCTAGGGCTAACATCAATTGCAACTGCCCTGATCTTCTCACAAGTTATAGCAGTTGGTAGTGGACAGGATTTCTTTGAGCTCTTCTATCCGATCTGCGACTTAGCGCTTCTGATTACTTTGGCAATTGCCTCGATTACTCAAATCATCAATCGTCGATTTCTACTTCTTGCTCTTGGATTCGTCATCTATCTTCTCATTGATTACCTCTACCTCTGGAATAGTTTTCAAGGGAGTTATCAATTTGGAACTGTCTTCGATAATGGCTGGCTCCTTGGAATCATTCTGATTTCACAATCGCTTTGGCTCTCACCTGCCATCACGCGAGAATTTCTCCCAATTCATCCCGCATTTATCGCACTCTCTATCTTTATCAGTCCATCGTTACTTGCGATGATGGCGCTGCGCCCAGGGATATTCCCTTCCTACATAGTCTTTCCCGCCATTGCGACTCTATTTTTAGCCTTCATCCGAATGACTGTGAGTTTGCGCCAAGCAAGTGCTCTAACGGACGAGAAGACGTTGGCACGCACCGATGAGTTAACAGGGCTTCCTAATCGCCGCAGACTCATTGCTGCACTCAGTGAATTTTCTGAAGTTGAAGGTGCGCTGATGTTGCTTGATCTCAATGGTTTTAAACAGGTAAATGATCGCTCAGGACATAGAGCTGGTGATCAAGTTCTGATCCAAGTAGCAGCAAGGTTTGCACGAGTTCTCCCTGATGGTGCTCTTCTGGCACGACTTGGCGGCGATGAATTTGGAATATTGCTCACTGGCTCAAAGATCGCAACTCAAGAAATTGCGCAGGCGTTGCAAGCCTGCGTGAGTTATCCATTCTTAATCGATGGCGAGAAGATTTCGGTAGGAGTAAGTATTGGACACGTTGATAACAGTGAAGGTGGAGATCTCTTAGCTAAGGCAGATGCTGCGATGTATCGGGTGAAGAGATCGATTAACTCTTAGTTGGCTTCTCTGGTTTTTCGGGTTTATCGGCCTTAATCTCTTGCAAGCGAGCAAGTGATTCAAGACGTTCAAGCGCATGGTCAACTATTCGTTCTGGATAGCCACGTGAGTAACCATCGAGATAGAGCCACGGTTCGTGAATCTCGGCGGCAGAGAGATGGGCTAGTTCGGGAACATACTTGCGAATATAAGTACCATCTTCATCAAAGCGCCGTCCTTGTTCGATGGGATTAAAGACTCTGTAATACGGTGATGCATCGGTGCCGGTACCAGCAGTCCACTGCCAACCATGGGCATTAGATGCAACGTCGTAATCAACAAGGTGCTCGGCAAAGAATCGCTCGCCTAGCTGCCACTCGAGGTGCAGATCTTTAACAAGAAATGATGCAACGACCATTCGTGTGCGGTTATGCATCCAACCTTCATGCAGTAATTGGCGCATCGCTGCATCTACAAATGGGTAGCCTGTTTTACCCTCACACCACGCCTTGAATTGCTTGCCCGGCTTGTCATAGCGCATCGCTTTAAACTGCGGTGCGTAGTAATCGGTATCTGTATGTGGGTTGTTATAGAGAACATCTGCATAAAACTCACGCCAGGCAATCTCTTTTCGAAAAGTATCGTGTGCTTTACTCTCGCCCAGCCCTACAAGGAGTGTGCGCGGATGGATCTCACCGAACTTGAGATATGTACTCATCTTTGATGTTCCATCGATGCCCGCCATATTTCGAGCCTCGTCATAACTATCGAGCGCTTTTTTGGAGAACTCTTTAAATCTCTTTAGCGCTGCCGCTTCGCCTGCTTCGATTACCTCAACGCCTGCCGGCATCGGAAAATCTGGAAAGGCGCGGTACTTATCTGGTGGAACTGGTGCGTTAATTTTCTGTGGAGTCTTTGCAGGTGATCGCCAACCATGAACACACCATGCGCGATAGAAAGGTGTATAGACGCGATATGGAGTGTCATCACTTGGCTTGCGTACACGGCCAGGTGCAACTGCATAGGGACTTCCTGTGCGAACGAGTTTGATTCCTGCAGCTTCAACGCGTGCATCACGTGCTGCGCCGTAGCGTTCGTATTCATCTGAGATATGAACCTCTGTTGCGCCGTAGAGCTTCATGAGATCAGTAAGAACTTCGATTTGATCGCCTTCACTGATGTGAAGGCGGTTGCCGAGTGACTCATCAAGTGCGCGCAGGGACTGGCCCATATAGGCAAGTAACTTTGCGCCAGCTTCATCTATCTGAGATTTATCTAAGATGAAGACGGGTACAACTTCATCGCTTGCTGCAATCGCTGCATTAAGTGCGGGATGATCGCCAATTCTGAGGTCGCGTCTAAACCAGATGATGCTCCGCTTAGGCGATGTCATGGCATGATTTAATCACTATGAAGGCAATTAAGCAGTTCCAAGTTCGCGGCATCCCAGGTGAAGTCTCTCGCATCAGCATTGGCGATCGAATCGTCGACTACTGGGCCCCAAAAACACCTACAGATACGCTCCTGATTGCCCATGACGGACAGAACGTCTTTGATGGAAATACAAGTACTCACCGCAGAAAAACGTGGGAGATGGGTCAATCTGTTAATCGCGTAAGTGCAGAACTTGGATTAACTCCCCCTGCAGTAATTGCAGTGTGGAATGGAAATAGC
>JBILSO010000119.1:0-2806 GCA_044372065.1 Candidatus Planktophila sp. | reverse complement strand
AAGGCCAGAATTGCAGATCCATCAAGAGGCCGAATGCAAACGAGGCGAGTATTCCAATAAGAATGAGAAGCACTTTCTCTGCAGCGCCACGAATAAGTTTTCCTCGGAATTTTTGGGGCAGTGAACCTGCGAGAAGACCAATCCAACCGGCTGCAAAAACTTGGTAAGCAAGCCATGGTCCAACACCACCCGTAAGTAGCGCTGACGTTGTCATCGATGTAACTCCTAAGAGAAAACCCCACGATGGTCCGAATACTCGCGCGGCGATGATGAGCGCAAACCAGATCGGTTCAAGTCCAGCGGCTCCAGCACCCAAGGGTCTTAAGAGAGTAATAAATGCACTCATCACTCCAAGGAGTGCAATTGATTTTGCATCAATCGATCCGATTCCTACCTCTGAAATAAGAAGAAAAGCCGAGGCGGCTATAGCAAGAACAAATATCCAGTGGAGGTTTCCGACGTAGAAGAATGGCCAGACAAATCCTGCGAGAGCTATTAGAGATGTAGATGTCAGAACTAGTCTTGATTGCTTTGTTAAGCGGTAGACATCTGCTGTTTGTTTCATTCTTATGATTCCTTGCCGGTTGCTTGCGCAATGCCTCGAAGCGCATCTTTGACGGTAAGCCATGGGGCTGGTGACATCACCTTTGCTACTTGAGGAGCGAATGCAGGAGATGAGAGAAGTACGTCCAAGGTTGCACCGTCCGCTACAACATCACCATCAGCAAGAAAGACGACTCGATCGGCAACTTCTGCGACGAGTTCAACATCATGGGTTGCGATCAAAACACATTTTCCAAGATTGCGAGAATATGAAACTAATGTGTCAACCAAGAGCGATTTCGCTTGATAGTCCAAACCTCTTGTTGGTTCATCCATGATGAGAACATCGGGTGCGCTGCAGAGAATCAGTGCGAGAACAAGAGAAAGCCGCTGACCTTCTGAAAGATCACGTGGGTGTGCCTCAGGATTGACTGTTGGAGTGAGGCGAGCGAGGAATGCAAGTGTTGAGCCAAGCTCTAGCCCATTGTCGCGATCACTAGCTGCACATTCTTTAGCCACAGAGGGGTGGATCAATAAATCACTTGGTTCTTGCGGGATGTAGCCAATTGTTGAAAGCCGTTGGCGGCCATGTAGTTGTGCAGGGTCGCTACCATGAACACGAATTTGTCCACTGGCCGCCTTATGAAAGCCAACGATTGATTTAAAGAGGGTGCTCTTGCCAGCACCGTTGCGACCCATGACTGCCGTGATCTCACCTGACTTAAAGTTAAGGGAAATGTCTCGAAGCGCGAGTTTCTCGCCATATGAATGAGAGAGGTTATTGATCTCCACCACAGTTTCGCCGGCCACTGTTTCTGATTGTGTAATCAGTGGAGCAAAGTCACGAAGATGAGTTGTCATTCGCCGCACTTCGCGAACACTGGTTCCCACAGAATCAAGATTGAGAGCTCGCGCTAGGTGAACGATTGGAGGAGCGATTGGAGATCGTTTAAGAATTTCTTCTGGGATATCGATTTCCGCTTTACCATCGGCTGAAATTGCAATGATTCGATCGGCAAAACCAATTACGCGCTCCAGCTTGTGTTCTGAAATAACTACTGTCAGCCCTAGATCATGAACTAGGCGATGCAGGATGGATAAGACTTCCTCTGCTGCAATTGGATCGAGCGCTGATGTTGGTTCATCAAGAACGAGGACTTTAGGGTGCATGACCAAAGCACTTCCTATTGCAACGCGTTGTTGTTCTCCACCACTCAGAGTTGAGATCGATCGAGCGCGCAGGTGCGCAAGAGATAGTAAATCCAGTATCTCTTCGACTCTTTTGCGCATGACATCAGGGGCAAAGTTGAGAGCCTCCATGCCAAAGACGAGCTCTTCCTCAACAGTGTCCGTAACAAATCCATGTGCTGGGTTTTGACCAACGATGCCAATGAGGTGAGCTAGACCGCCGGGTTTTGTGAGCGATGTGGATATTCCATCGACAGAGATGTCTCCGGCGAGGATTCCACCAGTGTGATGCGGGACTAATCCATTAATCAAGCGCAGTAAGGAGGACTTGCCAGAGCCTGTTGCTCCGATAACAAGAACCATCTCACCTTCATCGATAGTAAATGAGAGATCTTCAAAGACGGTGTTCAATGAGTGTGGGTAAATGAGCGAAACGCTGTTGAAGGTAATCATGAAAATGCCACCATCGAAAATGGTATGAGAGCAACTGCTGAGAAAATAATTGTGAGATCGCGAACCACGAGTTTCTCTCGGCGGTACCGCGATCGTTGCCGAGAAAATCCATAGCCTCGTGAATCCATCGCGGCAGCTAAATCAAGTGAGCGCGCGAGTGACTCTTCAAGAAGGGGGAGTGCCACACCTGCCCAACCTCTCCTCTCAATACCGCGCATTCGCTGTGCACTCTTAATTCTTGAAGCGCTTGTCACTAACTGTGGAAGTACCGAAGTTGCAATGACAAGCGCGACGCCAAATTCATAGATGAAAATCGGCATCTGACGCAAAAGGCGATGAGGTGATGTGAGAGATGTTGCCGCCGCGAAAATGCAGATGAGAGTTGCGATCTGGACCCCCTCGGCGAAGGCGAAGGTAAGCCGCTCCTGCGTGATTGCGCCACCGATTCGAATCCCAGCCATCCAATCTGGAAGATCTGCGATGGGAAGTTCAAAGAGAGTATTGCCGGGGATTGGAACACCGATTGCGACGCCGATCATTGTGCGAATCACGATGATGATGGCGGCGATCTTGAGGGCAAACCACAATCCTCCCGACCACGGAGTTCTATCAATTGCATTTC
>JBILSO010000007.1:0-27281 GCA_044372065.1 Candidatus Planktophila sp. | reverse complement strand
AATGCGCGACGAACCGGAAAGCCTTCACCTTCAAAACCTTGAGGCGCAGTTGTAATGCTCTTTACTCCGCGAGGTTGCGCACCCGGCGCAGATGAAATGCGCGGAAGTACGGTGATATCGGAAACGGTTACTGCTGGCATCTTTACTCCTTAGCTATCCTCAGAGAATAGTTGAACTTTCAACTACCTGCAACTTGAACCGCTGAGCCTTACAGCGCGAGAACTACAGAGCTTTAAGTGCTGAGACAACCTTTGTCAGCGAAGCCTTTGCATCGCCAAAGAGCAACATGGTCTTTGGGTCATAGAGCAATTCGTTTTCGATTCCGGCAAATCCTGGACGCATCGAACGCTTGAGGAAGATGACGTTGGCCGCATTTGAAACTTCCAAGATTGGCATTCCATAAATTGGGCAACCAGGAGTTGTCTTTGCAGCAGGATTCACAACATCGTTTGCGCCGATAACAATGGCGACATCTGTCTGACCAAATGTTGGATTAACTTCTTCCATCTCCGCTAATTGATCGTAGGGAACATTCGCTTCAGCAAGCAACACGTTCATGTGTCCAGGCATGCGACCTGCAACGGGGTGAATTCCGTATGCAACATCGATGCCCTTTGAAATCATTAGATCTGCGAGTTCGCGAACTGTGTGCTGCGCTTGCGCAACAGCTAAACCGAATCCAGGAACGATCACGACGCGGCGTGCATAGTTGAGCAAGATTGCAACGTCATCAGGTGAACCACTTCGCACTGGACGATCTTCTGCAACACCACTTGCCTCCTGAGGCTTTGCAGTAAATGCACCGAAGAGTGTTCCAAAGAGTGAGCGACCCATCGCCTCAGCCATCATGCGCGTCAAGATTGTTCCTGATGCACCGACGAGTGTTCCAGCGATAATCAATAGTGTTGATTGGAGAACGTATCCGCTGGCTGCAACTGTCAGACCTGTGAAGGCGTTAAGGAGTGAGATAACGATAGGAACATCTGCGCCACCGACAGGTAGTACGAAGAGAATTCCGAATGCTAGCGAGAGGCCGGCGACGACCAAAAGTGGCGTTGTACCTAGCTCTACGACTACCCAGACAGAAGAACCGAGCACTGCAGCAAGAGTCGCTGCAATAACAAAGCGTCCACCTGGAAATACGACAGGGCGTGTAGTCATGAGCTCTTGCAGCTTCAAATAAGTCACGATTGAACCACTGAAAGATACGCAACCAACGACCACGGTAAATACTGTGAAGATAACTTCTGCAGTAGTTGCAGTATCACCAAGACTTAAGTATTCAACGATTGCAACAAGTGCTGCTGCGCCACCACCCACACCATTGAACAGTGCGACAAGTTGTGGCATCTGCGTCATCTGCACCTTGCGAGCAGCAGGTACGCCGACGATGGTTCCCACAGCAATTGCACCCAGGATCCACCAAAGATTTTTGATTTCACCGTGGAAGAAGACAACTACTGTCGCAATACCAGCACCGGCTGCGCCAATAAGGTTTCCGCGGCGTGCAGTGCGCGGATGTGAAAGACCTTTGAGAGCGAGAATAAAGAAGACGCCAGCGGTTAAGCCAATGAGGTCATATACGAAGTCGCTCACTTGTCGCCTCCTTTCTTGCCCTTAAACATTTCGAGCATGCGGTCGGTAACAACAAAGCCACCGATCATATTGATTGTGGCCAAGATAATTGCGATCACAGAAAGAGTAAGTTCGAGAGTGGTATCTGAATGAGAGCAGACGATGATCGCTCCCACCAAGATAACGCCGTGAATTGCGTTAGCACCTGACATCAAAGGCGTATGTAGTGTTGAAGAAACTTTAGATACAACTTCAAAGCCGACGAAAACAGAGAGCGTAAAGATTGAAATCACTGCAATAGGTGTCAGTGCATCCATGCTACTTACCTGCCTTTCGATCGACGCCAGCGTGTGTGACGGCAGAGCCATCGATAATTTCATCTTCGAAATTGATATCAAATGAAGTAGCAACGCCTTCACTGGCAGGCTTTGTCAGTAGCGTCAGGAGATTGACGACGTTGCGTGAGTACAAGCTGGATGCGTGGAATGGCAGCTGGCTTGGAACATCTTTGCCGCCCCAAATACGTACACCTTTACTTGTTACAACAATCTCACCAGGCTTTGAACCTTCAACATTGCCACCAGTTTCTGCAGCAAGATCCACGATCACTGTGCCTTCTTCCATTGCATCAACCATCGCCGCTGTCATCAAACGAGGTGCGGTGCGACCTGGAACTGCAGCGGTTGTAATCACTACATGCGATTTAGCAATGTAGGGAGTTAAGAGTTCGCGTTGTTTTGCAGCACGCTCCTCTGTCATCTCGCGTGCGTAACCGCCAGCACCTTCGAGTGATTCAAGTTCCAGTTCAATAAATGTTGCACCCATCGACTTCACTTCATCAGCAGATGAAGGACGCACGTCATAGGCAGAGACAACCGCGCCTAAGCGACGAGCTGTTGCTATTGCCTGTAAGCCTGCAACACCCGCTCCAAGAACAAGAACTTGTGCCGGCGTTACAGTTCCTGCCGCAGTCATCAACATTGGGAAGAAGCGTGGTGAAAGTTCAGCACCAACTAATGATGCGCGATAGCCGGCACAGAGAGCTTGTGATGTGAGCGCATCCATTGATTGTGCGCGAGAAATTCTAGGAACTAGCTCGAGTGAGAATGCAGTGACACCGGCAGCTACCGCGGCTTCAATAGATTCACGCTGATTAACTACAGATAAGAATGAAATGGTGATCGCACCTTTTTTCAAGGTTGCGATTTGACCCGGAGTGAGCGCAGTAACTGAGAGAACAACATCGGCGCTCCTGAGCACATCGCCTGCAACTACTTGTGCACCTGCAGCGCGATAGGCATCATCACTTGCTTGCGCAGAAGTTCCCGCGCCAGATTCAATGACCACTTCAAGGCCAAGGCGCGTTAATTTATTGATGATGTCAGGGACAAGTGCGACGCGCTTTTCGCCATCGCGGATCTCTTTAGGAACGGCTACCAACATGGAGAAAGAGTAACTAGTTACCCCTTAGTTCACCACGTGAAGCGTGATAAAGAATTGCCTGAATTGTGGTGCGACGATGCAGGGCTTCACGCCAAATGACCGATTTTGGGCCATCGATGACAGCAGCTTCGACTTCTTCACCTCGGTGGGCAGGAAGGCAATGCATGAATATTGAATCTGGCGCTGTAAGTCCCATCAGGTTTTCGGTCACTGCAAAGGGAGCGAGAGCACGCACTTTCTCTGCTCGCTCTGATTCTGGATCACCCATAGACATCCATACATCTGTATACAAGACACTTGCATCTTTAGCTGCAATTTCAGGATCATTGAGAACTTCAATTCGCCCACCACTGCGTGCAGCAATTTTCTCTGCTTCTGCAACAACATGCGCATCAGGTGCCCAAGATCCAGATGGAGTTGCTACTACAACGTGCGCACCCATGATTGCACCCATTGTTAGCCAGGCGTGTGACATGTTGTTTCCATCGCCAAGATACACAAATTTTCTTCCAGAAATATCTCTGCCAAATGTTTCGCGAATTGTTAACCAATCCGCAAGAAGCTGAGTTGGATGGTCATCATCGGTAAGGGCGTTGATTACTGGAATAGAAGAATGTTCACCTAATTCATTTACATCGGCTTGTTCAAATGTGCGCACGATCAGAGCAGAGCAGTAACCGCTGATGATGCGAGCTGTATCCGCGATTGTTTCTCCGCGGCCAAGTTGAAGCTCATCGCCACGAATGAAAATTGGTGTTCCACCTAAATGTGCGACTGCTGTCTCTGAAGCCAATCGAGTTCGAGTGCTTGGCTTCGTCATGTAAATAGCAACGCTCTTGTGGGCTAGCGCATCACGAGACTTCAATGGATCCGCGGCAAATTCAGCGGCAGTCGAAAGGAGCATCTCAACATCATCGCGAGATAAATCCTGCGTGCGCAGTAGGTCCTTCATCACAAAATTGTATCGGCTGCCAGTATCCTTTGGCACATGGGTTTATTTTCACGCGGCACTCGTGACCTCTCGCTTGATAGTGATACAGATCTGCTCACGCGCCCAGAACTTGAAGATGATGAGGGTGGTCATGATCGTTATGCGCACTACATCAAGAAAGAGAAAGTCGTCGAATCCGCAGTGACTGGCAAAGCGGTTCGTGCGTTGTGCGGCAAGAAGTGGGTGCCATCTCACGATCCAGAGAAGTATCCAATCTGCCCTACATGCAAAGCCATCTTCGAGTCGCTTCCAGATAAATCATCAAATAAAAAAGATTCGGAATGAAACGCTTTCCTGCGCTATCAATACTTTTAGCGTTCCTCTTATTTGCTACTCCGCTGCAGAACATTCAGAGCGCGGAAGCGACTAATCCACCCCGCAAAATTCTTACCGGATGGCTTCCTTACTATTCGATGAAGACCTATCTACCTGCAGTCCTATCCAATGCGGATTTGATCAAAGAAATAATGCCGTTCTGGTACACCCTCAAATATGACGGAAAGACAAAGAAACCTGTCATCACTGATGTTTACAAGACTGCTAACCCAAGTGTGCCTATGGAAGAACCCTTGGCTGCCTTGCGCAATGCAGGAATGACAATTATTCCAACTATTACAGATGGAACAGAAAAGTTGGTACTAGCAAATCTCATTTCGAAACCGGTCTCGCGTAAGCAAGTTGTAGATGCAATTATGGCAATTGTTTGTCCACCGGACGCTAAAGATCCACGGAAGTGTGATGAAAAGAAGTCTTACGATGGAATTGATTTAGACTTTGAGGGATTCGCATTTATCGATCCAAATACAACATGGAAAGCCACTGCTCCTAATTGGGTGCTCTTTATAAAAGAGCTGAGTGCAGCCCTACGTGCGCAGAAGAAAATTCTCTCGGTCACAACTCCGTATCTCTTTAACCCAGCCGAGAAGCAAAAAGGTTATTTCGTATATGCGTGGGCAGATATCGCACCACATATAGATCGTCTTCGAATCATGACGTATGACTATTCCACGTCACGACCAGGTCCAATTGGGCCTATCGCTTGGACGGAGAAGACAGTCAAGTATGCGATCTCGATCATGCCTGCATCAAAGGTCTATCTAGGACTTCCAGGGTATGGAAAAGATTGGGTGACGAAGGTCGAGGGAGTTTGCCCTTCGAACTTGGCGAAAGTGATTACACCTTCAGCTAAAGCCGGAACATTCTTAATGCGGGATGCAGCGAGTATCGCAGCTACATATGGCGCGGTTCCCACATACAACGAAACTTTTGCGGAGGTCACATTCTCCTATAAGCGTGATTACACCGGCCAAACAAGCAGTGGGCTCTCAACAACATGTACTGCAAGCAGAACTGCTTGGCATCAAAATGCACAAAGTTTTTCGGTTCGCGCCAAGCTAGTTGCCAAGTATCAATTAGGTGGAGCCGCACAGTGGGTAATTGGGCAAGAAGAACCTCTTGCCATGGTTGCAATTCGTGAGGTTGCAACATCAATCGCACCAGCCCAACTTGAATCATCTCTTTCACTTTCCACCAAAGAGCTTTCCTACGGTAATCCCGTAACTCTTTCCGGTCTGATCACACTCAAAGATAAATCTCCCGTGGCTGGGCTCGCATTTACTGTAGAAGGTAAATATCCAGATGGTTCTGTTCGAACTTTAACCACTGGTACAACAGGTGTAGATGGAAGTTATTCCATTCCAATGCTGATCGGAAGGTCGGTATCACTTCGAGTTCTTACTGAGTCGTCATGGGAACGCGAGGCTTCGGCAACATCTCCGATCTCACTTGCAGTCACAAGAAATCTGATTATGACTCCACCAACATCAGTAAAGAGCGGAGTTGCATTTAACATTTCGGGCGTAGTTCTACCTCGTGCAGCAGGTGTCACAGTTACCTTGTCTTCAACATCAGGAAAAGTAATTGGCCAAGCTGCGACCACGGATGCTCAAGGAGCTTTCACGATTAGCGTGCCGGCTCAGACTCGCAGCATTGCTACCTATCAAATCACGGTCGGTGCGGATGCGACGTGGCCAGCGCTTGCCAGCGATGTGTTCTCTATAATTATCCGATGATGGTTAAAACAACAACGAATATTGAAGAAGAGATCAAAGCGATCTTCTCTGACAATACGCCGTGGGTCACCATCGTTTGGGATGACCCCGTTAATTTGATGACATATGTAACGTACGTATTAATGGAGCTCTTTAGTTATCCGCGCGAAAAAGCACATGAATTGATGATGAAGATACACACTGAAGGGAAAGCAGTTGTATCTACTGGCTCTCGCGAAGAGATGGAGCACGATGTCGCTCGACTCCACGAGTACGGGCTGTGGGCCACTCTCCAGCGCGGAGACCAAGCGCTATGAGTAGCGAAAAGGGATTTCATCGCCACGGCAGTAATTCCTATATTGCCGAGTTTGAAGAAAGTGAACGAGAAGTCTTACTCAACTTGATTGAACAATTGATTGAATTACTTTCAGAGCGTGTTGATCATGGCCACGAAGATCCACTTGCTGCAATGGTAGGAATTGCTTCACATGATTCCCCTCCCGAGGACGAAGTTTTACGTCGCCTACTTCCTAATGCATATGCTGATGAAGTTGATGCGAGTGAATTTAGGCGGTACACAGAATCGACCTTAAGAGGCAAGAAGCAGGCACATGCAATGTCTATGCGGATGTATCTCAAGAGCGCTGACGATGGAATCGTTGACCTTGATCATGACAGTGCAAACGCTTGGTTAGGTGCAATCAATGACATTCGATTGGCTTTAGGCGTTCGGCTTAATGTTCAAGAAAATACTTCTGAATTCCTCGAGCTTCTCTCACCCGATGATCCACTACGTGGTGTCTATGCCGTGTACACATGGTTGGGCTGGTTGCAAGAGTCTTTGCTCTCGGCGTTGATGGATGAATGAGACTGTAGGATCTGCACATGCTTGAAATTTCTCGAACTTTTGTTGATGCAATTGTTGCGCAGTCGCGTCAGGAATACCCTGATGAATGTTGCGGAGTGATTCTTGGGCCAGAAGGTTCGGGTAAAGCCCAACGATTAAAACCAATGGTAAATGCGGCTCACAGCCCAACTTTTTATGAGTTTGATCCAAAAGATTTACTCGCCCTCTACCGAGAAGTTGACGACAATGATGAAGAGATTGTTGTCATCTATCACTCGCATACTGAGACCGAAGCAAGACCATCCCGTACAGATATTGCCTACGCGGGCGAGCCAGGTGCCCACTATGTACTGGTCTCCAGTCGCGAAGAGATTGCACCTGCAATCGAGTTCCGCTCATTCCGCATTATTGATGGCGTCGTTACTGAGGAAGAAGTTTCAATTACCGAATAAGTGATTTCTTCGCCATAATGTGCGATATGAGCATTGATATTCGAATCCCCACCATTCTTCGTCCGTACACCAAGGATCAGAAGAGTGTTCAGGCTGAAGGTGCCGACCTTGGCGCACTTATCGCTGACCTAGATGCGAACTACCCAGGTATCGGTGAGCGCCTACTTGAAGATGGTTCATTGCGACGATTCATTAACGTCTACATTAATGACGAAGACGTTCGTTTCCTTGGCAGCCTTGATGCTCAGGTTAAAGATGGAGACTCTGTAACGATTCTGCCTGCAGTCGCCGGCGGTTAATTTCATGGCACGTTTTGATTCACTGGCCGATTCCGTAGGTCATACACCTCTGATCGGACTTCCCAAGCTTTCGCCATCATCTGCAGTTCGGTTGTGGGCAAAGATGGAAGATCGAAATCCAACTGGTTCAATTAAAGATCGCACAGCGCTATCAATGCTTGATGCGGCAGAGAAAAGTGGCCAGTTAAAACCTGGTGCAACAATTCTTGAACCGACAAGTGGAAATACTGGAATCTCACTTGCGATGGCTGCAAAAGTTCGCGGTTATCGTCTTATCTGTGTGATGCCTGAAAACACAAGTCCAGAACGTAAGCAACTCCTCGAAATGTGGGGAGCAAAGATTATTTCTTCACCGGCAGCCGGAGGGTCAAACGAAGCCGTTCGCGTTGCAAAGGAGTTAGCGGCAGAAAATCCTGAGTGGGTCTTTCTCTATCAATACGGAAATCCTGCAAACACTGCAGCGCACTATGACACAACGGGTCCAGAAATTTTTGAAGATCTTCCAACAATTACACACTTTGTTGCTGGTCTTGGAACAACAGGAACACTGATGGGCGCTGGACGCTATCTTCGTGAGAAGAATCCAGACATCCAAGTTATCGCTGCAGAACCTCGTTATGGTGAAGTCGTTTATGGATTAAGAAATATTGATGAAGGTTTTGTTCCAGAACTCTACGATGCGTCCGTTCTTACACGCAGATTTTCTGTCGGTGCAGAAGATTCAGTTCGTCGTGTTCGCGAACTCTTGGAAGTAGAGGGAATTTTCGCTGGAATCTCAACAGGTGCGATTCTTCATGCAGCTCTGGCTCTTGCTAATGAAGCAGTGCGAGATGGCAAGAGTGCCGATATAGCCTTCATTGTCTGCGATGCGGGATGGAAATATCTCTCCACTGGCGTTTACGGATCTCAAGTAGATGAAGCCACGGAAGGATTAGACGGTACCCTTTGGGCATGAGCTTGGCACCAATTGGCATCTTCGATTCTGGAGTTGGCGGAT
This sequence comes from Candidatus Planktophila sp., assembly GCA_044372065.1. Classification (GTDB taxonomy): domain Bacteria; phylum Actinomycetota; class Actinomycetes; order Nanopelagicales; family Nanopelagicaceae; genus Planktophila. The sequence goes on along the minus strand of JBILSO010000007.1, from coordinate 18,626 downwards.
TAACCGTTGCACGAGCAATCTTGGATCAACTACCTAATGAATCCACTATCTATATTGGAGACACAGCTCGCGGACCTTATGGTCCTCGTCCGCTAGCAGAAGTTCGAGACTTCTCTCTGGAGACAATTGATTTTCTCATCGACCAAGGTGTCAAAGCTGTCGTGATTGCTTGCAATACAGCAAGTGCGGCGATGCTTCGCGATGCGCGCGAACGTTACTCAGTTCCAGTCATAGAAGTTATTCAACCTGCAGTCCGTCGCGCAGTTGCAGCAACACGTACTGGTCGCATTGGAGTAATCGGTACAGCCACAACAATTGAATCACGAGCATATTTAGATGCCTTCGCCGCAGCTCCACATCTTGAAATCACAGATGTCGCTTGCCCTGCTTTTGTGGAATTTGTTGAACGCGGAGAGACTTCGGGTCCAGCGATCACAGAGATTGCACGTACTTATCTGCAGCCAATTATGGATGCCGATGTTGACACCCTTGTCTTAGGGTGCACGCACTACCCACTACTGACGGGCGTGATCTCCTACGTTGTTGGTAATGGTGTTTCACTTGTTTCTAGCGCTGAAGAGACTGCAAAAGATCTCTATCGAACCTTGGTTGAGACCGATCAACTAAGAAGTGCCAATGCAGGGCCCGCTGAGCATCAATTCCTTGCAACAGGGGATGCCAAGAACTTTGAGCACTTGGCACGCAGATTCCTTGGGCCAGAAGTTGGTCACGTGCGTCACCAAGAGCTTTAAAATCCACGAACTACAAAACAATCAATATCGAAGAAGAGGAATACATGACACGCATCGACGGACGAACCAATAAAGATCTTCGCGAAATCAAGATCACTCGTGGCTGGTTAGATCATGCAGAAGGTTCAGTTCTTGTTGAATTTGGTAAGACTCGCGTTCTCTGCGTTGCTTCATTTACACCTGGAGTTCCTCGTTGGCTTAAGGATTCTGGAAAAGGCTGGGTTACTTCTGAATATTCCATGTTGCCGCGTGCAACTCATACACGTTCTGACCGAGAGTCAGTTAAAGGAAAACTTGGCGGTCGCACACAAGAGATTTCACGACTTATTGGTCGCTCACTTCGTGGCATTGTTGATGTTGCTCAACTTGGCGAAAATACAATTGTTATCGATTGCGATGTTCTTCAAGCAGATGGTGGAACTCGTACAGCAGCAATCACAGGTGCATATGTTGCACTTGCTGATGCAATTAACTGGGCACAGAAGCAAGGCCATATTACGGCCGGAGCAAAACCACTCTCAGATTCAGTCGCTGCAGTAAGTGTTGGAATTATCGATGGAGTTCCAATGCTTGATCTTTGTTATGAAGAGGATGTTCGCGCCGAGACAGATATGAATGTTGTCTGCAGCGGCGATGGACGATTTATCGAGGTGCAAGGCACAGCCGAAGGTGCACCTTTTGATCGTGCACTTCTTGATTCACTTTTGGATCTTGCACTTGCAGGATGCGCCGATCTCACCACATTGCAGAACAACGCTCTCTCAAAGTAGGCATCCGCGGCTATGAAAAAACTGCTCCTTGCTACTCGCAATAAGGGAAAAATCGAGGAGTTTCATCGCATTCTCGAGGTGATCGCCCCAGGGGAAATCGAGCTAGTCGGACTCGATCAATTCCCTGATCTTGCAGATGTAGAAGAGACGGGTAATACATTTCAAGAGAACGCTCTGCTTAAGGCACATCAGATGTCTGCAGCAACCGGTCTTCCTGCAATCGCAGATGACAGCGGATTGTGTGTCGATGCTCTGGGTGGAGATCCAGGAATATTCTCTGCCCGTTGGTCTGGTGTTCATGGAGATGATCACGCGAATCTGCTCAAAGTTTTAGATCAGATGAAAGAAATTCCCGATGCTGATCGCACTGCATATTTCATATGCGTCGCAGCACTCGTTCTTGTAGACGGGCGCAGTCACTGTGAAGAGGGAAGATTCTATGGTCGCCTTCTACATCACCCAGTGGGTGAGAATGGTTTTGGCTATGACCCGATTTTCTCTCCTGACGGATATTCGATCTCGAGTGCGCAGATGAGTGCCGAAGATAAGGATGCAATTAGCCATCGTGGAAAAGCTCTTCGGGCAATCGCCCCGCATGTAAGAAAAATGGTGGCTGAGCTAGGCTAAACTTTGCTTACCCGAAGCAAGGAGTAATTGTGGCCGTAAAGAAGAAACCTGCTGTCAAGAAGGCAGCCGTAAAGAAGAGCGCAGCGAAGAAGGCTGTCGCCAAGAAGTCAACAGCTAAGAAGACTGTTGCAAAGAAAACTGTTAAGAAGTCAGCGGTAAAGAAGACCGCTGCAAAGAAGACTGTTAAGAAGTCAGCGGTAAAGAAGACCGCTGCAAAGAAGACGGTTAAGAAGTCCACTGCTAAGAAGTCAGCAACATCTGCCTCCTCTGTAGTTATTCCACCAGTTCCATCTTCATCATCTCTTGGCGCTTCTCGCGTTGATGTTTCATCAACCCCAAAGGTTGCAGCAAATAGCGCTCCAACAAGCCCTTCAAAGTCAGCATCTGCTCCTAAGCAAGGTGCTTCTGGCAAGGTACTTGTAGCGATTATTGTAGGAATTATCCTTCTTGCAGTCGTTGTTGTTACTCGCCCAGATAGCGGTAGCGATGATGCAACGCCTGCACCAACGGCTTCAGCGTCAGCGATGCCATCCGAAGAGCCAACAGCAGAAGCAACTTCAGCCCCAGTGACATCAGTTGAAGCTCCTGTCGCCAAGGGTGACTGGAAAGATTCAACAAATGCCGTGATGGTTATTTCATGGAAAGAATTGACAGCAACAGATGGACTCACTGGATTCAGAGTTGAGATAAGCAGCAATAGCTCAAAGAATTGGACCTCATTCGCTGAAGTTTCTTCGACTGACACATCAGTAGAAATGACAAAAACTTCAGAGGATGGTTCAACCTCTGTACGCGTAGTTGCACTCTATTCTGATGGACAAGAAGTCATCGGAAATGAATTTGGTTTCGGAGTAACTCTCTCTTAATCAGTTTCAAATAAAAACCCGCATCGATCCTGGTGCGGGTTTTTTATTTGAGCGCTTCGTCTATTGCGATGACGTAGGCACTCACACCTGTCGGAACTAAGTGGACACCATCTGGTGCAAAGTATTCAGGATGTCCATCTGAGATGGCATTCCAGTCCACTACTCTGACATTTGAGTATTCAGCAGCCAGTCTTGCGACGAGCTCGTTATTTGCATCACGATAAGGTCTTGGAACAGCAGTATTTACGACCACAACTTTCGGGCTCTCTTTAACAAGCTCAAAGATAGCTCGTACTGTCTCTTCGGCAAGCAGATCGTTGTTTCCGAGATCCATCACGACGGTAGAGCCCGCAGCTTTTTCGAGATCCTTAGTGATTTCCTGAAGTAGCTCAGGAGCGGCTCGACCAACTCGAGCATTTACTACAAGCAGTGGGCGAATTTCAGAAAGTGCTGTGCGAATACCAAGAATTACTGAGTCTCCAGTAAGCCAAATCATCTCCGCACGATCTGTCACCTCAGATACCGCAGGAGCGTATTCAGGCTCACTTTGTAGCGACTCTTGAAAATCCTGAGCAGCACGATTACTTGAAACCACTGCAACAGATGAAAGAGCGGTCAGTGATAAGAGAATTACCGAGATAGATGAGATCACTGCGATCTTCTGTTTTTTGCGCACCGACGCTGTTCGATATTTCATTCCCTTAAACCAATATTCAACCTTGCCGCTGCGGATAGGTAGTTCAACAAGCTTGAGAGAAATATCAGCAAGAGCCAGGACGACCAAAATACGTAGGGCGATCAGAGCCCAATCTTGTCCATCTATATCTACACGTGGTCGCGTAATTTGAAAGACAACCCAGTGCCATAAATAGATTGCGTAGGATCTTTCGCCAATCCAAAGAAGTACGCGATTCTGCAAGATAGGTGCAAAGCGAGAAGCAGGATGAACTATTGAGGTGATGATCGCAGCACCAAAAAGTGCCGCTAATGGAAATGCAATTTTGTATGCGGTAGGTGAACTCTCATCGATGAGAAGAAATGAACCGAGGATTCCAACTAAGCCAAAAACTCCAATGAAATCGATAAAGTTTTGTGCTTTATCACTTACTTCGCTCTTGAAGTTTTGGGGAATCCAACTAACCGCAAGTGCTGCTCCGAGGAAGAGACCGATACTGTGGGTATCTGTGCCGAAGTAAATATGGCTTACTGAGCTTGATTCATCGAGTCGGAGTGAAACCAAGAAAAGAGCTGTACCTGAAAAAAGAGCAATGGCTAGAGCTGCGAGTGGAATCACTTTCTTTCCGAAACGCTTGAGAATAACTAGAAGGATTACCGGCCAGATGAGATAGAACTGCGACTCAACAGCGAGTGACCAGGTGTGCTGCAAGAGTGGTGGTCGTCCAATTGCTTCGAAGTAATCCTGCTCATTGAAAACCAGCCACCAATTCATCACACCCGTGAGCGAGAATGGAGTATCTGTAAGAAATCTTTTGACCGAGTCTTGAGCCCAGATACTGATGTAAAAGGCTGTTACTACAATCATAAAAATCATGGGAGGCAGTAAACGTCGCGCACGCGCTTTATAGAACCCTCGAAGATCTAAGCCGCCACTTCGTGCAATTGAATCAAGTAACAATCGAGTGATTACATATCCAGAGATAACAAAGAAGAGATCTACTCCGAGAAATCCGCCAGGTATCCACTGGAAACCCAAGTGGTAAAAGATGACAGCAGTAACTGCGATTGCTCGCAATCCATCAATAGCAGGAATATGTTGGATACCGCGCTTGGTAGCCATAAGAGTTAACGACGCTTAGCTGGAGTTTTCTTTGCACTCTTCTTCGGAGCGCTCTTCTTTGGCTTCTTTGGCGCACTTCTCGCACCAGATTTAGAAGGCGCTTCAAGTGCAGGCTTGGTTCGTTGGCTGACAACCGTCTTTGGTACTTGCGGAAGCAAACCACCGTCAGTAGTCAGATTTTCGCTGACCTTTTTCTGGAGATCACTCAGACGGGCAAAGGCAGTCTCAAGGCTAGAACGACCCTGTGCAATTGCAGTCTCTGCAGCATGAAGTGATTGGGTTTGAATACGATTAAGGCGTTCAGCCTCTGACATTACTTGGCTCAACCACTGGCGATAGGCAATAACTTCATTCTGTGCCTCAGAGATCATCCGCTCGCCTTCGCGACGGGCAGCAAGAGCAAGGGCAGTTACTTCGCGTCTCTTCTCTTCAAAGATTGCCTCAGCATCTGCTGTTGCTTGAGAAATTATGTCTTGAGCTTCGCTCTCGGCAGTTGTGATGTATTTGCGACCGCGAGATTCAGCACCAGACAAAAGTGCGCGAGCTTTATTCTCTGCAGCCTCAAGTGTTTCGCGAGCAGTTTTGCTTGCTTCGCTGACAAGGCGCTCAGAGGAAGAGAATGCTTTCTGTTCACGAGCTTGAGCAGATTTGATCATGCTCATGGCTGTCTCTGTAGCTAAGATTTCAAATTCTTCTTTACTTAAAGATGTGATGTCGCGGCGCGAGCGCAGGTCAGCCAACTGTGCTTCAAGCTCGCGAATGCGATCAACAGAGTTCTCTGTTGTTGTTTCGCCTTCTTTGAAACCTACCCAGTTAAGAAAGGTGCCTTTGTCATTTGCCATGGCCCTAGATTAGGGCACCAAAGGAGTTCTCCAAAAGTGAGCCAGGGTGATATCTGAGCGTGATAACAGCGCGAAGGCAGCGCGATACCAGCGCGATACCAGCGCGATACCAGCGCGATACCAGCGTAAAAGTAGCGTCAGACGGGGCTAATCGCGATAGATGGCGAAGGAGATTGCGAGGTATTGAGAGATCCAGGCAGCCAGCACAAATATATGGAAGAGCTCATGGAAGCCGAAATACTTGGCATTGGTGCCAGGTTTTTTCAGGGCGTAGAAGATGGCGCCGACTGAATAGAGCAGTCCACCAATCAGGATCGGAATGAGCACCCATAAGCCACCCTCTTTGTAGAGTTGAGGGGTGTAGAAAACTGCGACCCAGCCGAGGGCTAAATAGTTGATTACATAGAGCCAGCGCGGTGCACCAAGCCAGAAGATTCGCATCGCGACGCCAAGGAGCGCACCGATCCAGACAACGCTTAAGCAAATGGTTCTATCTCGACCTTCAAGAAGGGTCATCGCAAAAGGTGTGTAGGAACCTGCGATCAGCAGGTTGATGTTTGCGTGATCCCATCTGCGCCAAATCTTCTTCTTCGCAGGCGACCAGGGGACCCTGTGATAAACAGCCGAGACGCTAAAGAGCGTGATTGCAGTGATCGAGTAGAGAGCTACTGCAAATTTGAGCGATTCCTTACTCAGAATAAAGAGTACGAGGGAGGCGATAATGACTACTGGTGTAGCCCCTAAGTGAAACCAGCCGCGCAATTTAGGTGGCGCAATAAGCTTCTTCTCCACGGGTTCGTGTAGGGGTTTCTCTGCCGCGGCTTCCATGCTCTCAACAGTAGTCTCAACGGTAGATGGCCTGGGGAGCTTGGGGGATTCAAGAGAATTGGCCAGGTCAAGGGCATTCGCGAGGGGGCGGCAACCCTAGATTTGAGCGTGTTCTAGATAAATAGTCTAGAAATTTTTGGAAAAAGTGTCTTCTGATGCGTGCAAATCCATGTCAGAAGGATCACACTCTTACTTATCGACTAACGGTGAGGTTCCTCGAGGACGGCACCGCCACATCGATTTCACGGGCCGCCCGGTCCGCTGATATCAACAAAACACCCACGGAGGTTGTTTTAGATGGTAAATCTAAATCAAGATCAATGGAACCTGATCTATAACGTATTCTCGTTTGGACTCGTTTCAATGCTTGCTTGCACTGTGTACACACTCGTCTCACAGGCACGCGTTCTACCTAAGTACCGCAATGCTCTCGTAATGTCATCAATGGTTACATTCATTGCTGGTTACCACTACTGGAGAATTTTCAACTCATTCAGCGAAGCATCAGAAGGTACAAATGTAGATCTTTCAGGTGCACCAGGATCATTCAACGAGGCATACCGCTACGTCGACTGGCTACTCACAGTGCCACTACTACTTGTTGAAGTAGTTGCAGTACTTGCACTAGCTCGCGAAGTTGCTCGTTCACTCATCGTTCGCCTTGTTCCAGCATCAGCTGCAATGATCGCACTTGGATACCCAGGTGAAATCTCAGCTGATCAGGGCACACAAGTTCTTTACGGTGTGCTTTCAACAATTCCATTCATCTACATCCTTTACGTACTATTCGTAGAGCTTGGAAAGTCCCTCGAGCGTCAGCCAGAAGGCGTTGCAGCAAGCGTGAAGAATCTACGCCTGCTTCTCATCGCAACATGGGGCGTTTACCCAATCGCGTACATGTTCAACATTTGGGGCGATGCTTCATCTGATTCATTCGTTGCAATTCAGCTCGGATACACAATCGCAGACGTATTGGCGAAGTGCGTATTCGGTCTCACAATCCTCAAGATCGCACGCATGAAGTCACACGCAGAAGGAATGGCTGCAGATCACTAATCTGCCGTGATTCTCTAGTTATAAGAAATTAACTAGAAGTAAGGGTGGGCGCGAAAGCGCTCACCCTTACTTTTTTTCTGCTTTAAATATAAGATCCGACAATGACTACACATCGCTCACCGATCTTTGCCCTCTCAGATACTTACGTCGAAAAATCAGCGCGCTTGAGCCCTATGGCCTCAACGTATTTGGGAATTACTGACCTTAATGATCAGCTTGATGATTTTTCGATTGCCGGTCGTGCCGTTGAAGCTGATTTGACCCGGGCCACATTGGCTGAACTCAATACGCTCGAGCCAATTGATGAGATCGATCGAGTAGCCAAATCTGTTATGCAGGAACGCCTGACTTCAAGCCTGCAGCTTCATGATTCTTTTGAGTCACATATTTCATTCAACGTTCTCACTTCGCCACCTGCTGATATTCGCCAAGTCTTTGAGATGATGCCAAAAGAGAGTGATGCAGACTTCGACAATATTGCAAAGCGTCTACTCGCTGTCGATAAGGCACACCTGAGCTGGATTTCAACGATCGATACTTTGGCAAAGAAAGGAAAAACTGTTGCGCAGCGCCAAATTGATGGCATTGCGAAGCAGTTAGAGAGTTATGCCGATGGTGGCTATGCCGCAATGGCAAAGTCTTTTGATCCAGATGGAAAGTATCCAGCTATACACGAAGCGGCAAAAGCTGCTGCAGCATCTTCTGCAGAGACTGCGAAATATCTTCGCGGAACGTACATGGCTCTTGCTACACCGAATGATGCAGTGGGTGCAGAGCGCTATGCGGTCTGGGCGCGTTACTACACCGGTGCAGATCTGGATTTGCGCGCAACCTACGAGTGGGGACTTGCAGATCTTGCTCAAATTACTGAGCGCATGTGGAAAGTTGCTGCAAAGATCAAACCTGATGCAAAAACTCTCCGCGAAGTTGCTGACTATTTAGATAACGCACCCGAATACAAGATTCATGGAAAAGAAGCGATTATTAAGAAGCTTCTTGATTTCACACAGGCTGCTGTTACTCAACTTGATGGCACTCACTTCGACATTGACGATCGTATGAAGTTCTGCGATGCGCGGATCGCTCCTGAAGGTAGTGCATCAGCACCGTATTACATGTCTCCAAGTGAAGATATGTCCCGCCCAGGAACCACATGGCTTCCACTTCTTGGAAAAGATGAAGTGAGCTGGTGGCACCTTGCATCAACGTGGTATCACGAAGCAGTTCCAGGACATCACTTGCAGGTTGCAACATCTGTTCTTGAACGCGATCGCCTCTCACGTTTCCAACGATTTGGCGCATGGATCAGCGGATACGGCGAGGGCTGGGCACTCTATGCAGAGCGCTTTATGGATGATCTCGGTGCATTCGATGAACCAGGAATCGAGATGGGTTTCCTTTCAGCGCAAGCACTTCGCGCAACTCGTATTGTGATCGATATTGGAATGCACCTTGGTTACACCGATGAAAATGGTCGCGTGTGGGATGCAGTCTCTGGTCGTGAAGCGCTTATGAATAAAGCATTACTTGATGAGCATCACGCAACAAGTGAGACTGATCGTTACTTGGGATGGCCAGGACAGGCGATCTCATACAAGGTTGGTGAGCGTGAATGGATTGCTGCCCGTGAAAATGCGAAGAAGCGTTTAGGCAGTGAGTTCTCATTGAAGCGCTTCCACGCACATGCGCTGAAAATTGGACCAATGGGTCTGGATACCTTCGGCCAAGAGCTTGCTCTCTGGGATGGAAAATAATGAATCAGACATTGCGAAACAATTACCGCATGGGAGGTTATCTCCTCCTTGCGGTCGGGCTGATTAATTGGCAATACCAAAATGCGGATGCTGGAATTGCATCTCGTTCGCTCTTGATCGTGATCCCAGGAGTAGTTATTGTCGCAATGACATTTATCAAACCGCTGGATAAGTTCCTGGCCAGCAGAGCGGGTATGGCGATCGTGACTGTTGCGGGCGCTGTATTAGTGGGGCTCTCATTCCTTAACTAGTTTGCCCTAAAAAAACAATTAAAAGTGGGTTGTTGTTTACCTACAGTTCATACCCGGGAGATATTCTCTCGGGTATGACTATTTCTGAAGCCACACCAGCGACTAAGCCCAGCGTTCTCTTTGTCTGCGTGCATAACGCAGGACGATCTCAGATGGCAGCTGGCTTTATGACTCATCTGGGGCAAGGTCGAGTTGAAGTTTTATCTGCAGGTTCTGCACCAAAGGATTCAATTAATCCTGTTGCAGTAGAAGCGATGGCAGAACTCGGAATAGATATTTCGCATAACTCACCAAAGATTCTTACCCCTGAAGCGGTCCAGCAATCAGATGCTGTAATCACAATGGGTTGTGGGGATGCCTGTCCGTTCTATCCAGGTAAGCGCTATGAGGATTGGGTTCTCGAAGACCCTGCAGGACAAGGAATCGAGAGCGTTCGAGTAATTCGCGATGAAATCAAGGCGCGGGTCGAGACTTTGCTTGCGGAATTGCTAGCCTAAGGAAATGAAGCTTCGCGCCCACTTTGCTGAATTCTCAGGTACCGCCCTAATCACCGCTACCGTCATCGGATCTGGAATCATGGCGCAGATACTTACTCGTGATGTTCTTTTGCAATTACTCGTCAACACTTTTGCCACGATACTGATTTTGGGACTTGCAATTTGGTTACTCGCACCAGTCAGTGGCGCGTATTTCAACCCTGCTGTTCTTTTGGTTGCATTCCTTCGCCGGCAACTATCGGCTCTTGATTTACTCACCATGACTATCGTGCAGGTGGCAGGAGCTGCTTCAGGGGCAATATTGGCCCACGCACTCTTTAATCGCGCGCTGATTGATCCATCAACAACCTCACGTGATGGAAGTTGGCTCTTCTTGAGTGAAGTGGTCGCAACTGCTGGATTGGTCGCAACTATCTTTATTGCAAGTAACCAAGGACGCGGTGAAAACGCCTTTTGGCTAGTTCCATTATGGATCGGTGGCGCTTACATTTTCACTTCTTCAACAAGTTTTGCTAACCCAGCAATTACTTTAGGGCGATCGCTGACGGATTCTTTCTCTGGAATAGCAATTGCGTCAGTCCCAGTGTTTATCTCCGCACAACTTCTCGGTGCAATTGTTGGCCACTTCATTGCTGATTTTCTTGTCAAGCGCGAAGCTGAACCAGCCGCCTCTTAATTGCCTCTTAATTGCTTCTGAACTGAATATCTTGCTTCTTCATCTCTGCCACAAGAATTCGTATGACGTTGGGGCCAACTCCATGCAATTCTTTAAGCGCTTTAAGTGAAGCTTTGCGCAGATCTGGAAGTGAGTAATAACCTTCATCAATAAGTGCTCTCCGTGCAGGTGCACTGATTCCTAAAGCAACCCACTCATGGTCAACTTCTGCATATGCATCAGGTACAGCTTCGCCGCGTGTATCAACAGATTTGCTTGCAGATTTCTCTGCACGACGTTGCGCTGCAGCCTTCATCGCCTCTGATTGCAATTTCTTAACTTTGGCTCGCGATGGTTTAGCCATGTGATGTACCTACTCGCTTGAGATTTCAAAAAATACTGGTGCGGGAGGCGGGACTTGAACCCGCACGTCCGAAGACACAGGTTCCTAAGACCTGCGTGTCTGCCATTTCACCACTCCCGCAAAAGAGGGTTCTTACTTGAAGAATCACAGAATCGTTATTAACTTTCTGTGGCTATTGGCCTAGGTTACGGGTAAGTTCGGGAATGTTCCAAACTGAGTTCCACGCACATCGGAGCGCCGCACAAGACACCGGGAGAAGACAATGTCAGTTAAGCCAACCCCAGCAGATAAGTTCACCTTCGGCCTCTGGACCGTGGGATGGCAGGCGCGCGATCCCTTCGGAGATGCCACGCGTGAAGCGCTGGACCCAGTGCGGACCGTTAATGAGCTCGCATCCCGCGGTGCCTACGGAGTTACCTTCCACGATGATGACCTCATTCCCTTTGGCAGCGATGACACATCACGTCGTGGTCACATCGATCGCTTTAAGAAAGCACTTGCAGATACCGGAATGAAAGTTCCGATGGCTACGACAAATCTCTTCACACATCCAGTCTTTAAGGATGGCGCATTCACATCTAATGATCGTGACATCCGACGTTATGCAATCCGTAAAGTGATGCGCAATATCGAACTTGCAGTTGAACTTGGTGCAGAGACATACGTATGTTGGGGTGGGCGCGAAGGTGCAGAATCAGATGGCGCAAAGGATGCCTACATTGCACTTGATCGTTTCCGGGAAGCCTTCAATATTCTTGGAGAGTTCGTTACCGATAACGGATACAAGATTAAATTTGCAATTGAACCAAAGCCAAATGAGCCACGTGGAGATATCTTCTTGCCAACAATTGGCCATGCGCTCGCATTTATCAACTCCCTGGATCGCCCAGAACTTGTTGGATTAAATCCAGAAGTCGGTCACGAGCAGATGGCGGGTCTGAACTTTGTACATGGAATTGCGCAGGCGCTCTGGCATGGAAAGCTTTTCCATATCGATCTCAACGGTCAACACGGTCCAAAGTACGATCAAGATCTTGTCTTCGGTCACGGTGACCTCAAATCAGCGTTCTTCCTTGTAGATCTCCTGGAGAGTTATAAGTACGCGGGTCCTAAGCATTTTGATTACAAGCCAGGACGCACGGAAAGCGATAAGGGTGTCTGGGAGTCAGCAACTGCAAATATGCGCACCTATCTACTTCTCAAAGAGCGCGCGCTGGCATTCCGTAGCGACCCTCGTGTTATTGCGGCGATGAAGGAATCAAATATTCCGGGCCTTGCCGAGCCAACACTTGCAGCAGGTGAAACATGGAAGTCTCTGACAGAACCTGAAGACTTTGATGTTGAGGCAGCCGGTACACGTGGTTATCACTACGAGGCACTTGATCAACTAGCTCTCGAACATCTCATGGGAGTGAAGGGCTAAACCCTTCTCTCATGCGCTTCACCAACGGATTCTGGCTTCTCCGCGAGGGTGTGCGCGCTTACTACGGTAAGACCGCCCATCGTATTGATCGCACAGATTCTGGTCTCACAATCTATGCACCGAGCAAAGTCATTGCAGACCGTGGAGATACTCTCAACATCCCATTGATTACAACTCGTCTGCATTCACCGATGGCAAATATCATCGGAATGAAGGTCACACATCATGAAGGTGGGATCGATCGCGGCCCTCACTTTGAATTAGCGAAGGATTCAAGTTCGCCCCAGATTTCTCAAGACGATCGTAGATACTCAATTAAGAATGCCGACTTAATTGCATCAATTACGCAAGGCGAAGCTTTCAATCTAGATATCAGCGCAGAGGGTAAACACCTCACTCGGATCGCAGAAAAAGGTATTGCCTGGATGGACCACAACGGCGATCCCTATATCAATATTCAACTCAATCTAGCTGTGGGTGAATTGGTATATGGCCTAGGTGAGCATTTCACCCCATTTGTAAAAAATGGCCAAGTGATTGAAATCTGGAACGAAGATGGCGGCACCGCATCGGAGCAGGCGTATAAAAACATTCCTTTCTATCTGACGAATCGCGGCTATGGAATTTTTATCAACCACACTGGCAGGGTCAGCCTTGAAATTGGCACCGAAGTAGTCGATAAAGTGCAGATATCTGTACCGGGTGAAGAACTTGAAATTTTCTTTATCTACGGAAAAAATCCACGCGAAATCATTAAGCGTTACACCGACTTCTTAGGAAAGCCTGCCAAGGTTCCTGATTGGTCCTTTGGACTCTGGCTCTCGACTTCATTTACAACTAATTACGATGAAGCTACCGTTAACTCATTCCTAGATGGCATGGCAGAGCGTGAAATTCCGGTCAGTGCATTTCACTTTGACTGTTTCTGGATGAAGGAATTTAGTTGGAGTGACTTTGAATGGGATAGCGCCGTATTTCCTGATCCTGCAGGGCTGATTAAACGCTTGCACGAGAAGGGATACCGCGTCTGCGTCTGGACTAATCCTTACATCGCACAGATGTCATCCCTCTTTAATGAAGCTAAGGAGAAGGGCTATTTGATTAAGCGCCCCGATGGCAGCGTTTGGCAGTGGGATTTGTGGCAACCAGGAATGGCGATCGTTGATTTCACCAATCCAGATGCCTGCAGCTGGTTTCAATCGAAGTTGCAGAAACTTATTGATATTGGCGTTGACTCGTTCAAGACCGATTTCGGCGAAAGAATTCCTACTGATGTCATTTATCACGACGACAGCGATCCGATGCGCATGCACAATTATTACCCGTATCTCTATAACAAAACTGTCTTTGAACTTCTTGAACGTAAACCAAATAAAGAGACAGTGGTCTTTGCACGATCTGCCACAGCAGGATGTCAGAAGTTTCCTATTCATTGGGGTGGAGATAATGAATCTACCTTCGAATCAATGGCGGGAACACTGCGCGGTGGCTTAAGTATGGCTCTCTCAGGTTTTGGATATTGGAGCCATGACATCGGCGGCTTTGAAGGAACTCCTAATCCAGATGTATTTAAGAGATGGGTTGCATTTGGACTGCTCTCTTCACATTCACGTCTACATGGCAGCGGTTCTTATCGTGTTCCGTGGCATATCGATGATGAGGCAAGCGCTGTTACTAAATTCTTTACCGACCTCAAGATTTCACTCATGCCGTATATCTTGAAGATGGCCGATATTGCTCATCGTGAAGGAATACCGATTATGCGCCCGATGATGATGGAATTTCCGGAAGATCCTTCATGTCTCTACCTCGATCGCCAATACATGTTGGGGGAGTCAATCCTTGTCGCCCCTATCTTTAACGCAGATGGTGTTGCCGATTTCTACCTGCCTGAAGGTAAGTGGACCTCACTAATTACTGGTGAGAGCGTAGAAAACATTGAAGGAGGTAACTGGCGCAGTGAAAAACATGGCTACACATCACTTCCACTCTATATTCGCGAGAGCACACTTATGCAAAACGGGGCGGAATTGAACCCTGCGATGAAACGGTAAGAGCTGACCAACGAGCAGCTAACGCCATCGCCTTTGCATCAATAGTTTTGTTAATCACTAAGTAATGAAGTAGGGCCGATAGAAATGCATCGCCCGCACCCGTTGTATCTACTACTTCAGCGATCTCAGCTGGTTGGAAGATAGAGCCTTCCGAACTGTAGAAGGTCGCACCCTCTGCGCCATGTGTTACTACAACATGGGTAAAACGCGTAAGTGCTTGCTCTACCGAGTAGTCGCCGGAGAAATCATCCCGTGAGCCAATGAGATAGTCAGCATGCAGTACCTGCGCATCTGTCAGTGCCGCAGACCCTACGACCGTGATGGCACCGGCTCTCTGCGCCATCTCTAAATCTTTCACAAAGTTATTGCGCCAGATAACGAAGGCAACAATGTCGCCTGCCTGAATCGGCAAACCGTTTAGCGAAACCTGATCTAACTTGTCATCTGCAATCACAACGATCGTGCGCTCACCATTTTCATCAACAGGAATTGCAACATGTGACACTGGGCCGGGAATCACCGGCGTGTAGAGGGTTGCTATATCTGAACTCTTGAGATGCTCCTCGAGTTTGTGGCTGAGTTCGTCATCTCCGAGATAGCTGACGAAGTTGACTGCAGTACCCGTCGATGCCAGCGCAATTGCAACATTGGCACCTGTGCCACCTGGGCGTTCAATCGTCACGCCATCGTGATATTGCACGCTATCCCAAGCAACTGGCCCAACGACCCAAACCGCACAGCTTCGTTTGCGGTAGATAACTTCCAGAGCTTTGCCAGCGTCTGTAATCTCACTCCATTGAACTTGGCTAATCCACGGAATCGAAAAGAACCCATGTGAAGTGGGAAAACGAAGAGAAACAAGTGCACCCGCAAGCGCGCTGACCGTATCCGTATCTCCGCCTCGTTCGCAGGCGCTGATGTAGGCCTGTTCAACCGTTCTAGATGTTGCTGCAATTGCGATCACAGCCTTAAGTGTGTGGAGGGGATCCAAGGTTACTTGAGTTGTCTCATCAAAGTTCGTAGTCTCGAACTCAAGAAAACCAATCTCAGTTGCTTCTATGTCAGCAACTTTCTGTAAATCAATAGTTGGATCGTGCAGTGCCTGCGAAAAAAGTTTTGATGCAATAAGTGAAGTTGCAATCGCGCGTTCGTGAGAATGCGTTGCGAGTGCGATCTCAGAGATCCATTCACGGCGATACACATTATCTTCCGCCAAAAATGCCATACCCAATAAAGCGGTCCGCATCATCGCACCATTGGAGTTACCAATGAAGTGTCTTTCCGACTCTTTGACAGGTAGCCCCACTGCTGCCCGAGTTGTTGGTCCAAGCCCGCGCAATACAGGCAGGTTCTCCTTCAATAGTTCAATAAATCTCGTGCGTGCTGCAGCTGGGGTGCGAGAGTTCAGTGCTTTGATGGATAGAAGAGTCAGCAGAGTGTCATCGCTGACTCCACCCAGTGGCCAATCTGAGATCTCGCCCAGAGAACTCTTAACGCGGTACTCGTCTTTAAACTCATATTGAACGCCGAATGCATCACCTGCGGCGTAAGCGAAGAACGCTGTGGCTATGCGAAGTTGTATATCTGCATCAATGGGTGAGCTAAACGAATGGGGAAAGAAGAAAGAGCCGGCAAAATCTGCCAGCTCTTTCCTTGAAGACATGTGGATCTGATTAACTCGCCGAAGAAGATCTCTTACGTGAGACCGCATCAACAGTTGCTGCCAAGATCAAAACTCCACCAGTAACTAGGAAGTTAATTCCTGCCGGAAGACCGAGGAGACCGAGACCGTTATCGATAATCGCGATAACAAGTGCACCTACAGCGGCGTGAATCAAACGTCCACGACCACCGAAGAGGCTTACGCCACCCACGACTGCTGCGGCAACGCCAGAAAGAACAATCGCCTTTCCTGCTGTTGCCTCAACTGCGCCGATACGGCTGGCATTGAAGATACCTGAGATTACTGCAAGGAATGAGCAGAGCATGAAGGCGATGATGCGAACCTTTACAACTTTGATACCTGCACGTCGAGCAGCTTCTGGGTTTCCACCAACTGCATAGAGGTGGCGACCAAAGAGAGTGCGATCAAGTAAAAGTGTTCCTAGGAAGAGGACGGTGATTGCAATGGGTACAACGATTGGTACACCGCTGATCTCTTTCATAGAAGTACTGCGATTCAAATTAAGCATTGCAACTAGAGCTGCACCCAGTACACCCACGATTGCAAGCTTTGTGTACATCAATGAAATTGGTCGATTAGCAAGACCGTTGCGAGAGCGGACCCCTCTGTCATAGAAATTAAGGGCAGTCATAATGACAAGTGCCACTGCCCAGAATCCCCAACCCATCCATGCAGGAAGGTTGTCATTCATGATCGCCTTAATCTCTGGAACTTCGATGCGATAGAGACCACCATCACCTAAGAGCGCTAGTTGTAGACCCTGGAAACCCAAGAAGAGGCCCAAAGTAACTACGAAAGATGGAACTCCGACCTTAGCGACGAAGAATCCGATCATCGCACCTATCGCAGTACCAAGCAGAAGTCCGGCGACAATAGAGATACGCCAGTCGAAGCCACCCTTATTTGTCATGAGAATGAAGAGAGCCATCGCCACACCAGATGTGACACCAGCAGAGAGATCAATCTCAGCAATCAAAATTACAAATACAAGAGCCATTGCTAACATCATCAGAGTCGCTGTCTGAGTAAGTAGGTTGGCGAAGTTTCCTTGTGTGAAGAAGTAAGGGTTAAGAACTGAGAACAAAATAGTCAAGAAAAAGAGTGAGAGCACTGAAGGCAGGGCTCCCATTTCGCCGCCCTTTACGCGCGATTTATACGCTTCGATCTGCTGGCGGACATTTCCTTCGTGGCCTGATCCGATAGTTACGCTCATGCTTGATCTCCCATCGTGCGAGAACCGGTGATGTATTGAACAACATCAAGGTGATTTGTTTCAGAAGACTTCAGCGTCGCAACCATCTTGCCGAGATAGAGCACGGCAATATCGTCGGCGACTTTAAACACATCTTGCAGGTTGTGGCTAATGATGATGACAGCAACACCTGAGTCAGCAAGGCGACGCACCAAGTTAAGTACCTGTTCTGTCTGAGCAACGCCGAGAGCAGCAGTTGGTTCATCGAGAATCACTAGCTTTGCATTGCGAAGAACAGAACGAGCAATTGCAACGGTCTGGCGCTGACCGCCTGAAAGTGATGCTACTTTTTGGCGTACAGATTTAACGGTACGCACAGAAAGTCCGGTCAGAGTCTTTGATGCTTCGAACTCCATCTGTGGTTCATTGAGAGTAATGCCGGTCATAGTTTCGCGACCAAGGAACATATTTTGAACAATGTCTAAGTTTTCACAGAGTGCGAGGTCTTGATACACAACCTCAATTCCAAGTGCTGCAGCTGCGCGTGCACTAGGAAGAGTTACTTCTTGACCTTCGAACTTCACGACGCCACTGTCGTATTGCTGAACTCCAGCCAAACCTTTGATGAGAGTTGACTTACCGGCACCGTTATCTCCAACAAGTGCGGTAACCCGCCCTGCATAGGCGGTGAAATTAATTCCTTTGAGAACGTCTACGGGACCAAAGCTTTTGGTGATCCCGATAAGTTCGACGATCGGCCTCTGCGATGTCATATCAACCCTTTCAAGCACACTAGTGATTTTCTACTGACGTTAATCTACTTTGCTTTACCTAATAAAAGCCTCCGCGCCGGCACAAAAAGCACCGGCGCGGAGGTTACTTACATTACTTAATTAAGCAGTTACGCCGAATTCGTCACAAGCTGCCTTAACAGCATCTGTACATACTTCGTCGTACTTAGCATCTCCAGCAGCAATAACATCCTTAACGCCAGCCTGTCCGACTGAGTTAGGTGTTACAGCGATGTAAGGAGTTCCATCAGCAAGTGTCTTATCAGCTGTTGGTGTCTCGCCGTTAAGGAGAGCAATTGCCAAATCTGATGCAGCAGTTGCGATCAGTGTGTATGGCTTCCAAACAGTTGTTGTCTGCTTACCTAGAAGAACATTCTGGAGACCAGCTGGTGAAGCATCTTGTCCTGAGACAGGAACCTTCA
>JBILSO010000118.1:0-2828 GCA_044372065.1 Candidatus Planktophila sp. | reverse complement strand
ATCTGCAGCTTTTACGTTGGGACGACGAGTAGCTCCGAATGCAACAAATGTTGCATTCTTTAGCTTGAGTTCCTTCTTTGCTAGTGCGAAAAATTCAGTGTCTTTTGGATTTGCTCCAGGCCATCCACCTTCGATGAAGCCCACACCGAGATCATCAAGATGGCGAGCAATCGTTAACTTGTCATGGACAGAAAGATTGAGCCCTTCTTGCTGTGCACCGTCACGAAGGGTGGTGTCATAGATATGAAAGGAGTCATCAATTGTCATTAGAGGATTCTCTTTACCCAGCCGTGCTTATCCTTAATTGTTCCGTGCTGAATTGCAAGAAGATGGTTACGGATCTGCATTGTGATTTCACCTGGCTGGCCATCACCTGTAACCCAAGTGCCCATCGCGCTCTTTGCTTGGCCAATTGGTGAGACAACTGCGGCAGTTCCGCAGGCAAAAGTTTCTGTAATCTCACCGGATGCAATTCCATCTTGCCAATCGGTGGTGCTGATCATTCCTTCTTCGACTTTATAGCCAAGATCTGCAGCAACACTCAAAATTGAATCGCGTGTAACTCCAGGAAGAAGCGTGCCCGTTAACTGAGGTGTGAAGACAGTTGCAGTAGCTCCTTTACCTTTTACAAAGTAAAGGTTCATGCCACCCATCTCTTCAACCCATTTACGTTCTACTGCATCCAGCCAAACAACTTGATCGCAGCCTTCTTTAGCAGCAGCTTTTTGAGCGACAAGGCTTGCTGCGTAATTTCCGCCGCACTTTGCCTCACCGGTACCACCTTGAGATGCGCGAACATATTCGGTTGAGATCCAGACAGAGACAGCCTTCGATGGATCAAAGTAAGCACCTGCAGGTGTTGCAATCAAAATGTATGTCGCTTTATTGGATGGACGAACTCCAAGTCCGACTTCAGTTGCGATCATAAATGGGCGGATATAAAGAGATTCACCAACTTTGTTTGGAACCCATCCAGCATCTTGTTTCACAAGTGTTTCTACAGTCTCAAGGAAAAGTTCGACTGGCATTTCAGGAAGTGCTAAACGTGCTGCACTTCGCGCAAATCTCTTAGCATTTGCCTCAGGGCGAAAGAGTGCAATA
The DNA here is from genome assembly GCA_044372065.1 of Candidatus Planktophila sp. Taxonomy (GTDB): domain Bacteria; phylum Actinomycetota; class Actinomycetes; order Nanopelagicales; family Nanopelagicaceae; genus Planktophila. The sequence continues at coordinate 1,727 of JBILSO010000118.1, read as the reverse complement.
CCGCCATCTGGTTGGCGGTATGCCTTCATACCTTCGAAGATCTCTTGTCCGTAATGAAAGACTGCAGTTGCTGGATCTAGAGACAGCGGACCGTAAGGAACTAACTCGGGCTCTGCCCAACCAGTCTTCTCGCTCCACTCGCAAATCACCATGTGGTCGGTGTAGTACTTACCGAATCCACCTTCGGCAACGAGAGCGTCACGAGTTGCTGGATCTTTTGCCTGCGAATTAAGAGTGATCTTCATATTAGAGCAGCGCTAGCAGCGCATCCCCCACTTCAGTTGTGCTTCGCTTGGCATCGCCTCGTGTCGCAAGGTCTTTGGCTACAGCTGCTTCGACATCACGTGCGGCTTGTGAAAGTCCTAAGTGATCAAGCATCATCGCAACTGACATGACAGTTGCGGTTGGGTCTGCCAAATTCTTACCTGCGATATCAGGAGCTGATCCGTGTACAGGTTCGAACATTGATGGAAATGCACCGGTTGGATTGATATTTCCGGAAGCTGCCAATCCGATTCCGCCACAGATTGCAGCAGCAATATCGGTCAAAATATCTCCGAAGAGGTTATCCGTAACAACGACATCGAAGCGATCTGGATTGGTAACAAAGAACATTGATGCCGCATCCACATGCAAATAATCGGTGGTGATTGCCGGATACTCAGTTGCAACTTCGTTAAATGTACGAGTCCATAGGCCTCCGGCACGAGTTAACACATTGTTCTTATGAACCAACGTGAGCTTCTTGCGATCGCGCTTGGTCGCAAGTTCAAATGCATATCGAATTGCGCGCTCAGCACCGCGTCGAGTGTTTAGTGACTCTTCGGTTGCGATCTCATTCTCTGTACCAAGGGCTAGAACACCGCCTGCACCGACATATGGTCCTTCGGTTCCTTCACGAACAACAACAAAATCAATCGGCGCTTTAGTCGCAAGTGGTCCGGTGACACCTTGGGCAAGGCGTGCGGGACGTAAGTTGATGTAGTGATCGAAGGCAAAGCGAAGCTTAAGAAGTAGACCGCGCTCAAGAACGCCACTTGGAACCGTTGGATCCCCCACTGCTCCGAGCAAGATGACATCAGATTTTGCGATCTCTGCCATGAGCGAATCAGGAAGTACTTCTCCTGTGCGATGCCAGTAACCTGCACCAAGATCGTATTCCGTCTTTGTAAAAGTTGTGTCGTATTTAGCAGCAACTTTATCTAGAACACGGATGCCTTGAGCAACAACTTCTGGACCGATTCCATCCCCAGCTATGACAGCAAGATTAATGTTTTTAGACATCAGCCCACCAACGAGACGGAGCGAACTAGATCTGCTCCTATTTCCTTTGCAACAGATGCTGCTACAGATTCGCTGACAGATGAGTCAACCGTGATTGCCATCAGCGCGCTTCCGCCCTGAGCCTGTCGCGCAACTTGCATCCCTGCAATATTGATCTTGGCAGCACCGAGTGCGTTTCCAACTGCGCCGACAACTCCTGGGCGATCGGTATAACGCAAGAAGAGCAAATTCTCAGTTGGCGGTAGATCGAGATCGAAGGCATCGATTGCAATGATCTTTTCAACTTTACGAATTCCCATAAGCGTTCCATTAACTTTGATTGACTTTCCGTTGCTCAATGCAAGGTGGAGAGAAATCATGCTGCGGTATTCAGGGCTATCCGGAGTCGTTGTTACATTTGAAGTAACTCCGCGCTCTGCTGCAAGTCCTGGAGCATTGACGTA
>JBILSO010000039.1:0-9327 GCA_044372065.1 Candidatus Planktophila sp. | reverse complement strand
TGGGAACAGATCGAGCGAATCGGTGGAGATAACGGATGGTTCGGCGCAGGTTGGCTCTGGTATTTGCGTGGGTTACTTGATCGCATGTTGGGCGGTGTAGGCCTGCGTCGCGGAAGACGCGATCCAGAACATCTGCGTCTTGGAGATACCGTTGATTTCTGGCGAGTAGATGAACTTGTAAAAGGTTCAGTATTGCGTCTCTATGCTGAGATGATTTTGCCAGGTAAGGCATGGCTAGAATTTAAAGTTTACGAAGAAGATGGCAAAACGGTCTTGCGCCAAGAAGCTCAGTTTGCACCACGTGGATTAGGTGGCCAGTTGTATTGGTATGCCGTTCTCCCATTTCATATCTTCGTCTTTCCAACGATGATTCGAAACATCATTAAGAGTGCACGTAAAGAGAGATTAAAGCGCAATGCATAAGTTCACTCCGGAAGTTGAAGCACTCGCCAACGAGATATTGGCTTACAGTCTTGAGCGCCTTAAATCAGATCCACCACTAGATGGCCCGCGCACTGCCGCAGACCTCTTTGCAGAAGTTGGAAACACCATTACTGAAAGAGGACTTGGTGGGCGTGCAGCGCTCGGCGTATTCACCGAAGTATTAGCAAAGGCTTGTATGTCAACAGATCATCCGCGCTATCTGGCATATATCCCTTCAGCACCGAGTGAGTATGCAAGCCTCTTCGATCTCGTAGTTGGAGCAAGTGCTCTCTATGGTGGTTCATGGCAAGAGGGTGCGGGCGCAGTCTTTGCCGAAAACCAAGCGCTGCGCTGGTTATCTGATTTAGCAGGACTTCCCGAAAGTGCGGGCGGAGTATTTGTACAGGGCGGCACAATCGGAAATCTCTCAGCGCTCGTAACAGCGCGCGAAGATGCACGTGCAAAGTTTCCTGAAGTAACAAAGTGGGCGATAGCGTGTAGCGCAGAGGCACATTCATCAATTGCAACTGCAGCCCTAGTCATGGATGTTGAGCTGGTAAAGATTGAACCGCGTGATGATCTGCGCATTCACGGCGATGATATTGCTGCAGCAATCGATGAGTATCACAGCAGAAATACAGGTCGAATCTGCGCAGTCATTGCGACATCTGGAACTACAAATCTTGGCGTGATTGATGATCTTGTAGGAGCTGGCAAAGCAGCCCGTGATCGCAATATTTGGTTCCACGTCGACGGTGCCTACGGTCTTGCCGGTTTATGTGCACCATCAGTCCGCGCTGACTTTAATGGCATCGAATTATGTGATTCATTTATTGTTGATCCACATAAGTGGCTCTTTGCACCTTACGATGCCTGCGCACTTGTATATCGCAATCCAGATCTTGCGCGCCTCACGCATACTCAACATGCTTCCTACCTTGAGTCACTCCATGACGGTGCATGGAACCCTTCAGATTATGCAATTCAACTAACGCGACGCACACGCGGCCTACCGTTCTGGTTCTCTCTCGCCGCCGCAGGTACCGATGCTTATCGTGATGCGGTCGAAGAATCACTCACTGTTGCCAAGAATGCCGCTCAGTTGATTAGTGCTCATCCGCGACTTGAACTATTGCGCGAACCAAATCTCTCCATCGTTGCATTTACTCGTCCTGGGTGGAGTAAAGATGACTACCAAAAGTGGAGTGATCAATTACTCGAAGACCAGATTGGTTTTGTGACACCGTCATCACACCAAGGTCAGACAATTCTTCGTTTTGCAATTGTTAACCCATGGACCACGATGGCCGACATCCAAGTCATTTTGGATACCCTGTAAATCCCACAATTTGGCGAGGCCATCTATTAAGATTCTCCCCATGTCCGCACTCGAAAGTAATCAGAACGCGCAGAGCGTCAATACGAGCGCGACTTTGAGTGACCTCGAATTCCGAATTCTTGAATTCGAACGTAGCTGGTGGCGATTTGCTGGCGCTAAAGAGAGTGCGATTAAAGAACTCTTCGATTTAAGCGCCCCTCGTTACTATCAAATTCTCAATGATCTAATCGACCGCCAGGACGCCCTCGAGGCCTCTCCGATGCTGGTTAAGCGCCTTCGCCGCCTGCGCGATGCCCGCACATCTGCTCGCACCACCCGCTAACGCCCACTAACGCTCGCTCACTACGTTCGGCAACCTCTCGTTTTGCGCCCAGGAATAGAAGGCCGTAGATTTGGCGTTAGCACTCACGGGTCGAGAGTGATAAGTCGGCCTCACATGAACCATCAGGCACGAAGGAGCAAACCCCATGGCAAAGCAGATTGCCTTTAACGAAGAAGCCCGTCGCGGATTAGAGCGCGGAATGAACGTACTAGCAGATGCAGTCAAGGTAACCCTCGGACCTCGCGGACGTAACGTCGTCCTCGAGAAGAAGTGGGGCGCCCCAACAATTACCAACGACGGCGTATCAATTGCCAAAGAGATCGAACTAGATGATCCATGGGAAAAGATTGGCGCAGAGCTCGTTAAGGAAGTTGCCAAGAAGACAGATGATGTCGCAGGCGATGGAACAACAACAGCAACAGTTTTGGCACAGGCACTTGTGCGCGAAGGTCTACGCAACGTAGCCGCGGGTTCAAACCCAATGGCTCTCAAGCGCGGAATCGAAAAGGCAGTCGAAGCGATCGTGGCAGAACTTGCTGCGATGGCGAAGAATGTTGAGACAAAAGAGCAGATCGCAGCGACAGCATCTATCTCTGCAGCTGATACAACAATCGGCGAGATGATCGCTGAGGCGATGGATAAGGTCGGCAAAGAAGGCGTTATCACCGTAGAAGAGTCAAATACATTCGGCCTTGAGCTCGAGCTCACTGAAGGTATGCGCTTTGATAAGGGTTACATCTCGCCATACTTTGTTACCGACACGGATCGCATGGAAGCTGTTCTAGAAGATCCATATATCTTGATCGCTAATTCAAAGATTGCAAACATTAAAGATCTCGTCCCACTTCTTGAAAAGGTGATGCAAGCTGGTAAGCCAATTGCGATCATCGCAGAAGATGTTGAGGGCGAAGCACTTGCTACCTTGGTAGTAAATAAGATCAAGGGAACATTCCGCTCAGTAGCAGTTAAGGCCCCAGGTTTTGGAGATCGTCGCAAGGCGATGCTGCAAGACATTGCGATCCTTACGGGCGCTACAGTGATTTCAGAGGAAGTTGGCCTCAAGCTAGAGAGTGCCGGAATTGAACTTCTTGGCCGCGCTCGCAAGGTCGTTGTTTCGAAGGAAGAGACAACAATCGTTGAAGGTTCAGGCGATGAGGCACAGATCAAGGGCCGCGTTTCACAGATTCGCGCAGAGATCGAAAAGTCAGATTCTGATTACGATCGCGAGAAGCTACAAGAGCGTCTCGCAAAGCTTGCAGGCGGAGTTGCTGTCATCAAGGCAGGAGCTGCAACTGAAGTTGAACTTAAAGAGCGCAAGCACCGCATCGAAGATGCAGTTCGTAACGCAAAGGCTGCAGTTGAAGAAGGCATCGTCGCCGGTGGTGGCGTTGCACTCTTGCAGGCAGGAACAGCAGCATTCAAAAAGCTTAAGCTCGAAGGAGATGAAGCTACTGGTGCAAAGATTGTTGAAGTTTCTATCGAAGCACCACTCAAGCAGATTGCAATCAACGCAGGACTTGAAGGCGGAGTCATTGTTGAGAAGGTACGTAACCTCGAATCAGGTCACGGGCTAAATGCTGCAACAGGTGAGTACGTCGACATGATTAAGGCTGGCATCATCGATCCAGCTAAGGTCACACGTTCTGCGCTACAGAATGCTGCATCAATTGCTGCACTCTTTATTACAACCGAGGCTGTCATCACAGATAAGCCAGAGAAGAAGCCAGCTGCCCCAATGGGCGATGGCGGCGGAATGGATTTCTAAAGAATCCCGCATAAGTATTACAAGAACAGGCTCGCGATTAACGTCGCGGGCCTGTTCTGCTTTACCCTTACCCCATGAGTACAAATGCCCAAGATATCGCGCGCAAGGCTGCGATCGCCGATGCTGAAAAAGCATCCCAAGTTGGCGCATTTATCTCTGAAGATATTGATCACGACAATCGCGTCACAACATTTTTATTTGAAGCAGATTTAGCTGGCTATAAAGGTTGGCGTTGGTGTGTCACAGTTGCACAAGTTGACGATAGTTCTGAGCCAACAGTATGTGATGTTGTAGTTCTTCCTGGTCCAGATTCACTTCTCGCACCAGAGTGGATTGAGTACCGCGATCGTATCTTGCCTGACGATATTCAGCCAGGTGTAATTGTTCCAAGTATTTTGGATGACACTCGTTTAGCACCTGGTGTGCATTCACTTATTCAGGATGAAGAACTAGATCCTGCACAAGTTTTTGATCTTGGTCTTTCTCGTGCACGCGTACTTTCTATTGAAGGACGCGATCAAGCGAGTAAGCGTTGGTATTCAAGCGATCGCGGTCCAACTGCGCCAATCGCACAGAGCGCACCAAAGCCTTGCCAAACATGTGGCTTCTTCTTACCGATCGCAGGGTCACTACGCGCGTCCTTCGGCGTCTGCGCAAATGCGATCGCACCAGATGATGCACGCGTAGTTTCAGTTGACCACGGCTGTGGCGCACACAGCGAGGCGACGATTAACTCGTAATCAATCGGGTGATCAACAAGCACTTCAAATTCCTTGCACTCCCGAAGAAAAAGCACTTACTGTGTTTCTCTTTCACCTTTCTTTCTTTCTACAATAGCTAACAGATCATCAAGGTTATCAACATCAATAACGTCTTCCTCTGTCAATTCCATAGCATCAAGAAACATAGCAAAGGTTTCATTGATGGGCCCCTCTGACATTGATAGTGGTGCCACTACTCCGATGGAAATAAACCAAGCTAGAGGCAAGCCCACATCGTTGAACGAGATGAAAGCCTTCAAATCCTCATCTTCTTTGAACTGATACCAAAAAGTTCCTAGTATTTCGCATTTACTTTCAAAAGGTATGATCGAAACTAGATCTTCATCTTCTTCTTCATCTTCTTCATCTTCTTCATCTTCTTCTTCATAATTATCTTCATCTTCATCATCGTACGTAAATCCTGTACCGCCCTTGATTTTTACACTGATCTCATCGACATCCCCATCCTCGTTGAGGACAGCATAAATTGGGTAGTAGCCATCAGGCAGACTAAATACAAAAGCATTACTAGCGCCATTTACTCCGGCTCCCAAGCCTCCGAATCCGTTTCCTAATGTAGCGTTGCAGGCACCTAAGTAGCCATACTCTCCAGCACTGTTTTCGCGTTCCTCAAATTTAGTAGTTTCGCTATCCCATGTTTTCCAATCATCTAAGTAACACGGGTCTCCAATCATGGCTTGACCTGAGTCAACTACGATTTGTCCGATAACTGTTTTGCTCATAATTTTTCACTCCTGAAGTCAATCGTAAGAATCGAATCATCAAGCAAGCCCTGATTTTTGTAAAGGGAGAGTCAGATCGACAGGTGTCACAATCCACTCATTAAATGAGCACATGGACTTCGCACTTGAACGCAGCTGCAACCTTGCACCCGAAAGCGATAGTGCTGAATACCTCCTTGAAATCGCTCCGCTGTCTATTGGTGGAGTCCTCTCCAGTCCAAAAATTCCCGTTATCGGCGTAGCGGGTTCCGCTAACTCGTAATCAATCGGGTGGCATCACCCCGTTACTCTGCGATAAACTCAACCCCTGTTCTAATCCCCAGAACTTTCGACATCAAGGAGTCTCCAATGCCTACAGGCCGCGTTAAATGGTTTAGCCTCGAAAAAGGTTTTGGTTTTATCTCCTCCGATGAAGGCGAAGATGTTTATTTAGCTGCGTCGGCTCTGCCGGAAGGCGTGCCATCAGTAAAGCCAGGAACAAAGCTTGAGTTCTCTGTCATTGATTCACGCAAGGGACCACAAGCGATGTCAGTGCACATTGTTGATGCACCAGTTTCATTAGCTGAGAATTCTCGTGTTAACAATGACGATCTTGCTGCAATGATTGAAGACACCATCAAAATTTTGGATAAGGTCGGAAACGGTCTGCGTCAAGGTCGTCATCCATCTGGTGCTGAAGCAGAACGTCTTGGTCGCGTACTTCGCGGCATCGCCGGACAGCTCGAAGCTTAAATTCCGCTTCGTCGATCTCGTCTAATCGAGTATCGAATTCCTGTTGCTCCTAATAAGGCACCGACTACGCATGTCCACACGTACTTGGAATCATAATCAAGGGTGACAGCAACCATTCCAGCGATAAGCCAAGCAATTGTGCCGATCGCAATGAGAATGACAACAGACTTAATCGGCGACTTCTCTGACATAGGTCTATAGTAATGGGAATGCGCGTGGATGAGAACGGTAACTGGCGTTCTTTCCGCCATAGGAATTACCGAATCCTCTTTCCAGCTAACGCTGTTTCAAATATTGGTTCATGGGCCCAGCGCATTGCTCAAGATTGGCTAGTACTTGAACTGACCAATAACAATGGTTACTACTTAGGTCTTGTCACTGCAATTCAATTCGCACCATTCTTATTCTTTACCCTGCATGGCGGGTTACTTGCCGATCGAGTAAATAAACGAATTGCACTTGTAGTCACGAATACATTTGGTGGTCTCTCAGCGCTCGTACTCGGCCTATTAGTAATTTCTGGAGACATCCAACTGTGGCATGTCTTTGCCTGTGCTGCAGTCCTTGGAATTTCTGGCGCAATTGATGGACCGATTCGACAATCATTTACCTCTGAAATTGTTGGTCATTCAGATTTAGCGAATGCGGTGAGCCTTAATTCAGCTAACTTCAACGCTGGACGTCTAATTGGACCTGCCATCTCAGGCTTTCTTATTGCTCATTACGGCACTGGTCCTTCATTTATTGTTAATGCCACAAGCTATATCGCAGTGAATATTGCGCTTTTGTCGATGCGCGAATCCGAATTCTTTATCGCTGAGAGCAAGAAGACACTCGGTACGATCCGAGAAGGCTTCGCATATGTAAAGGCACGACCCGATCTCTACGTCGTCATGATTGCAGTTTTCTTTGCTGCGACCTTTGGTCTCAACTTTCAAATTTTTAACGCGCTGATGGCCCGTGGTGAATTCAATAAGGGACCAGCTTCCTTTGGTCTCCTCGGAACGTTTATTGCTGTGGGATCTTTGAGCGGTGCACTTTTGAGCGCTCGACTTGAGAAGCAGCGCAACACAATGTTTGTGATCAAGATGGGAACTGTTTTCTCTCTTGTCGTCATGGCGCTCTCGGTGATGCCTACATATTCCTTGTATGCAATCTGGCTGCCGATATGTGGTTTTACCGCGCTGACCATGTTGATTACCGCTAACTCATTGATGCAGATGCATTCAGATCCTGCGATCCGTGGCCGTATCACTGGCATTTATATGTTGATCTTTATGGGTGGCACACCATTTGGTTCAATGGCGATCGGCTATCTCGTAGAAGTAATTGGTGTACGCGAGAGCGTTGCCGTTTGTGGTGGAGTTTCGCTGATTGGAATGTTAGTTATCTGGGTTTATTACAAAGATAAAGTCGGAGTGCCAAGTGATATCACCGTAGAAGGCGTATTACCGGCCAACTACGACGATCCACGCTAACAAAATCACGAGCGTTATTAGCGAGATAATTCTTCGGCTTTTATAGCTCACTCTTCAATTTCCTTCTGCCTTGTGTACCTTCTTCTGACTTGCATGAGAAGGTATTAGTAGGACAACTACAAATGCAATCGCGATCAACACTGGAACCATAATGTAGGCACGGGATATACCAAATTGATCATCAAGTAATCCGAGGGCAAATGGTGCGAGTGCGATTGCAATACCCGCCGCAAGTGAGCTCAAACCAATGGCTTGATCAGGTCTGCCATCGCTGAGATCGATCAAACGGAGAGATGCCAGAGCGAACTGAGTGGAGAGCCCTACGCCAATTAAGAACAGTCCCACCAAACTCACAACGAAGATATGTGAGAACCAGAAGATGGCAAAACCAATAAATTGAATTCCGATCACTGCGAGCAGTTGTTGATCAAGATGGAATTTAAAGAGGATTTGGCCCATATACCAGCGACCAAGACCCATACCGATTCCGTAGGCAAGCATCACCGTTGTGGAAACTGCCGCCGTAGCACCCACACGATCTTTAAAGAGTGATGCGGCCCAGAACGAAGTAGCGAATTCGCTGCCGATACAAGCAATAAATCCAAACCATGAAACCCAGAATTTCCATGACATCTTTCCGGTCTGACGTGCACCCTCTTCAAAGACTTGATCAACGTAGTTCTTGTCGCGGATAAAGAGATAGATAAAGAGTGACATCGGTACAACAAGGAAGAGTCCTAGCCGCCACTTATCTGGATAGTTAGTTGCAATTGTTCCAATAAGAAGAGTGCCGCCGATAAAACCTACTGAAGCGACAGCATTTGCTTGCGAGATGGTTAGCGCAGCTTTATCGCCTGCATGGTGATTAAGCATGGTGAGGCCGTTGTTAACAACTGTCGATGTTCCAAAACCAGCAATAAGAATAGAGACAAGTGTTGTTGGATATGTTGGGAAGAGAATAAATGCACTTAGACCGAAGCAGAAAAGTGCTAAACCAAGCCAAGAAAGTTTGACGCGACCATATCTGTGAGCAAGTCGAGAGTTCAGTGCGCCTGCAACGATGGCTGCGATACCGAGTGCGGTTCCATGTAAACCAGCCTGGGCACCTGTTGTTCCTTGATCGTCGCGGAGCAAACCTTGGGATGGCCCAAAACCACCAAGAAACATATTGATGGCGACGGTCTGAAAAGCTACCTGCCAGAAGAAGCGATCGCGTACAACGTTACGTGGCATGGGTTAGAGCGCAGCAACTACGTAATCAATGCATGCTGTGAGCGCATCGATATCGCTTGGATCAACGGCTGGGAACATAGCAATACGTAGCTGGTTCTTACCAAGCTTGCGATATGGCTCTGTATCTACGATTCCGTTGGCGCGAAGTGCGGCAGCGACTTTTGTCGCATCGATGGAATCATCGAAGTTGATTGTGCCGACAACATTTGAGCGATGTGCTGGATCTACAACAAAAGGTGTTGTGTACGAAGTCTTCTCAGCCCATCCGTAAAGCTTTGATGCTGACTCTGCGCTGCGTCCTGCTGCAAACTTCAATCCACCATTGCTATTCATCCACTCAACTTGTTCAGCGAGAAGCATCAAAGTCAAAAGTGCTGGAGTGTTATATGTCTGATCAAGACGTGAGTTTTCGATTGCAATTCCAAGATCAAAGAATGCTGGAACCCAGCGACCTGAAGTTTTGATCTTCTCTGCACGCTCAATTGCAGCAGGGCTCATCAGTGCCAACCACAATCCACCATCGGATGCGAA
>JBILSO010000038.1:0-9368 GCA_044372065.1 Candidatus Planktophila sp. | reverse complement strand
TTTCGCGATCAAATTCTGTAGTTGCAACCATTCCACTAACGGCAGGAAGCACTAAGGCCAACGTATCGAATGAGTCAAAGAGTGGTTCTTTATCTTCCTGAAGATCGCGATTGTATGCAAAGGGCAATCCTTTGAGCATCGTCAGAACACCAGTGAGATTTCCAACTAAGCGGCCTGCTTTTCCTCGGGCCAGTTCAGCCATGTCGGGATTCTTCTTCTGCGGCATTATGGAAGAACCAGTTGAGTATGAATCGGAAACCTGTGCCCACCCGAATTCAGTAGTTGCCCAAATGCACCACTCTTCACCAATGCGTGAAAGATGCATTCCGATCATTGAAGTTACAAAGAGAGCCTCTGCCACAAAGTCTCGATCAGATACCGCATCGATGCTATTCCCTGCACTCTTCTTGAATCCGAGCGCTGTTGCCGTTGCCTCAGGCGAGAGTGGAAGTGAGGACCCGGCAAGTGCACCAGAACCTAATGGGCTCACAGAAGTTCTTACTAGCCAATCATCGATGCGGTCCAAATCGCGATTAAACGCGTGTACATGCTTGGCAAGTTCATGGCCGAAGAGCACTGGTTGTGCGTGCTGCATATGAGTAAAGCCAACTGCTGGGGCATCGGCATACTCGCAAGCCTTTGCCACAAGAGCATGTTGCAGGGCGATGATCTTCCTTGCAATTTCCAACATGGCATCAATGGCATAGAGACGAAGGTCGGTTGCCACCTGATCATTGCGAGAACGACCCGCGCGCAGTGACCCACCAATCTCACCTAGCTTTTCTGTGAGGCCTCTTTCTAAAGCTGAGTGAACATCTTCATCAGAATCGTTGAAGGCAAATTCACCGGAAGCGACCTCATCAATCAATTCAAGAAGGGCAGAGCGAATCTTTCCCGCCACCTCAGGTGTCAAGAGACCCGACGACTCAAGCACAGCTAAATGCGCCAGCGATGATCGAAGGTCATAAGGAGCTAAGCGCCAGTCGAAGTGCACGCTACGTGAAAGCGCAAACACAACATCTGCCGGTTCTTCTGAAAATCGTCCGCCCCACAGTGACATTTTCCTACCTTCTCTTCTTTGTCTTAGTTTTTCCAGCAAATGCGAGCAACTCGCGCGCTAGCGCGTTCCCACCCGTCGCGCTTTTCGAAACAACAAGAACGGTGTCATCACCGGCAATTGTTCCAATAATCTCCTTGATACCTGAATGATCAAGAGAGCTTGCAAGTAGTTGGGCTCCGCCAGGTGGCGTGCGCACAACAGCGAGATTTCCACTTGCATCCACACTCAAAATCAAGTCCTGCGGCATCGGTAGGGATCGGGCAAGAGATGAATCGCTATCTTCTGAGATGGAGTAGACCATTTCGCCGTTGCGGTTACGAATGCGGACAGCGCCAATCTCTTCGATATCTCTACTAGCCGTCGCCTGGGTAACGGTGTATCCCGCCTTCTTGAGCGCCTGAACTAAATCTTCTTGATTATGAATTCGTCCTGTGGCTATTGCCGAAATCGCAGCCGAACGGCGAGCTGATACGGAGTTGATTGGTTGAACTTTAGCCATGATCTGCCTCCCTCATTACATTAGCAAATACTGAAATAAATTTTTCTATTTGCGGCATCGTGACAATAAGCGGAGGTGCGATGCGAATCGTATTTTCATTGGCAGCATTGACGATTACCCCGACATCTAGCATCAAAGCGGCAATTTGCTTAGCTATTGGAGTTGATAGTTCTATACCTAGAAGTAATCCCCTGCCTCGAACTTCCGACACTCCAGGTAGGGCTGAAAGAGTTTTCTTAATCTTCTTTTCAAAGACTTTTGCTGATTGCATCAACTTCTTACTCTCAATAACGTCAAGAACGGCATTTGCTGCTGCACACGCGATTGGGTTTCCACCATATGTAGTGCCGTGGTCACCTGGCTGAAGAAGTTGTGCCGCACGACCGTATGCAATCGTTGCACCAAGGGGTAATCCCCCACCTAAACCCTTAGCTAAAGTAAGAACATCGGGTCTGATTTTTTCGTGCTCGAAACCAAACCACTGACCGGTTCTACCAATTCCAGTCTGCACGCAATCAAAAACCAATAACGCACCAACTCGATCACAGATTTCTCTGACTCCTGCTAAATAGCCATCTTCAGGGGTTATGACACCTGCCTCACCCATAATTGGTTCAATGATTACCATCGCTGTCTTTTTGGAAACGGCACGTGACATCGCGGAAAGATCACCGTAAGGCACATGACTAATTCCTTTAAGCAAGGGTGCAAAGGGCTCACGCTTTGAGGGTTGTCCCGTCATTGAAAGCGCGCCCATAGTGCGACCGTGAAACGCTCCTTGTGCTGCGACGATCCGAGATTTACCGGTGCGACGGGAAATCTTAAGTGCCGCTTCATTTGCCTCAGCCCCCGAGTTGCAGAAGAAGACACGAGCATGTGAATCACCGGTCAATGCTTTTAATCTCAATGCTAGGCGAAGGCTTTGTGGATGGGCGAAGAAATTACTCACGTGGCCAAGAGTTGAAACCTGCTTGGTGACAGCTTTGATTACTGCCGGATGTGCATGACCCAGAACGTTTGTCGCAATTCCTGCAAGGAAATCGAGATAAGACTTACCTTTGTCATCCTTGAGAACACAACCCTTTCCACTCACAAAAGTGCGCGAGGGAGTTCCGTAATTTGCCATCATTACATCATCCCAAGAGATTGTTGATTGTTTCTGTGTCATGCGCTCACCAAAGTTCCGCCACTATTTTCGAGTGCAAGAGCGAACGCTTCTGGATCTTTACCGTCAATGATTCTCACAGCCCGAGCCCCGTTATCAATTGCTTCAATACAGGCAGCAACCTTGGGAGACATTCCATCTGCAAATGAATTCTTGATGGCGAAAAGTTCATCACGAGAAATTGATGAGATGAGAGAATCACGATCTGGCCAGTTGCGATAGATCCCTGGAACATCTGTCATAACAATAAGTGCCATCGCATCTAACGCACCTGCTATCGCGGCGGCGACGAGATCTCCATTGACATTGAGTGCCCCCGACCCTTCACGATTTGAGGCTACGGGAGAAATGACAGGTACTTTTCCCTGATCAAGAAGTGAATGAATCTCAGTCGCATCAACTGCGGTGATTCGCCCTACAAATCCGAGGTCGACTGATGTTCCATCCACTAATTGAGTGAGAGTTTGAGCTGAAATAAAGTGACGACCCGAGAGAGCCTGTGCAGGAATAGAGTGAGAGATTAGCGCTGACGCAACTGCCGGACCTACCTGGTTTGCCAGAACTTCTTCGGCTACCTCAAGAGTTTCCAAATCTGTATAGCGGAAACCACCAACAAAACGAGGTGTGATACCTCTTGCTGTCAGCTCAGCATTCACCTGCGGCGCACCACCATGAACAACCACGACCTTAAGGTTCTTTGCCAGAGCTTGACCCAATGCTGTGGCAAAAAGACCGGAATCATCAGTCATCGCATGGCCACCAAACTTGACCACGAGCACGTTGCTCATATTCCTATTCCCTGCGCGCTTAATCCCGTAGCGCGATCAAAACCACACATAATGTTTGCGTTCTGTACTGCCTGACCGGCGGCACCTTTACCCAAATTATCAATAGCAATGCTGACGATTGCACGCTTTGTATGAGTATCTATAGCGACTTGAAGGTGCGCAGAGTTGCTGCCGTACACCGAGTGAGTAGAAGGCATTTCGCCTTCTGAAAGGATTGAGACGAAAACTTCGCCTTGGTAGTACTTCGCAAAATGACTTCGCAACTCCTCTGTTGAAATCCCTTGATCAAGTTTTACTGTCACTGTAGCCAAGATTCCTCGAACCATAGGCGCAAGCATGGGGGTAAATGAGACTTTAACTTCCTTACCTGTGGCACGCGAGACACATTGTTCTATCTCGGGAGTGTGTTGATGTACTCCACCAAACTTGTATGATGACATTGAGCCCATAATCGCGCTGGCCAGAAGATCACTTTTTGCAGTACGGCCTGCACCAGATGTTCCTGATGCGGCGACCACAACAACATCAGAAAGATCGCCAAAATCTGCCAATGGAGTCAGCGCTAGAGCGACAGCTGTTGCATAACAACCCGGATTGGCGATCTTGTCGGCATTGGCAATCTTGTCGGCCAATCCCTTGATTTCAGGTAATCCATAAACCCAATGGCCAGCATGATCGCCGCCGTAATAGGTATCCCATGCGGATGGATCTTCCAATCTGTAGTCCGCGCCAATATCTACGAATTTCATATCTGCTTTTATCGCTGCAATAGCTTTCACCGCAGATGCTGATTCACCATGAGGCAGTGCCAAGAAAACCAAATCACACGTGGCAAACAGGTGGGCTGAAAACTGGGAGAAACGCTCTCCGCTCAGAGAAGTGAGTTGAGGATGCAGCGCTGTAATCAACTCTCCCGCATTTGAGTGAGCTGAGACTGCCGCGATGGTAAAGCGCGGATGCGTTGAGAGGATTCTCAGTAACTCTCCCCCGGCATACCCACTTGCTCCGACGATACCAATTCTCATGCCCCGAGGATACGTGATTATCTATAAATATGCAATCAACTGCATATTTATGCAGTACGGAGAACTGCTCCCGTTGCCTGTGAAGCGGCCGCGACTGCTGCTTCGCGCATCTGCGCCACCTCTGCCCCGGTAAGTGTTCGATCTGGAGCACGGAAGACGAGTGAGAATGCAAGTGAGATTTTGCCATCGCCTAGCTTGTCGTAGCGATCAAAAAGCGTGATGGATTCCAAAAGTTCTCCAGCGCCAGCACGAAGTGCCGCTTCGACTGCAGCGGCGCTCACTTTTGCATCAACTATTAGAGCTACATCTTGAAGTGCTGCCGGCATCGTACCCACTGTAGAAGGACGAACCAGTTGTGAATCTGGAAGCGCACTGAGCGCTACTGCGAAAGCAACAGAACGTTCTGGAAGACCGTACTTGGCAACGATACGAGGATGCAGTTCTCCTGCGTGTGCGACAGCCTTTCCATCGACAATCAATTCGGCACAACGGCCAGGATGCCACGGTGCGAACTCGGATCGTTCCACAGTCCAATTAAGGTTGCAGAGAGATATGACGTCCTGCGCATACGCAATTGCATCCTGCCAGGTATAAGAACGAGCTTTACCTTGCCAGTCTTCGTTCTCATTCTTGCCAACCAAAAGACCGGCTACGTGATAGCCCTGTGGAGGAACGCTGCCGAAGATCTCATCGATGATCTTTTGATCAGGACGTTTTGCAAGGTCAGGAGAGATAAACGGAACAAGCTTCTGGGAGCTTCTGAAAATTGATCCCATCTCAAAAATTGCGAAATCTTTTGCACCACGACTGATATTACGGGCTGCTACTTCGATCAAGCCGGGCACAAGGTGGACCCGCATAAGTGGATATTCTTCAGACATTGGGTTGGCGATCTTGTAGGTAGAAGCCCTCTCGCCGACAAACCCCATAAAATCGATCGTCTCTTGATTGGTAAATGGGAACGTTTGAACTTCTGCTAATCCGCGATTGGCCAACATCTGCGCTACCGCGCGACGTCGCTTTTGATTGGAAGTCAGAGACGCGTGCAGAGGACGTGGAGGTAGAACCGAAGGAATCTTGTCATAGCCGATCATGCGAGCGACTTCCTCAGCTAAGTCCGCTGGCGTTAAAAGATCCCAACGCCATGATGGTGGATCAACTTCGAAAATTTTCTCATCTACATCGCATCCCACGACTCGAAGGAGTTCGGCGATCTTTGCAGGTGGGATCTCAAGACCCAAAAGATCAGAAATGTATGCGGGATCTAACATCAACAGCGGTGCATAACGAGGTTTTCCATCAACCACAGTTGCAACATGTTCGGCCGAACTATGTGCAGTGAGTAATTGAACAAAACGAGCTGAGGCAAACTCGGCCAGCGATGGATCCACACTACGTTCAAGACGCCGTGATGCCTCTGATGAAAGTTTGTGACGTCGTGAATTTTTTGCAATACAGATCGGTTCAAAACGAACTGCTTCGAGCGCAATCTCAGTGGTCGTCTCTGAAATTTCAGAGAATGCTCCGCCCATTGTCCCGGCTAACGCAAGAGGTTGTTCATCGTCAAAGACCATGAGGTCGTCTGGATCTAGTTGACGAATCTGTCCATCAAGAGTTGTGAATGGTTGAGCCTTGCCAGCACGCTTAATCGTGAGGCCACCCTTGATCTTTGATTTATCAAAAGCATGCAGTGGTTGACCGAGTTCGAGCATGACATAGTTAGTAACATCAACAACGAGAGAAATTGAACGCATCCCCATCTTCTCTATGCGGCGGCGCATCCAAAGTGGAGTTGTTGCAGTGGGGTCAAAGTTAGTGAGTGTGCGCAGGTAGAAAACCGATGCCGTTGCTCGATCTGCAATCTTTGCGGGAACGCCTTTTCCTGTCTCTGGGAAAGTTAAGCCTCGGAGCGCTTCAACTGGATCGGTAAAGTTGAGATTAAGTGAACCAGCAACTTCACGAGCAATGCCACGAATACTAAGGGCGTAACCACGATCTGGATTTACTGCAATATCAAAGATGACATCATTGATAAGCAAACCTTCTATTGCATCCGCACCAATGCTGACAGCACCATCTGCGAAAGTCATAATTCCTGAATGATCTTCACCTAACCCAAGCTCACGCGCAGAGCAGATCATTCCATTTGATAACTTGCCGTACGTTTCACGAGCAGAGATAGCAAAATCGCCGGGCAGAACGGCACCAGGAAGAGCTGCGACAACAAGATCTCCAACTTCGAAATTTGTAGCACCGCATATAACAAAACGAGTTTCCTTCTCGCCGCAATCCAAACCGACGTAACGCACTGGCTTTTTGAAGTCAGTCAACTCTTCAATTGAAAGGACCTTGGCAAATACAAGCGGACCAGTTAAGTCAGCACCCTGCTTAATGAATTCTTCAACTTCGAAGCCAACCCGAATAAGACCCTCAGCGATCTGTTCTGCAGTAATCGACGCTGGAATATCAACAAATTCCTTGATCCAAGATAAAGGTGCGCGCACGTTAGAGACCTACCCCAAACTGGCGTGTGAAGCGAAGATCGCCTTCAACGATGTCATGCATATCTGTGATTCCATGACGAACCATCAGAGTTCGCTCTAAACCCATACCGAAAGCAAAGCCCGAATAGACATCAGTGTCTATTCCGCAGGTTGCAAGAACTTTTGGATTCACCATTCCACAACCGCCCCACTCAATCCAGCGGTTGTTGAAGAAGATATCTACTTCAGCGCTTGGTTCTGTAAATGGAAAGAATGATGGGCGAAGGCGAGTCGTGACATCTGGTCCGAACATGTGACGCGCGAAGTTATCGAGAGTTCCTTTGAGATGCGCCATAGACATTCCCTTGTCTACAACAAGACCTTCAACCTGATGGAAGACAGGACTGTGGGTGGCATCAAGTTCATCTGCACGGAAAGTGCGACCAGGGCAGATGACATATATCGGAGGTTCTGAAGTCAGCATTGTGCGGATCTGCACCGGAGAGGTATGGGTGCGCAGCACTACACCAGAGTCAACGGGTTCAATAAAGAAAGTATCTTGCATAGTTCGTGCAGGATGATCTGCCGGAATATTCAAAGCGTCAAAGTTAAGCCACCCTGATTCCAACTCAGGTCCCTCAGCGACTGAGAATCCTTGCTCAATGAAAAAATCTGAAATTTCGTTCTTAATAATCGTGATGGGATGTAATCCACCTTTGTGTGCACGAGATACGGGCAAAGTTATGTCAACAACTTCATCCCGGAGAACGCGTTCGTTCTGTTCGTACTCAAGTTTGGCTGTCGCTGTTTCGAGTGCAACTGCAATTGCCGCTTTGGCCTCCCCTATGATCTTGCCGATTGAAGCTTTTTGATCAGCGGGAAGAGATCCGAGTCCTCGACTTGCAAGTGCGATGGGAGACTTATCACCCATGTGAGCAATGCGGGCTTCCTTGAGAGAATCTAGGTCAGCCGCCGAAGCGAAAGCCTTTTCGGCTTCTTTCACCCATGCGGAAACTTCTGCCAGATCCATGGGTCGTATTCTAACCGTGCGAAGGTCGAGAAAGCGTGAACATTACGATTGAGGCTGCGGCCGAAAGATTAAGGCTCTCTGCCTGACCTGACATTGGAATTGCAACGGTACGAGCAGTGATCGCTAATTCGGCAGAACTGGTACCAGCTCCCTCATTTCCGAAGATGGCTACACAAGGACCAGAGGCGCGAAAATCAACAATTGACTCATCTGCATGAGAGGAAAGCACGATGCATTCTGGATTATTTATCTCCGCTAGAAGAGTCGATAGTTCCATGGATTCAAAGACCGGAATGTGCCAAAGAGATCCAGCTGTAGAACGCACAACTTTTGGTGAATACATATCAACACTCTGCGGTGAAGTGATTATGGCTCGTGCACCAAACGCATCGGCAGAGCGAAGAATTGTTCCAGCATTTCCTGGATCCTGTATGCGGTCTAAGTAGATGAAGAACGACTCTGGCGTAATTGAAATATCTGAAAGTCGGTAACTGGGTATCGAGCAGACCATCACGATTCCCTGTGGTGTGACTGTTGATGTCATCGCCTGCATCACTTCATCTGTAACTTCGACAACATTTACTTCTGTCACATCGAGACCCGTGATTCGTTCGATACCCGACGGGCTTAAGTAGAGAGTCTCAATCGCAGGGCCTTGCTGACAGGTTAGAGCTTCCCGTAATGATTGAATTCCTTCTGCAACGAAGAGTGCTGATGCACTGCGCTCTTTAACTCCCCGAGAACCGATAAGAGCCTTCACTCGCCCGACATGCGGGGAATGAAGGCTCTCAATCATGGGATTGATTATCGGCGTAATTACTGATTACGCAGAAACTAGGCTCTTGCGAGCTAGATCAACAAGGGTCTTAAAGGTTGCTGGATCATTGATCGCGATATCCGAAAGGACGCGACGATCTACTTCGATGCCTGCGGCTTTGAGACCTTGGATGAAACGGTTGTATGTCATTCCGTTTTCGCGAGCTGCTGCATTAATGCGCTGAATCCAGAGCTGACGGAAGTCGCCCTTCTTATCCTTGCGGTCATTAAATGCATAGACCATTGAGTGTGTGACTTGCTCCTTCGCCTTTGTGAAAAGACGTGAGCGCTGACCACGGTAGCCCGCTGCGCGAGCCAGGGTTGTGCGACGCTTCTTTGCTGCGTGGACACCACGTTTAACTCTTGCCATTTAGTGCACGCTCCTTACTTCAAACCAAGCATGCGCTTGGCTGTCATTGTGACGGTTGACTTTGCTGACTTCTCTTGGCTAAGACGACGAGTGACACGTGATGACTTGCGCTCCAAAAGGTGGCGCTTTCCT
>JBILSO010000006.1:0-28322 GCA_044372065.1 Candidatus Planktophila sp. | reverse complement strand
GCAAAGGCGGTGCTCTACCAATTGAGCTAGGTCCCCGTATTAGAACGGGTGGGCCTAGGTGGACTTGAACCACCGACCTCTTCCTTATCAGGGAAGCGCTCTAACCAGGCTGAGCTATAGGCCCGCATGCGACATAAGCCGCGTGCAGCAGGCGCTAGGTTACTTGAAATTGATCAAGTCACCAAAACGACCCCTATAACTACAGGCGTGAAGACTACTGCTTTTCCTCAGAAATCTCATCTTCGCCATTACGTGTGACTGAAAGCAGGCTTACTCCTGCATCGAGATTGACTAGGCGCACGCCCATCGAATCACGGCCGGTCTGGCGAACTTCGGCAGCTGGCGTGCGCATTACGGTTCCGGCAGATGTAATTGCAAGAACTTCATCGCTATCTGAAATTACAAGTGCGCTGACGAGCGAGCCACGTGAGCCCTCATCAATCTTCGCCGCTTTAATTCCAATACCGCCACGGCCTTGAAGTCGATACTCCTCAACTGGAGTCTTCTTTCCATAACCACCATCTGTGGCGGTAAAGACAAATGATTGGGCGTTTGTTGAGTTAATGCGTGACATAGAAAGCAATTGATCACCATCACGGAACTTCATTCCGATCACACCGCTGGTTGAACGTCCCATAGGGCGAAGTGAGTCATCATCTGATGTGAATCGCAATGACATCGCTTTCTTTGATACAAGAAGAAGTTCATCATCTTTATCGACGAGAGCTGCTGCAACAACTTCATCACCGGGTTTGAGAGAGATCGCAATCAGACCACCACTTCGAGGTGAATCGAATTCCTTAAGCGCTGTCTTTTTAACCAAGCCGTTCTTTGTAGCAAGAACTAGATAGGGAACAACATCGTAGGATTTAAACCAGAGAACTTCTGCGATTCGCTCCTGTGGTTTAAAAGCTAAAAGATTTGCAACATGTTGTCCGCGAGCATCGCGACCAGCATCTGGTAGTTCGTGAACTTTGGCGCGATAGACACGGCCCTCGTTGGTAAAGAAGAGCAACCAATCGTGGGTTGATGCAACAAAGAAGTGATCAACAATGTCATCTTGTTTAAGTGCCGCGCCTTTTACGCCCCGGCCACCACGGCGCTGTGATTTATAAAGATCCGCGTTGGTGCGCTTTGAATATCCACCATGAGTAATGGTGACAACAACATCTTGGTCTGGAATCAAATCTTCGGCAGAGAAATCACCTTCGCTTGCAACGAGTTGGGTGCGGCGATCATCGCCATATTTGGTAACAAGATCTGTGAGCTCTGTCTTGATAATTTCGCGCTGCTTGGCTTCAGAAGCCAAAATGGCATTGAGTTCGACGATATCTGCCATGAGGCCGTCGTATTCATCATTAATTTTTTGGCGCTCGAGAGCTGCGATACGACGTAACTGCATGTCGAGGATTGCATTTGCTTGGATCTCATCAACATCGAGAAGTTTCATCAACCCAGTGCGTGCCTCTTCAGGCGTTGTAGATGCGCGAATCAGAGCGATAACCGCATCGAGGGCATCTAAAGCTTTGAGGTAGCCCTTGAGGATGTGTGCGCGCTTCTCTTTTTCAGCAAGTCTGTATTTAGTGCGGCGAACAATAACTTCAACCTGATGCTCGATGTAGTACTTGATGAATTCATCAAGACGCAGTGTGCGAGGCACGCCGTCAACAAGAGCCAACATATTTGCACCGAAGGTATCTTGTAGCTGTGTCTGCTTATAAAGATTATTAAGAACAACCTTTGGGATCGCTGTATTTTGAAGAACGATAACAAGACGTTGACCTAAACGCTCATTACCCTCGTCGCGAACATCTGCAATTCCTTTGATTTTTCCATCTTTAACGAGTTCGGCAATCTTTAAAGCTAAGTTATCTGGGTTAACTTGATATGGAAGTTCTGTAACAACCAAACATGTTCGCTTATTAATCTCTTCAACATTAACAACAGCGCGCATTGTGATTGATCCGCGACCTGTGCGATAAGCCTCTTCGATTCCAGTGCGTCCAACAATAAGAGCTTTGGTAGGAAAATCAGGGGCTTTAACAATTTTGATCATTTCATCAAGTAATTGATCTGATGGCATATCTGGATTGTTAAGTGCTAAAAAGACCGCTTGTGAAATCTCGCGAAGATTATGTGGTGGAATATTTGTCGCCATACCAACTGCAATACCGGCGCTGCCATTGACTAGAAGGTTAGGGAAGCGGCTTGGGAGAACTACAGGTTCTTGTGATCGGCCATCGTAGTTAGGGACAAAGTTGACGGTATCTTCATCGATATCGCGCATCATCTCCATAGCGATAGGCGATAAACGTGCTTCTGTATAACGCATTGCCGCGGCTGGATCGTTACCTGGTGAACCAAAGTTTCCATTGCCATCTACAAGTGGATAGCGCAGCGACCATGATTGAGCTAAACGAACCACGGTGTCATAGATCGCGCCATCTCCGTGTGGATGGTAATTACCCATCACATCACCGACGATGCGAGAAGATTTGTAGTAACCCTTATCTGGGCGATAACCAGCGTCATACATTGCGTATAAAACGCGGCGGTGAACTGGCTTTAATCCATCTCGAACATCTGGGAGTGCACGCCCAACGATAACTGACATTGCATAGTCGAGATAGCTGCGTGCCATCTCAACTTGTAGATCAACGGTTTCAATACGGTCAAAATCATCACCGGGGTTTGTCATTCCGGTGCGATCTACAGGAGTCTCGTCTTTATCTTTAGCCATTAGATATCCAGGAACCTAACATCTTTAGCGTTGCGCTGAATAAATTGACGACGTTGCTCAACATCTTCACCCATCAGAACAGAGAAGAGATCATCAGCGGCTGCCGCATCTTCGAGAGTTACTTGTACAAGGACGCGGTGCTCTGGATCCATTGTGGTATCCCACAACTCTTTAGCTGGCATTTCGCCAAGACCTTTAAAGCGTTGGATACCGTCTTCCTTAGGAAGTCGCTTTCCTGCTTCTAAACCAATCTTGATCATGCCATCGCGTTCGCGATCGCTAAATGCATATTCAACCGGATCTTTACCGCCCCACTTCAATTTATACAGTGGTGGTGCAGCCAAGTAGACATAGCCGTTTTCAATCAATGGGCGCATGAAGCGGAAAAGAAGGGTAAGTAAAAGTGTGCGGATATGTTGACCGTCAACATCGGCATCTGCCATCAAAATAATTTTGTGATAGCGAAGTTTTTGGATATCGAAGTCATCATGAATACCAGTACCTAGCGCGGTGATAAGTGCTTGTACTTCATTGTTTTGTAGCACTCGGTCAATGCGTGCTTTTTCAACGTTAAGAATTTTTCCACGGATCGGGAGCACTGCTTGGTTACGTGAATCGCGTCCGCCTTTTGTAGAACCGCCAGCAGAGTCACCTTCAACAATGTAGAGCTCACACTTTGCTGGATCAGTCCATTGGCAATCTGCAAGCTTGCCAGGCATGCCGCGCCCTTCAAGCAACCCTTTGCGGTTACGGCTTAAATCGCGGGCTTTTCTCGCTGCAACGCGTGCGGCCGCTGCATCGATGCTTTTACGGACAATATCTTTTCCTTCTGCAGGGTTAGCTTCAAACCACTGTGTGAGGAATTCATTTACTGCTTTCTGGGTAAATGATTTTGCTTCAGTATTTCCAAGTTTTGTCTTTGTTTGGCCTTCAAATTGTGGCTCAGCTAATTTCACTGAGACGATTGCAGTAAGTCCTTCGCGAACATCGTCTCCAGTGAGGCGGTCTTCTTTCTTTTTAATAAAACCTTGTTCTTCGGCAAACTTATTTACAATAGATGTTAGAGCTGTACGGAAACCTTCTTCGTGTGTTCCACCTTCGTGTGTGTGAATGGTATTTGCGAATGTGTAGACAGATTCAGAAAATCCGGTATTCCATTGCATTGCAACTTCCAGGCTAATTTTGAGTTTCTTGTCTTCTGCCTCAATAAAAATAATTGATTTGTGTTGTTCGCCGCGGGTTGAGTTGAGATGTTTTACAAAGTCAGCAATTCCACCTTGGTATTGGTAGCGCACCGCAAGTGCCTCACCTTTGTCATCAACATGTCCTGGGCGAAGATCAGTCAAAGTTAAAATAAGTCCACGGTTAAGAAATGCCATTTCGCGAAAACGGGTTGAGAGAATTTCAAACGAGAAATCTGTTGATTCAAAAATTTCTGCATCTGGCCAAAATTGCACGGTGGTTCCGGTGCGAGTTGATGTTTCGCCTTTTTCTACGGGCGCATTAGGAACGCCGATTTTGTAACTTTGACGCCAGATAAATCCATCGCGGTGAACTTCAACAGAAAGATCTGAGCTCAACGCGTTAACTACAGAGACGCCGACACCATGTAGTCCGCCAGAAACTGAGTAGCCACCATCTCCGAATTTTCCGCCAGCGTGCAGCACAGTGAGTACAACTTCAAGAGCTGGTTTCTTTTCAACTGGATGGATATCAACCGGAATTCCGCGGCCGTTATCGACGACTTGTACTGAGCCGTCTTCCATAAGAGTTACATTTACTTCGGTGCAATATCCCGCGAGCGCTTCATCAACTGCGTTGTCGACGATTTCATAGACGAGGTGGTGTAGGCCGCGCTCACCTGTGGAGCCGATATACATGCCTGGGCGCTTACGGACAGCGGCGAGACCTTCAAGGACTGTGATCGAACTGGCGTCGTAGCCGCCGGTTTTTTCGCTCACGTAGGACTCCTTCAAGATTGCTAAATGGTCGCTATGGGGCATATAAGGGGAAATCCTTAACAGCAGGGCGAAATCCTATCGCGAAAAAAGAATTGGTAAACCTCAGATAAGCCCTAGGGTGGGGATTAGGGCAGCGATCTCGCGCGGGGTGAGGGTACCTATTAGCCGTAGGTGTCTCGGGGTCCCCGAGCGCCGCGGATTGTGCGGATGCCTTTTTTCCACGATGGGCCGGTTGGGCCAGTAAATCGTAGGGACTCCACAAGAGCGCCTGGGGCGCTTGAAGAAATTGTTGCGACCAATTGATCGTGGACTGATTGCAGTTGTGTGGCCCATGCAGTTGATGAACATTGAATAAGTAGGACGCCGTCGAGAATTGAGATTGGTGTGGCGTGTGTAGCGATATCACTTCCCACAATTTTTTCCCACTGCGCAAAAAGATTTCCTTCAGCTAGACCGGATTCCCATTGTCGATCAGAGACAAGGTTTGTTAACACATCGCTAATCAGTGTTGGGTCGCCCGGTGTTGAGGCTCGTTCGGCTGCAGGTGGTTTAATCTTTTTAACAAACCCTGTCTTATAACTACGAAATAGTTCAAGTGCTAAATCAACTCGCTTATCGCTCATGCAACACCTGCTTCGCGTGAAACTTTTCCGGGTGTGACATAAAAACGTTCAGTGAGTAAATCTGCGGGAAGGTCGCTTTCAACGGCTGCGGTGATAAATGTTTGTTCTGCTAACTGTGTGATTGCGACAAGTTGCGCACGGCGAGCAGTATCAAGCTCTGCAAAAATATCATCAAGAATAAGAATAGGTGACGAACCTTCGTCGCGTAAAAGCGTGAAGGAACCGATTCGTAGTGCGATAGCCACCGACCAAGATTCGCCGTGGCTGGCATATCCTTTTGCTGGAAAATCTCCAAGGTGTAGGTGTAGGTCGTCGCGGTGTGGACCAATCAAACTCACGCCGCGGTCGCTCTCTTTGTGGGCGACTTCTCTCTGTTGTTCTGTAAGGATTTTGATGTTGTTTTCAGCATCTGTTGTTAAACCATCGGTAGAAGATTTATATGAGATTGAAGCCGTCTTCACCTCATTAAGTTTTGCGTAGTGCGCGGTGACGTATGGGTTGAGTTTTTCGACCAAGTTAATACGCTCTGCTGTGAGTTGAGCTCCTAATGAAATGAGTTGTTCTGTCCAGGGTGCTAGTGAGCTTTCAGGGGCGCGTGTTTTAAGTAATGTATTTCTCTGTCGCACAACACGGTCGTAATCAGAGATCACTCCTGCAAGGCGAGGTGTACGAGTTATAAGTAATTTATCGAGGAAATCGCGGCGTTGTGTTGGTTCACCCCGTACAAGATCAAGGTCTTCGGGAGAGAAGTAGACAACTTGTAGAGCGCCGAGAATCTCGCGTTGTGATTTGGTTGGGTTTTGATTTATACGCGCGCGGTTAGCTTTATTTGCGTTGATTTCTAAATCCACAGAGAGAGTTCTTTGGTCGCTAAAGATTTCAGCGCGGATGATTGCTTGATCGCCTTCACTTTGGATAAGTGGTGCGTTTGTTGAGACCCGATGTGATGAGAGGAAGCCTAAGTAGATTAAAGCCTCGGCGATATTAGTTTTCCCGCAACCGTTATTACCGATAAAGGTGTTTACACCAGGTTCGAATGTAAGTTCAAGGTTTTGATACGAACGAAAATGTGTGAGTGATAACTTCTTAAGATGCATATCTCATAGGCATGAGGAGGTAGCGGTAATTTTCTACAACATTTCCGGTGGCCTCATTTTTACCCATCAAAATTGCTGGCTTATTCGATCCGGTGAAAGAAATCTGAACAAAGGGTGTTCCAACCGCTTGTAGACCATCACTTAAGAAGGTGGGGTTGAATGCGATTGAGATTGGTTCGCCGGTCAGCAAGATATCGATTGTTTCTGTTGCCTGTGCTTCTTCTCCAGCACCTGCTTCTAATGAAACGGTTGTTCCGTTAAATTCCAAGCGAAGCGGAACGGTTTTATCCGTCACAAGTGCTACACGTCGCACTGAATCTAAAAATGGGGCAACTTCGACAACGGCTGTTGAGATGACGTTTTGATCAAGGAGGTGGCGGTATGGAGGGAAGGTGCCATCCAACATACGTGATGTCATCGTTTTTCCTGCACCTGCAAAACCAGCTAAACGATCACTGTTTACTGCTGGTGCAATTGATAGTGAGACGTTTTTTGCGCCAATGAGTGATTTAGCTGCTTCAGCAATTGTGCGCCCGCGTAGTAACGCTGTTGTTGACACACCAGGTTGTGATGGCTGCCATGTGAATTCGCGGACTGCTAAACGGTAACGATCGGTTGCAGCGAGTGTGACGCTATCTTCATTAATCTCAACATGAACGCCTGTAAGTGTAGGAAGTGAATCGTCGCGTCCTGCGGCGACAGCTACTTGAGCAACTGCTTGCGCGAAGGTGTCGCTGGCTACAACTCCAGTTCCTTCTGGAAGTTCGGGTAGGTGTGGGTACTCATCAATCGACAGTGTTGGAAGAGTGAATTTAGCCGCACCTGATGTAACCAGTACGCGTGTGCCATCCAAAGCAATAGTGATTGGTTTATTCGGCAGCGATCTACAAATTTCAGCGAGGAGTTTTCCAGGAACTAAAACTTTTCCTTTAGTAACAATATCTGCAGCGAAGTGGGCTTTGCTTGAGGTCTCTAAATCAGAGCCTGATAGAAACACTTCATCGCCAGTTGCATCGATAACTATGCCAAGGAGTTCGGTTTTAATTGGGCGGGTTGAGAGGCTGCGCGAAACCCAGTTCACGCCATCAGTGAGCCCTTGTTGGTCAACTGTAAACTTCACTTTGTACCGCCCTCTTTACTCTCTTGAAAGTTTTGAAAGTCTGGCACACCTGTGCCGACTTGGAAATGTTCGTGTGTGGAGAAATTTTCTATATATAAAGGTAGTAGTAGTAACCAGAGACATTTCTTGTGGAGGAGCTCTCCATAATCAACAAAAGTCCTGCTCTACATCTTTATAAGTGAAAACAACTATGTGGGTAGACGGTGGGTAACCACCGTATTTATGTGGATAAACCCCCCCACCTACTCAAAGCTCTATCTTTGAGCATTTAGCAGTTAAAGCGTTTCTCGCGCTTTACCCACAGAAATGAGGGAGATACCCACAGTTATCCACAAGTTTTCCACAGTTGGGGGTAAAGAGGTCCAATCTGGACATTTCTACCTAATCCAACCTTTATTTAATTTTTTGCAGCCACCTTAATTCTATTAGTGAGTTCAGTGACCTGGTTATAGATCGATCGTCTCTCTGCCATTAACTGGCGAATTTTCCGGTCAGCATGCATCACGGTTGTGTGATCACGCCCCCCGAAAGTCTGGCCAATCTTTGGTAGAGAAAGTTCTGTGAGCTCGCGACAAAGGTACATCGCGATTTGGCGGGCGTTGACTAACACACGGGAGCGAGAGGTTCCACAAAGATCATCAATAGTAAGGCTGAAATATGAAGCTGTGGCAGCCATAATCGTTGGAGCGGTGATTTCAGGGGTTGAATCACTTGGGATTAAGTCACGTAAGACAATCTCGGCAAGTCCCATGTCAACCGGCTGGCGATTGAGGGACGCGAAAGCTGTCACACGAATAAGTGCACCTTCGAGTTCGCGGATATTGGTAGAAATTTTACTTGCTATAAATTCAAGAACATCATCCGGTGCATTTAATTTATCTTGCGCGGCTTTTTTACGAAGAATTGCGATACGTGTTTCAAGTTCAGGCGGTTGAATATCTGTAATCAACCCCCACTCAAATCGGCTACGTAAACGGTCTTCAAGTGTTGTTAATTGCTTAGGTGGGCGATCTGAAGAGATAACAATCTGCTTGTTAGCGTTATACAAAGTATTAAAGGTATGGAAGAACTCTTCCTGGGTGCGCTCTTTATTTTCTAAGAACTGAATATCATCAACAAGCAAAATATCTAGATCACGATACCTGCGTTGGAAAGCAGATGCTTTATCATCACGAATCGAGTTAATAAAGTCATTAGTGAACTCTTCCGAAGATACATAACGAACGCGGACATTGCCATATAACTCTTTGGCATATGCGCCAATAGCGTGCAACAAGTGAGTTTTACCAAGTCCAGAATCACCGTAAATAAATAGCGGGTTATAAGCTTTTGCAGGAGCTTCTGCTACAGCGACAGCTGCGGCGTGGGCGAATCGGTTTGATGCACCAATAACAAAAGTTTCAAAAATGTAGCGAGGGTTAAGTTGTGAAGGTTCTTCACTTCGAGGAGAACCTGATGCATCACGACCTAAAGTTTTCGGCGCTGTTGCGACAGGCGCACTTTCAACCACCACGGTTGGAGCAGGTAGATCTGCAAGTTCGATAGTTTCATCGATCATCACAGCAATATTTGTCTTCTCACCTAATTCACGAGTGAGAACTTCATTAACAACAACACGGAGGCGTGATTCAAGGACATCTTTTGCAAAGGCATTCGGCGCTGCAACAAGGAGGTTTGTTCCATCCTCACTCTGAATCAACCCCAGGGCTTTAGTCATCATCAAAAATGCGCGGTGTTGAGGTTCCCCTAAAGAGACATGCTCAATAACCCGTTCCCACAGGGCGCTTAATTCAACATCTACTACTGCCATATAAGCCCCCATTTCTTTGAAACCTTCTAAAAACCATTTAAACCTTTAGATAAGTTATCCACAAAGTTATCCACAGGCTGTGGTCTAAAGTAGGGGTTGAGGCCTACAAAATCCCGATTTCGGCGGATAGCCTGTGGAGAAGTCGAAAAGTAGAGCTCTTTTAGGAAAAGCGCAAGTAGTTATCCACAATAGCTCCCTCGATCCACCCCTAAGCCTGGGGTTGGGGGCGAGTTTGACCCGCGCCTATCCACACCTCTACCGTTGCCTCCTTGCTTCCCCCGCACTTATGAATCGTTCGTCGAACCAGGAGTTTTACCCATGACAAAGCGCACCTACCAACCAAATACTCGTCGTCGCGCCAAGAAGCACGGATTCCGCGCTCGTATGGCAACACGTGCAGGCCGCGCTGTTCTTGCCGCCCGTCGTGCCAAGGGTCGCTCACGTCTTTCAGCGTAAAAGTTAGAAAAACGCGGAGCAATAGAGTGCTTCCAAAGAAGGCACGCCTTACTTCAAGCGAAGATTTTGCTAAGGCAACAAAGAGCGGACTTCGTCTTACTTCAACAAACCTTGTCGGATATCTCTTCATTTCCCCTGCAGCAAATAGTGAGCTTCCAGCCAAATGTGGACTCATCATCAATAAATCAGTCGGTGGATCTGTGATGCGCCACCGTATCGCCCGCCAACTTCGACACGACCTTACGCCAAACCTTCAGACTTTGCCTACCAATTCACTTTTTGTAGTGCGTGTATTGAAGAGCGCACCGCAATACACCAGCGAACTCACAGAGTTGATTTCAGGGTTGCTTGTGCGCAGCCAAAAGAATGTGAGTCGATCATGAAGTTACTTTTATCTCCACTCACTCTTCTTATTACCTTTTATCAAAAGTTCATCTCCCCAGCATTTGCTCCTCGTTGCAAGTACTACCCGTCCTGTTCAAGCTATGCACTTACCGCAATCCAAAGTTACGGGTTAAAAGGAGTTGCGATGGCTGTCTGGAGAGTTGTGCGATGCAATCCATGGTCACACGGTGGAGTTGATTACGTAAAAGTACAAGTAAAAACAGAAGAAAAAACCATTACAGAGCAATCACTTCAGAGCATGAAAGCGGCGGCATAACCATGGGCTTTATTCTCAATCCTCTTTACAACCTAGTTTCTGGAATCATTGTTCTATTCCACAATCTTCTATCGCCACTCTTGGGTGAAGACAGTGGAGTTACATGGTCACTCTCAATCATGGGCCTTGTGGTGGTTATCCGAATAGTTTTAATCCCACTTTTTGTAAAGCAGATTAAAAGCCAGCGCGCACTTACCGCCCTTCAACCACATATGAAGGAGATTCAAAAGAAGTATAAAGATGATCGCCAGAAGCAATCTGAAGAGATGATGAAGCTCTATAAAGAGCATAAAACAAATCCACTCGCTTCATGTTTTCCAATTCTTGCCCAAGCACCAATCTTCTTTGCACTCTTTACAGTTCTTAATGGAATCGCTGCCAAAACCGATGCGGGAGTACCTGCACCAATCGCACGCGGATTTCTTAAAGGCGAATATTTAGAGAGTGCAGCTCAAGCTAAATTCTTCGGCGCAAAAATTTCTGAAACGTTTTTGGGTAGTGACGACATCAAGGTAAAACTTGTTACCGTGCTACTTATCTTTATTATGTCAGCAACAACATTTACAACCCAGCGTCAATTGATGACAAAGGGAATGCCAAAGATGGATTCAAGCAACAATATGATGTTGCAGCAGCAGAAAATCATGTTGTATTTATTCCCAGTTATTTTTGCGGTCTCCGGTGTTAACTTTCCAGTCGGTGTATTGATTTACTGGTCGACAACTAACTTCTGGACATGGGGACAGCAGTACTACGTCATTAAGAGAAACCCAACGCCAGGCTCTCCAGCTTTTGAAGAGCTTGAACGGAAGAAGGCGAAGAAGAAGGGGGTAGTTGAGCCGGATCCAAGCGATCCATCTGCGCCAGCGACCCCACCAATTGAAGAGATTAAAGGCCAGCGCGAACAACCAAAGAAGAAGAAAAAGAAGAAGAAGTAATTCGGACAATTAGCATCAATAGTATTAAATCCCATTGAAAGGGATTAATTAACCTAGGAGTAGAGATGTCAGAGAACCAGACAGTTGTAGAAGAGACCGAAGTGCAGTCCGAAGAGGCAGCAACCCATAAAGCTCCAAAGAGTGTGGCAAAACTTGAGGAAGAGGGCGATATCGCCGCCGATTACCTCGAAGCTCTCCTTGATATCGCCGATCTTGATGGAGATATTGATATCGATGTCGAAAATGGACGCGCCTCACTAGCTATCGCTGGCGGAAAGCTCGGCCACCTCGTAGGCAAGGAAGGGGAGGTCCTCGATTCAATTCAGGAGCTCACTCGTCTAGCCGTGCAGACAGCAACCGGAGACCGCAGTCGCCTCATGCTCGACATTGATAACTTCCGCGCCAACCGCCGCAAGGAGCTTTCAGCGCTTGCGAAAGAGAAGGCGGAAGAGGCGACCACGACTGGAAATGCCATCAAACTCGAGCCTATGAATGCCTTTGAGCGCAAAATCATCCACGACACAATCCAGGATCTTGGGCTCAGTAGCGAATCTGATGGAGAAGATCCTCGTCGCTACGTAGTGATCTATCCAGCGTAACCTCATGTCGCCAAGCGATGTTTCCCGTGAAACACTGATCGAGCGCTATTTTCCTGAGCGTCTCGACGAGATCGCTGCCTATGCCCACTTTCTCACCACTGCTGGGATCGAAAGGGGCCTCATCGGCCCCCGTGAAGGCGAGCGCATCTGGGAACGCCATATCTTTAACTGCCTCCCCGTCACCCAGTTGCTACCGCAAGGGGCATCCTTGTTTGATATCGGTTCAGGAGCTGGGCTGCCAGGAATTGTGATCGCACTTGCCAGACCTGATCTCTCAGTGACGCTCATTGAGCCACTCGAGCGGAGAGTCTCCTTCCTCAGTGAGGCTGTTGAAGGATTAAATATTGAGGTAATCCGTGGCCGCGCACAGGATGTGAAGAAGTCGGCTGACTTTGTTACCGCTCGCGCAGTGGCACCATTAGAGAAGTTGAAGAAAATAAGCTGGCATATGGTCAAAACCGGCGGCAGCCTCCTTGCCATGAAGGGCGAATCAGCCTTGGCAGAGATGGAAGGGGTCAAGGGGGCCACGCTCCACGAGATCACTTTGGAGGGAATTGAGCTTGGGCGCATCGTTGCGATTAAAAAGGGTGCTTAGATAGGCCAATGAGCCAGAACAGTGATGATTCACGTGAAACATCGCCCGCCTCAACACCATCAAATTCCACAAAGGTAGTTGGTGTCCGACGCCTCAAGGAGGCGATGGCGAAACCAGCATCTACCCGAATTTTCACTGTAGCAAACCAGAAGGGTGGGGTCGGAAAGACCACCACAACAGTCAATATTGCGGCCGCCCTTTCCATGGGAGGTCTTCGAGTCCTCGTTATTGATTTAGACCCACAAGGCAATGCCAGCACAGCTTTAGGTGTGCCTCACCGTGATAACGCCGGAATCTATGAAGTACTTATGGGAAGCCACGAGATATCAACAGTGGTGCAGAAGGTTGCTGGTTTTCCAATTCTCGATTGCATTTCATCCAATACATCACTTGCTAACGCTGAAATCAATTTAGTTTCAATGGTTGCACGCGAACTACAACTTAAAGAAGCACTAGAAACAATTAGCGCAAATTACGACTACATATTTATTGATTGTCCACCATCACTTGGCTTGCTCACTATTAACGCATTTGCTGCAGCGAAAGAATTACTTATTCCAATTCAAGCCGAGTACTACGCACTTGAAGGTTTATCACAACTTCTAGAAACGTATACAGTTGTAAAAAAGAGATTGAATCCCACACTTAACCTTTCAACAATTGTTCTCACAATGTTTGATGGGCGTACCCGTCTTGCAAACGATGTTGCAGCAAATGTGCGATCACATTTTCCGAAAGAACTTATCGATATCCCGATTCCACGCGCAGTACGTGTATCTGAAGCACCTTCCTATAACCAAACAGTAATGACATACGACCCACTTTCACCAGGGGCAATTGCATATATGCAAGTAGCGCGCGAAGTTGCAGAACGCGGTAAAGCTACAGAAGAAAACTTTGATTCAAATGTTGTCAGTATTCATTACAAGAAAGATGGAGAAATCGCATGAGTACTAAGCGCGGGGGACTCGGAACTAATTTAGATTCATTAATCCCAATTTCACTCACTGTTGGAGATACTGAAGTTGCGCAACAGAATGAAGTTCCCATCTCTTCAATTTCTCCTAACCCACGCCAACCACGTACAGTTTTTGATGAAGATGCACTTAATGAATTGATTGCATCAATCAAAGAGATCGGAATACTTCAACCCCCAGTCGTTCGCAAGGTCGGAGAGGGTCGCTACGAATTAATTATGGGCGAGCGCCGACTTCGCGCCGCAAAAGCCGCTGGACTAAAAACAATCCCTGTCATTATTCGCCAAACTCCAGATAACGAATTACTTCGCGAAGCCCTCATCGAAAACATTCATAGAAGCCAACTTAATCCACTCGAAGAAGCTGCGGCATACGCTGGTTTACTTACAGATTTTGGTTGCACACATGATGAGTTAGCAACAAAATTAGGGAGATCGCGCCCATTGATCTCAAATATGTTGCGCTTACTCAACCTACCGCCATCAGTTCAAAGAAAAGTCGCAGCAGGCATAATTTCTGCAGGGCACGCTCGCGCACTTCTAGGTTTGAGTGATGAGAAAGAGATTGAAAAACTAGCCAACAGAATCGTTGCAGAAGGTTTAAGTGTTCGTGCAACCGAAGAGATAGTAGCTATTGCAGGACCGGCTAAGAAGAGCGCAAAAACCAAAGCAAAGGTTGGAATTTCAGGAACAGCTCTTGCTAGTGCGGAACTTCTTAGTGATTACTTGGATACACGCGTAAGCATTGAACAAGGTAGAGGCAAAGGAAAGATCACCATCGAATTTTCTGGAAATGAAGACCTTCAGCGCATCGTCGATTTAATCGAAGGTTAGTTAAGCGCTGAACCTCGGCGAGACATTTCTTGCTTAACAACCTGGCCTAACGCCTTCACGCCTTCGCGGATGCGCTCAGGTGTTGGGTGGCAGTATGAAAGTCGCATAGACCACGATCCAAAACCATCTGCATAGAAAGCAGTCCCTGGGACATATGCAACCTTTGCAACAATCGCCTTAGGCATCATCGCTTTAGTATCAATTTCAGGTGGAAGATTGACCCAGACATAAAATCCGCCGCCAGGTTTTGTCCACGTAGCCTCTTGAGGGAAGTGCTCTGAAAGTGATTCAAGCATCGCATCGCGACGGACCTTGTACACCTCACAGAAGCTTGCAATCTGATCACGCCAAGGCTGATGAGATAAATAGTTAGCAATTGTTAGTTGTGTGAAATTTGATGGACAGAGAATTGAAGATTCTGAAGCAATAACCAATTTATCTTTCAGTGATTGAGGAACAAGGGCCCAACCAATACGTAGCCCTGATGCGATCGTCTTAGAAAATGAGCCTAGATAGATAACATTTTCGGAATCTTCAGCGCGCATCGCATTCGGAGATGGACGATCAAAACCAAGAAGCCCATAAGGGTTATCCTCAACAACAAAAATGCCTTCTTCGCGGCAGATCGTCAAAATCTCTGTCCGTCGATCTGCAGGCAAGAGCACGCCGGTCGGATTCTGATAATTCGGGATGAGGTAAAGGAATTTAACCTTGCGACCAGCAGCACGCGTGACCTTGATGGCATCGCGAAGTGCTTGAGGAACCATTCCATCTTGATCCATCTCAACATGGACAACAGCTGCCTCGTATTGGCGGAATGTTCCAAGTGCGCCCACATATGAAGGCGCTTCAACCAATACAACATCACCTGGATCGATAAAGATACGAGAGATGAGATCTAGAGCTTGCTGCGAGCCCGTAGTCACAACAATGTCATCTGGATTAGCGCGAATACCTTCAAGTGCCATGACATCGCAAATTAACTCACGAAGTTTGGGATGTCCTTGGCCGCTGCCATATTGCAGAGCTTCAGCGCCGTTGGTAAGAATTAATTCATTAACAACACTTGCCATCATATCCATCGGCAAAGCCGAAAGATTTGGCATTCCACCAGCGAGAGAAACAATCTCAGGTCGTGAGGCAACTGCGAATAGTGAACGAATTTCACTCGGAAGCATTCCCGCGGCGCGAGCAGCAAAACGTTCTTCAAGCTTTTGCGGGGCACCCGTATGGAATCGCGTATTTACCTCAGACATAGGGATAAGTCTCCCACATTGCCTGCGGTACTGGGGTAATTATTTAGCGGCGGATGCCGGCGCTACGAAGATCTGAAATACGCAAAGTACCTGTTTTCGCATCATCTTCTGCAGCCAAGTAGAGGCGTTGAATCGCAATTATGAATGCTTCAGCGAGAGCGTCACGAAATTCAGGGTTAGCCAAATTTTTCGCATCATGCGAATTACTCAAATAGCCGCAATCGACTCGCACAGAAGGAGCCTTGGTTAGACGAAGTGAGTCCCATGTCTTTGCATGAGTTCTACAGTTAAGGAGATTTGTCCGCGCACAAATTTCTCGCTGTACTAAAGAAGCAAATCGTTCACCCACAACAGAGTGCACACCGTGTGCATCGCTTCCGTAAAAGTATGTTGCAACACCTTGTGCGCTGGGATTGCTGTGAGTATCTGTATGAAGTGAAATAAACAAGTCTGTAGCATTGGTATTTGTGAATGCGATTCGTTCATTCTCACTTGGTGCATTCTTAGCGCCGCGCGTGAGAAAGACGCTGGCACCAAGTGCAAGTAAACGTCCTTCGATACGGACTGCAATGTCATAAACAATCTCTGCTTCATCTCCATCACTACCTGGATCTAAAACAATAACTTTATTTGCAAGAGCGGGGCCGCGAGTTCGAGCTGCAGCACTTTCGCGCAATTGGGATGGCGCACCACCAGAGACAATTTTTGTTAGACGAATCAAACCGATAATTGTTTCGGGCCCACAACGACCATCAACTTTTGCACCCACTGATTTTTGGAAATCTTTTACAGCACCTTCAGTTCGCTCTCCATAAATTCCATCAACGCGACCACAATCAAATCCCATCTCTGTAAGACGCGATTGAAGTGCTGCGACATCATCACCATGCATCAACGGAGGTGATTGGAGGTAGAGAGAACGATCGCCCAACTTCCAGCGAGCATCTTCGAGTGCGCGCTCGGTAGCGACATCTAACAAACCAGTGACATTTAATCCACGCTCTTGCTGAAAAGATCGAATCTCATCAGGAGTTAGCTGTGAATGC
Source organism: Candidatus Planktophila sp. (assembly GCA_044372065.1). Lineage (GTDB taxonomy): Bacteria > Actinomycetota > Actinomycetes > Nanopelagicales > Nanopelagicaceae > Planktophila. Next base: position 11,610 of record JBILSO010000006.1, on the reverse strand, counting down.
ATTAGTGAAAACCCTTACGGTTTAGATAAATGCTTCAAGCTCTTTAAGAAGAGCTGGCTTTGGCTTTGCGCCAATAATTGTCTTAACAACTTCACCGTTGACATAGACATTGAGCATCGGAATCGATGTAACGCCATATTTGATTGCGATCGAAGACTCTTCATCGGTGTTGAGCTTTACGATCTTGAGCTTATCCCCGTGTTCATTTGAGATATCTTCAAGGATTGGTCCAATTGCACGGCATGGCCCACACCATTCAGCCCAGAAATCTACAAGGACAGGTGTGCTGCTCTTGAGTACTACTTCATCGAAATTGGCTGCGGTTACTTTGCTTGTGGCCATTACTGCTCCTATTTATCTCTGATTTTTATTTATTGAATCTATATGTACGCGCTAGGTTACTAGTGCGCGAGGAATTTTTCAGCGTCTAACGCTGCTTGGCAGCCCGAGCCCGCAGCTGTAATCGCTTGACGGTAGGTGTGATCTACGAGATCTCCGCATGCAAATACTCCAGGCAGGTTGGTGCGCGTTGAGCGTCCTTCCACCTTTACATAACCCTCGTTATCGAGATCAATCTGTCCAATAAGTAGTTCACTACGAGGAATATGTCCGATTGCAACGAAGAGTCCAGTGAAGTCGCGCTCAGAAAGTTCGCCAGTGACAGTGTTCTTCAACGCTAAACCAGAGACTTTTTCTTCGCCGAGAATATCTACAACCTCTGTATTCCACAGCATTTCAATTTTTGGATTGTTGAGTGCACGCTCTGCCATGATTTTTGATGCGCGCAGTGAATCACGACGGTGAATCAAAACAACCTTGCTTGCAAACTTTGTTAAGAATGTTGCTTCCTCAACTGCAGAATCTCCACCACCAACAACAGCGATGGTTTGATCTCTAAAGAAGAAGCCATCACATGTTGCACACCAAGAAACTCCGCGGCCGGATAGACGATCTTCATTCGCAAGACCAATGTGCTTATATGCAGAACCAGTTGCGAGAATCACCGCACGCGCCTGAACGACATTCCCGCTGCCATCCTTAACTGTCTTGATATCGCCCTTCAAATCCATTTCAACAACATCATCGGTGATGAGTTCTGTTCCAAAACGAGCAGCTTGCTTACGCATATCTTCCATAAGCACTGGACCCATAACACCATCAACAAAACCCGGAAAATTCTCAACTTCAGTAGTCGTCATCAGCGCGCCGCCTGCTGTTACAGAACCCTCGTATTGCACAGGATTGAGTTGCGCACGAGATGCATAAATAGCTGCTGTATATCCAGCAGGGCCAGAACCGACAATAACGAGATCACGAATCATGGATCTAGCCTACCTTTCCTTTTCTTTAATAAACCGCGACCAAACTCAGCCAAAGTTGCGATCTCTGCCACCCGAAAGAGTTTGGCAAAGAGAAGATAAAAAATCCCACTAAAAGCCAAGATCAACCCAAGGCGCAGAGCACGCAGGATCAAAGAAGAGTCCGCGCTCTCCCACTCAAAGAAATAGACCAGAGCAAAGAGTGGTGCCATAGCAAGAATTGAAGCGAGATAAAGTTTTGCGTGATGGCCGGCAAAGGTAGAGAAAGCCAACTTACCAGTGTGTTTTTTAAGGAGTGAGAGAGTAATAAAGAGGCCGACGATGTAACTTGCCGAAAATGCGATACCTAACCCGATGGTCACCTGCTGGCTATCAAGGGTTTCAAGGAAGAGATATGAGAGCGCGACAGAAATAATATTGATGATTAAAATCGAAATTACTTGTGTGCGAGTATCTTCAAATGCATTAAAGCCACGAATCAAAATTAAGTTAATTGAAAACGCAACCAAGCCAAGGCTCAGAGCAGAGAGAACCTGACCGATATATCGAGAGTCATCTAATGAAATTCCAAAATAGAGCGATTCAGTCATCATTGGACCAAAAAAGAAGAGCGCAACACTACTTGGAACAGTAACAACACCAACCATTTTAATTGCGCGAATAAGTTGCTTTCGTACCTCTTCGACATTCTTATCGATTGCAAGCTTCGATAAATGAGGAAGGAGTGCAGTCACGATTGAAATTGTGACGATCGAATACGGCAACAACATAATGTAGTAAGCGCTGGTAAAAGGAGTAAACCCAACACCTGTGGTGATTCCCTCTTGCGCACTTCGTACGGCAGCACTTGTAGCCACATTTACAGTTACTAAGTAACCAAGTTGTGAGATAAGAACATAGACCAACGTCCAACCTGCAAGTGAGAAGGATTTACCTAAACCATGTAGTCCAAACTTAACTCGAAGCTGAATTCCAGATTTTTTAACCACGGGAATCAGAATCAAAGCTTGGACCACGATTCCCAAAGTAGTTCCCCACCCCAAGAGTTGAATCTGAAAATCTGTAATCGTTCCAATAGCTATAGATTCTTGTAACACTAAAACGCCAGCAAAGATTGCGATTACCACGAGGTTATTGGCGATTGGCGCCCACATCAGAGGCGCGAAAGAGCCGCGAGAGTTAGCAACCTGACCGAGCATTGTGAAGAGACCAAGGAAGAAAATTTGCGGCAAGCAGTAACGTGTGAAGGCAATCGCGATCTGATTCTCTGCCTCAAAACCCGGTGTAGAAAACTCTGGAGCATAAAGTCGCACAAGTGCGGGGGCAAAAATTACTCCTACAACAACCAGCAATAGCAAAATTCCTGAAATGGTTGTTACTAGTCGAGATGCGAAACCATCTCCACCATCCTCGTCCTGGAATGAACGAACAAGCTGTGGAACAAAGATTGCAGTGAGCGCACCACCAACAAGTAAGTTGTAGAGAATATTTGGCATCGTATTTGCAACGTTGTAAGTATCTGCAAGGAGCGCAGTACCCAATACAGCAACGGCTAAAATTGCTCGGAAGAAACCGGTGATGCGAGAAAGAATTGTTCCTATCGCCATAATTCCAGAGGCGCGGAAGAGTTCATTATTCTTCATTTACGCCCCTTTCGAATTCGACGAAACGTCTGAGCACCTGCACCAATAAAGAGTAGAACTGCCGCTGTCGTTGTAAACCACGCCACTCGAGAATCAATAAGAGTCATACTCAGCGCCAGCTTAGAAGATGGCCCTAGCCACTTTCCTTGTGAGTTAGTAAGGACAGCATTTAATTGGGTGCTACCTGAAGTGATGACTGTATAAGGCACCGCCATCTGAGTCCGTGATTGTGGATCGAGTGTGATTTCACGAATATCGTCGACAATTACACGAATATTTGATGCACGGAAAATCAGATTGATCTTTACTGGTGTCGAGAATCCATTAACTAGAGTCAAAGGAACCTTTCCAGATTCAGATGTCAGTGCGTACTTTCCTGGATTAACGCGCAACTTATTCTGCTGCTGAGTAACCCCATCGATTGCACTCTGCGCAAAAACCTCAGCTGATTCACCATTTATAGATGGTGAGAGCAGGATCGCCAGTCTTGCTCGAAAGATTTCCAACTCTGGTGCAGTAACCACTGTAGAAAGCTTTGAAATGGCCTGGCGATTAGTTGTGTAATTCTTGCGATCTGGTCCACTCAGCTTCGAGACAGAAGATTTAAACACTGTTTTATCTGCAGAAATTGCCCTACCTAGATGGAATGCAACGCGCTGGGCACCAAACTTTTGGTAGAAAGCTAATTCGCTGGGAGCAAGGCGTTTGGCTAAGCCCAGATCTGGGTTTCCATATGCAATCGGAGTAATGATTGCGCCAGCGGTAGCAATGCGAAGTTGCGCAAGCCACGCAGCAGCAACTTCAACACCAACACCATCTTCTTCACTGGCGAGTTCATAACCATCTGCCATATCAGCAACTTCATCAAGGAGAGCGGCATCAATAAACCATCGGGTTTGAGTAAGAGATGGAGTGTAGACAAGTAAACCTAAGCGACCACTGGGTGAGAGAAGAGTTGCTAATTCATCGTCAATAAATCTTCCATCAAGAAGTTGGTGTGGTCTTTCAACAAGTTCAATGCTGCGAGTAGTCGCACTTGCACTCTGTGGAAGAAACACTGCTGTGGCGAGAAATGTAAGAATGATGACCAAAAACTTTTTCACTGCTCCACCTCAGATGCTTTGGTGCGCGCGATCAATTTCTTCTCATCTGGATACGCCAGAAGACCAACAATTTCAGAGAGCGGAAACCAACCCACCTCATCCACTTCAGATTCTTGAGCAGCTAAAAACCCACCTACTTCTTTAAACTGAAAGTGATGAACAGTCTTATGAATTCGCTTTCCGCCAGCCATAAACCAGAAATCAATGACTCCTAACGAACGTTCGATCTCTGATGTAATTCCAGTCTCTTCAGCAACTTCTCGAATCGCCGCCTGCTCCGGAGTTTCACCTTCTTCAATGTGCCCTTTAGGGAGCGACCAAAGTATGCGAGCGCCAGTTGAATCTTTATGGTCTCGGCGACCAATCAACAACCCCTTGGTCTTTGTCGAATCAATAACAAGTCCACCAGCACTTACTTCATCTACACGTTTTGCATATGGTTTTGGGTTTGGTTTAGCTGGCTGTTTTGTTTGCGGTTTACCTTTTGTTGCAGCCGAAGTGGTTCCATCCTCGCCAGATGTGTGATTCTGTGGGGCGCGATGTGCAGGACGCTTACGCCTGCGCTTCTTCTTAATGCCTTCGCTGCCCGCACCAGGTGCCGGGTTCATGCCATAAGGGTAGTGCTCAGGACTAGCCTTAGCCATTATGTCTTCACCTCAAACTCCACCAGCCTCACAGGCAGGCTTAAGTGCTGCCGGTGAGATGGCGATTGCTTCCCTCGTTCAGCGCGCCCCACTCGCAAGCTCTCTAGCCGCTGCCTTTAAGGAGAAGGGATTTACTCTCGCTCTCGTTGGTGGACCTGTACGCGATGCGCTTTTAGGAAGACTTGGAAACGATCTCGATTTCACAACAAGTGCTCCGCCACTAGAAACAAAAAAGATTTTGCAGAAATGGGCGGAAAGTGTTTGGGATACAGGAATTGAATTTGGAACAGTTGCTGGTCAGCGCGGAGAAACAACGGTTGAAGTAACTACATATCGCAGCGAAAGTTATAGCAGCGAATCACGTAAACCTGATGTCACTTATGGCACGTCAATTGAAGGCGATCTTTCGCGCCGTGATTTTACAGTTAACTCAATGGCGCTGGAGCTCACAAGCGATAAGCCTCTTTTTATAGATCCATTTGGTGGTCTCGCTGACTTAGCCAAGAAAGTATTGCGCACACCCGGGAAACCAGAAGACTCGTTTAGCGATGATCCACTTCGCATGTTGCGCGCTGCGCGTTTTGCAAGCCAACTTAACTTTGAGATTGCACCAGAAGTTATTGTCGCGATGAAAGATATGGCCAAGCGGCTAGAAATTATCTCTGCCGAGCGCATCCGTGATGAAATTACAAAACTACTCATGTCTCCACAACCACGTACTGGTATCACGATCTTGGTTGAAACAGGTCTTGCCGATATTGCTATCCCAGAAATTCCTAAGTTACGTCTTGAAGTCGATGAACACCACCACCATAAAGATGTCTATGAACATTCCATAACGGTGCTTGAGCAAGCAATCGCGCATGAAGATCGATTAGGTGGTCCTAATCTTGTCATTCGTCTTGCTGCGCTTCTGCACGACATTGGAAAACCAAAGACCCGCGCACTTCTTGAGGGCGGCGGAGTCTCTTTCCATCATCACGAGGTTGTTGGTGCGCGCCTTGCAAAAAGTAGGTTGAAAGCCCTGCGATTTAGCAATGAAATCATCGAAGAGGTGGAAACACTTATTGCTCTCCATCTGCGTTTTCATGGATATGGTGACGGTGAGTGGACTGATTCTGCTGTACGCAGATACGTGCGTGATGCTGGCGAATTACTCACACACCTGCACGTACTTACTCGCGCGGACTGCACAACCAGAAATGCGCGCAAAGCAGCACGTTTAGCCGCGACGTATGACAGCCTTGAGGCGCGCATCGAAGTTTTAATGGAACAGGAAGAACTTTCAAAGATTCGCCCAGATCTTGATGGCGCAGAAGTCATGCAACTGCTTGGAATTAGACCCGGAGCTGATGTTGGTCGCGCACTTGATTTCCTACTCGAACTTCGCATGGATCAAGGACCACTTGGTAAAGAAAAGGCGACTGAGCACCTAATGCAGTGGTGGGCTACTCGGAACGGATAAAAAACTTTGATGGTCGAAGGATGATCAATGAAGTTGCTAAGTAACCAACCCCAATAACAGTAGGAAGTGTCCACGTGTCACCATTTGTTGGAAGCAAGAACGCTGCGAGTAATCCACCAAAGACAATTGCGAAGTTAACTACAACGTCATAAACAGCAAATACACGCCCACGGTAGATGTCATCGATCTTTGATTGCACGAGCGCATCATTGGTCACTTTCACACTCTGGCCACATAGAGCCGTAAAGAATGCGGTGAGCGCAAGTGTTAGTGGTGTTCGAGCGATAGCTAGTGCAATAACACTTAATGACGCAGCCGCCATCGCTAGACGAATCCATCTATGTCTTCCAACTTTACGGACACCGTACGGGGCGAGGATCGCGCCAACAACAAAGCCCACCGCAGCGGTAACAATCATAAAAGTAACGCCTGCTAGCCCAGCTTCGGTATCGAGCGGATCATTAAATTTATTACGCTCAAGCACTAAAGTCATCAGCGTTAGCGCCGTTAACCCTCCTCGCTGAATTGCAATCGCTGCAATGCCGCGAGCTGCATCAATGTGCTCTTCTAAGAATTTAACCCCCTCTCGCATCTCCTTTAGCCCTTGTGTGAAAGAAGCCTTAACAATTTCATGTGGAAGTGGGCCAATCTCATCTCGCCGAAGCAATGATGCAAAGAGTGCAGCCCCTAAATATCCGCAGACAGCGATTGAGATAATTACGGCGTCCGCATTATCGGCTGAGGTCATGGAGTCTAGAATTTTGCGAACACCTAATCCGATTCCACCACCGAGAACAACCCACACTGAACCACCAGTCACGGCTAGCGCGTTTGCGGAAATTAAATGATGACGGGAAATTACAAGAGGCAGACCTGCTGAGAGGCCGGCGAGAATTAATCTGTTTACACCGAAAGCGATAAGTACAAAGACAGTTAGTTCAATTCCGGTGCGACCCTGAAAAATCAAGAGGGCAATAACCGCCAAAGTTATTGCACGAGTCATATTTGCAAAGAAGAGTGCACGTTGGCGCGAGAAGCGGTCAAGAATTGTTCCGACAAAAGGTCCAACGATTGAATATGGAACCAAGACAAGAGCAAAAGCAAGAGCGGCACTCATCGCATCTGCCTGACGTTCAGGTGAGAAAAGGACGAAGGAGGCGAGTGCGCTCTGGAAAATTCCATCGGTGAGTTGACCTGTCCAGCGAATACGAAGCAGCCGGAAGAGTTTTCGATCGAAGAGAATCTCTTTAACGCTCACTGGGTAAGCGTAGTAACTCAGAAGCGATTATTCTTTGCATGTGGCCACAACACTTAACCTGCGTTCACTACGCGCCTATATCGACTACACCCTCGATAAGCGCGCAACTCTCATGGGCCTTTTCCGTGGCGTAGTCGATGCTTGTGATGCAGATCCATATTTAATGCGAGCTGCGAAATATCACGGCGAGAAAGTGGATAGAAAGTGTCCAGTATGTAAAAAGCTAGAGCTAGTCGAACTTCGCTACACATTTGGCGATCAACTAGGACAATTTTCGGGGCGGATTAAATCCCCTCAAGAATTAGCGTCGATGGAGAGCGAGTTCGGTGAGTTTTCTGTCTATGTTGTTGAAGTTTGCCGTGGATGTTCGTGGAATCACCTCTGTTCCACCTTTATATTGGGCGATGGCATCACCCGTAAAGCGCCACGGAAAGTTCGAACGCTCGAAGATGAGTAGAAGACAGGTAACCTTTAAGAATGGATAGAGCAGTTCTACGCCGCCGATTGTTTCGCACCACAATCTTTCTGGGCGGATTCGGCTTTATTGCGGGATCTACCCTCTTTGCCTTTGCTTGGTTCACTGTCTCAATCCCAGATCCAAATGCCTACGTCAACAGTCAGGCAACAATCATTCAATACTCCAATGGTGAAGAGATCGGCCGCATTGGTACACAGAATCGCCAAATTCTTCCCATCGCTCAGATTCCAATAAATATGCGCAATGCTGTGCTCGCCGCAGAAGATAGAAAGTTTTACTCCAATCAGGCATTTAGCGTGACTGGTATTGCTCGTGCGCTCATTAACAACTTAAAGTCTGGCAGCCTAAATGCTGAAGGTGGATCAACGATCACTCAGCAATACGCCAAGACTGCATTTCTCACTTCAAGTCGAACCATCGAACGCAAAATTAAAGAACTTGTTATCGCAATGAAGCTCGAGAACGCACTTTCTAAAGATCAAATCTTTGAAAATTATCTCAATACCATTTACTTTGGTCGCGGCTCTTACGGTGTTCAAACAGCTTCACAACAATATTTCAATCGAAATGTGGATCAATTAACACTCTCACAAACTGCAGTGATCGCAAGTATCTTGCGGTCACCAGGTTATTACGACCCGTCACTGTCCGAAGAGAACACGGTTCGTCTCGAGAACCGATTCAAATACGTTATCGATGGAATGTTGAATGAAGGATGGATCACTCAAGAGCAAGCCGACAAAGCAAAGTTTCCAGTCGTTGCACCTCGCGTGACATCAGGAACTCTGAGTGGACCAAAAGGTCACGTCATTTCACAAGTCCAGAGAGATTTAGGTCGACTTGGATTTACTGAAGAACAATTACTTGAGGGTGGACTTGTCATTCGTACAACGTTGGTGCAGAAAGCCCAGCAATCAGCGGTTGATGCAGTAACCAAGTTCTATCCAAAGAAAGCTCCAGAAAACTTGCGTATTGGTCTTGTTGCTATTCGCCCTGGAACCGGTGAGATAGTTGCACTTTATGGTGGTCGGGACTACTTAGAGCGCCAACTCAACGATGCAACCCAATCTATTGCGCTAGCGGGATCAACATTTAAACCATTCGCACTTATCGCAGGACTTGAAGCGGGAATTCCCCTGACATCAATGTGGAATGGCGATTCACCACAAACATTTGATGATCTTGGTAAGCCTTACGTCGTGAGTAATTACGGTGACGAGGGATGGGGTCAAGTAGACCTTCTTACTGCAACACAACATTCGGTAAACACAATCTTTGTTCCCCTTGGAATGAAAGCTGGCATGGATAAAGTTGTTGATGCTGCGCGCAGAGCAGGTATTCCAGAGAACGTTGCGATGATCCCAACACCATCTGTTGTTTTAGGAGTGGCATCTCCTCGCGTAATTGATGTTGCCAACGCATATGCAACATTTGCCGCTCAAGGTGTCTATGCCAAACCATTCTTAGTCGCTTCCGTTACGGGCCCAAATAAAGGTGTGCTTTATGAAGCCACTCCACAGACGCAAGAGGTTTTCTCCAAAGAGGTAATGGCTGATCTCACCTACGCACTCAAGAGCGTAGTAAACGGTGGAACGGGTGCAGCTGCGTTATCACTTGGGCGTCCAGCAGCTGGCAAGACGGGGACCTCACAATCGAATGCCTCTGCATGGTTCGCCGCATACACGCCACAACTTTCTGCATCCGTTGCCCTCTTTAGAGATTCAGCATCCGAGTCCCTCAACGGCATCGGCGGATTAACTTCTGTGACAGGTGGAACTTTCCCGGCGCGTATCTGGACAGCATTTATGAAGGGCGCTCTCAAGGGTGAGCCCGTAATGACTTTCCCAGCACCATCAAATATCGGTGGGCTCGAACCGATTGAGATGACTTCTGGTGGCGTTCAAACCAGAGAAGATTGATTTAACTTTTCATGAGCGCTCGTCTGGCTAAACCAGTCGTCCTACTTATATTTCTTAGTTTGGTGGCAACCCTTGTGGGAGCGCTCAAATTCAGTTCTTGCGAAGAATCGCTCTGGGCAACTCCAGATCAATATGTGCACGCCTGCTACTCAGATATTCCAGCGCTCTATGGTGAACGCGAGTTAGATGATGATCGTTGGTCATATTCATCAGATACAAACGCAGTGGAGTATCCAGTACTGACAGGAACCGTCATGTGGTTCTTCGCTCGCGTAATACCTAGCGGCGATAACGAAATGCTCAATTACTTCAGAGTTAATCAGATCTTTTTAGCAGGTCTCTTTATTTTCATCGCCTTTATTATCTATCGAATACGGCCAGAGTTTGCCTATCTGTCTGCTATTGCTCCAGCAGCAATTGCATCGCTCTATATCAATTGGGATTTGTGGGCGATCCTCTCGATGATGCTCTCTATTTATTGGTTCGATCGGAAGAAGTACACATACTCAGCTCTTGCAATCGGAATTTCGATTTCAACAAAGTTCTTACCTGTCTTCTTACTCTTACCAATAGCACTCATTTTGTGGCGACGAAATGAAATCAAAGAGCTAGCTCGCTATCTTGGGATTGCTGTTGCAACATTTCTTCTCATTAACATTCCAGTAATGCTCACAACTCCAGAAGGATGGCTACGTTTCTACCAACTTAACTTTGATCGAGGAGAGGATTGGGGTTCGGTTTGGTATGCACTCTCATCCCTTGGAGTTAACTTAGGAAGTACAAACTTCTTCGCAATTCTGACTCTGGCAGTTGCAGTTCTTGTCATCTCTCTTCTTATCTTCTCAACTAAAGAGACAATGCAACTTGCCGATGTCAGTTTCATTGTTCTGGCCCTAGTCATGATTGCAAGTAAGGTCTATTCACCACAATATGTTCTGTGGTTAGTTCCGCTTGCAGTGATTGCCATGACACGTCGCAAAGATGTTCATGCGTTTTGGATTTGGCAGATCGCAGAAGTTATTTATCACATCGCAATTTGGCAACACTTAGCAACCGTCACCGATGCACAGTTTGGCCTGCCACTGACCGGCTATGCCTTGATTAGCCTGATCCGCATCGCTGCCTGCCTCTATTTCGTCGTAGTACTGATCAAAAAAGCCTCCCAGGGCGGCCAATTCCCGCACGAATTTCTCTTTAAATCCGCCGACAGTTACCCTTAACCCTCCACACCGTGGCCCCCGACTTGGGTCAGCTGCGATGAGGAGAAGCTATAACCCTCCTGTCACGGAAATGCCGTGGCCGTCTTAGTCCAGAGGAGGTCGGGTTAACGCATGCGTCACTATGAATTAATGGTCATTCTCGATCCAGAACTCGAAGAACGTACAGTCACACCATCACTTGAGACTTATCTCAAGATCATCAAAGACAGCGGAGGCCGCGTCGACAAGCTCGATGTTTGGGGCCGACGCCGTATGTCATTCGAGATCAATAAAAAAGGCGAAGGCATCTACGCAGTTGTAGATATGCACTGTGAGCCTGCCGCGATCAAGGAATTGGACCGTCAACTTAACTTGAACGAATCCGTTCTACGCACAAAGGTTATTCGTCCCGAATAATCTCCACATACTTGTTGGTGGCATCTAGTAAATGTCGCTGGCGGGATGTAATTTAAAAGTATGGACTCCACCAGTAGAGACCACCCAGAGCAGGCATAGGCAGAGAACCTAAAGAGAGAAGAGGAAAAAATGGCAGCAGGAGATACAACAATCACAATGATCGGC
>JBILSO010000117.1:0-2916 GCA_044372065.1 Candidatus Planktophila sp. | reverse complement strand
TTGTAGGTAGATCATCAACGAAGAAGAGTGTGCGCATTTAACGACCGAAGGAATCTCTGAACTTACCAAGGAAGCTCTGATTCTTTCCCTTGGTATTGGAATCACCCAGTGATTCACCGCGTGATTTAGCGAATTCGTTAAGCATCTTCTCTTGTTCGCGAGAGAGCTTGGTTGGCGTCACAACCACAATGTGCACGATCAGATCGCCACGACTATTGCTACGTAGCCGAGTCATACCGTGACCTTTAAGTGCAATTGTTGAACCTGTCTGAGTTCCTGCCTTGATGGCAATTTCTGATTGGCCATCGAGAGTATCAACTGTGATCTTGGTTCCAAGGGATGCTGCAGCAAATGAAATCTCAACTTCCATATGCAAGGTGTCGCCATCGCGAACTAAGAATTCGTGTTCCTCCTCAACGATCTCAACGTAGAGGTCTCCTGCTGGACCGCCTCCGGCACCCACTTCACCACGACCTGCCAGTTGCATGCGGTTTCCGGTTTCCACACCTGCTGGAATTTTTACTGGAATACTCTGTCGAGCACGCACGCGACCGTCGCCAGCACACTCACGACATGGTTCTTGAATCACTGATCCAAATCCTGAACATGTACCGCATGCACGTGATGTCATGACTTGACCTAAGAATGATTTCTGAATCTGTTGAGTTTCTCCGCGGCCCTTACAGACCTGACACATTGTCGGCGACGTACCCTTGGCACAACCCGATCCAGTACAAGTTGGGCAGACAACAGCATTTTCTATTGTGAGTTCGCGTTCAGTTCCAAAGCATGCTTCCGCAAGAGTTACTTGCACACGAATAAGCGCATCTTGACCTTGTCGCATACGCGCACGCGGACCACGATTTCCACCACCACCAAAGAATGCGTCCATGATGTCGCTAAATCCACCAAAGCCCTGGCCGCCACCGAAACCACCAAAGCCCTGGCCACCCATGTCATATTGCTGACGCTTCTGAGGATCACTTAAAACTTCATAGGCAGCGGTTACTTCCTTGAACTGGTCCTGCACTGCAGGATCTGGATTCACATCAGGATGAAGCTCGCGCGCAATCTTTCGATATGCCTTCTTAATCTCATCGGCAGATGCATCGCGCGAAACGCCCAACACCTCGTACAAATCTGCCATTACTTATAGCTTCCCTCTGTAATAAATCGACCTACATAACGGGCAACTGCACCAACTGCTGCCATGGAGCCAGCATAATCCATGCGAGTGGGTCCAAGAATTCCAAGTGCGCCAAATGGAGCCGAGCTATCACCGTAACCAATCGTTACGAGGGAAGTGGTCTTTAAGTTCTTCTCATTCTGCTCAGAACCAATACGCACCTTGACCGTATCTGCTGCATCTCCGAGCAGACGCAAGAGAACAACTTGTTCTTCAAGAGCTTCTAAAACTGGGTGCATAGTCGTTTGAAAATCATCACTAAAGCGGGCTAGGTTTGCAGTTCCTGCTAATACAACTTTCTCTTCTGGCTTTTCAATTGCCATTTCAATTACTGCAGAGACAATCAGTGAAATATCTCTGCGATCTACTTGGCTATAGCCTTCAATAATTCCCGAAATTCGCTCCGCAACTTCTGGAAGAGAGTTGCCGGACATCGCATTATTGAGCTGGGTGCGAATACTTGCAATAAAGGGTTCCTGGACATCGCGAGTAAGTTCGATGACTCGTTGCTCTACACGACCAGAATCGGTAATCAAGATCATCATGATGCGAGAAGTAGTCAAAGGAACAAGTTCGACGTGTCTGACTTTAGATTTAACGATTGATGGATACTGCACCACGGCTACTTGTTTAGTTACATCTGCCAATAAACGAACGGTGCGCATGACTACATCGTCGAGATCCTGAGCGCCTTCAAGAAAAGATTCGATGGCACGACGCTCTGGTGCTGACAGCGGCTTAACCTCTGCCAACTTATCTACGAAGACTCGATATCCACGATCAGTTGGAATACGACCGGCACTTGTATGAGGGGCGGTGATCAAACCTTCTTCTTCAAGCAACGCCATTTCATTACGGATAGTTGCAGGAGAAACTCCTAGCTCGTGGCGATCTGCAATTGCTTTAGAGCCAACAGGTTCTTGCGTTGCCACATATTCATCAACGATTGCCCGCAGAATCTCCAGACGCCGAGTTGATGTAGTCATAGCAGGGTAGGTCTCTTTTAAAGGTTACTTATTAAGTACAAGTGCAATTGAAATCAAAGTCAGCAAGAAGAACGCTGGTATCGAGGTGCGCAATTTATTTGCCTTGAAGTGCGTATAAACAGCACCTGCCATAAAGACCCAGAGTCCAACGAGTGGGAAAAAGAGCATCCAGTTCCACTTCATGCTGATAATCAAGCCAAGAGCAAGGAGAGTTTCAAAGAAACCAATCGCGCGAGCGAGCTTGTCTGGAACGTTGACCTCGCGAGTACCTGAAAGCCCTTTCTCATTGCCGCTGGCTTTTGAAAGACCAGAGATAACGAAGATGACGGCCAAGAATGCGACGATAACTGTTAGTGGTGTGCTCATAAGGCTAAAGGTACTACAGCGAACCTAGGCAAGCAGTTCGGCCACGATGCGATCAGCGATAAGGCGACCTGTTGCGGTAAGAATCAAAGTATCCGGGGCATCGATGATCTGGTCGGCCTTGATGTACTCGGCCATGCGCTCGTACTGTGCCACGGTCAGTGCGCGCTTTGAAATTCCAGTGCGAAGTCGACTTGCCAGCATGATGTACTCACTTTTGCGTTGTTCATCGGTGAGCTCTTCTGAATCTGCAATCGGTGAGAGACCATCAAAGAGTCTCTGCTTATATACCGTGGGATGTTTAACATTCCAAAATCTTTTGCGATCAACATGTGAGTGTGCGCCAGGACCAAGTCCCCACCAGTTTGCAGATTTCCAGTA
>JBILSO010000005.1:0-28513 GCA_044372065.1 Candidatus Planktophila sp. | reverse complement strand
CTGCTACAAGCGCGATGCGCTTGAAAGTTGTCTTTGTAGACATTTGTTTCCTTTCGATTAGTCGATCGAGGGAATTTCCCCCGGTCGGCTTTGGGTAATAAGTGCCTTCTCATATGTCATGAGAGGGTCTTTTTCACCCGATTCGATGAATCGCACGTGCTGATTCACCAAATTCCCCACCGTGTATCCGGACGCGGCGAGGAAACCTATTTATTTGTTTTTCACCTGCACCGCTTGCGCGAGGATGGTGGTCTTGCCTGAGTTCAGAAGAACTCGAGTGGTGATCGAAGCTGGTGCATCAGCTAGGTCATAGCCGCGTGCACCAGTTGGGATCGAAAATGTAGAAGGCTTTAGGTAGCCGATATTTGCTGTTGCTGTGATCAGGTGCTGACCGTTAGCCAGGCGCTCGATTGAGGTATCGACTGAGTTGACCTCAACAGAGTTCCAGTTACCAGCAAAACCAACGTTGATGTTGTTGATGTCGTAGTTAGTACCTGTTCCATCGATTGTGATCAGCTGATCGATAAGAACGTTTGGACCAACTGAGCCTGTGATGAACTGGTTGTTGATCAGGATTCCTGATGTTCCAACAGTTGAAATTCCCTTTGTGAGACGGCCCTTACCGAATGATCCATCTTCATCAGTTACTGAGAAGCTTGTTGGGACGCCGTTGTTATCTAGACCAAAGAATGAAAGTGCTGCGATCTTTGCGTTGATCGCTGCTTGCTGAGCCTTCTTTGCAGCAGCAGTTGCTGCAGCTTGTGCCTTGGCTGTGGCAGAAGCAGAAGCAGAAGGTGCGACAGGAGACATTGGTGATGTCTCTGTTTCAACCTGGGCAACAACTGGCAGTACTGGGCTTTCGTTTCCAGTCATGGAATTAAAGCCAAGGAAAGCTGTAATAACTAGGAGAAGGGAAAGGGCTGCCTTAGATGACTTCTGTGCGATTTCAACTGTCTTCTTATATGTTGTTGAAAGGGCGTTAAGTGCTGTTAGGCCAGTCTTTTCATCAACGATCCAGTCCTCAAGAACACGAACCATTGACTTGCGAGCGCGCACCAAGATGTGGCGAACATTGGCAGGTGTTGTGTTCAAAGCTGTTGCGATTTCTTCGGTTGTGCGGCCTTCCATTTCCCACATAACTAGCGCTGTGCGCTGGTCACTGGTTAGGCGAGCAAGTGCTTCGCGGATGATCGCGGCATCTTCGGCTGCAGTAATAGTTGTGTCAAGATCGATGTGGTTTTCAGATGCGATCTCGTTCAAGCGCTCCTGGGTTGTGTCTGCATCGATTGCAACCAGGTTTGGACGAGCACCGCGAGCGCGGATTACGTTCAAGGAAAGGTTGTTAACTGATGTGCGAAGGTATGCAAGTGCACGATCTGCTGAATCTAGATCAGGTGCAGCAAGCATGAACTTCAGGAATGCTTCCTGGACGATCTCGTTTGCTTCAGCCTCGTTCTTGGTGATGCGACGAGCCTGAGAGACAAGCTGTGTGCGGTGCTCTGTGTAGATTGCAGATAGTTGTGCGATAGACCAATCAGCTGCTGAGCCTTGTGCGGGTGTATCCATGAGAGCGTCTGCGGGATTTGCGCTCAAAATGCGGGCGGCATCGGTCGCTGCAGCTGCTTTCGCCGCTTTCGACTTCAATAGTGCCATTTTGTAACTCCCGCGAGTTTCATAATGAAGGCAACGTCTTGCCCTCTACTTAGTAAGACACCGCTGGGGGCCAAATGTTGTGCCCTTTTGAAAAGAATCTTTAAAAAGATTCCTGGGTTGCGGTGGGTTGAGCGTGGGTTGGGTTCTTGAATATAGGTGGGGGAAGTGCGAGCAGGGCTTTCGCCGAATGGCAGCGAGAAACAAGCCTGCCGGAATCAGGTCTCTAGTCTATGGGATAGATAAGGGTAAAGGCAGCATTGAGAGTTTGAGCGTGTCTAGGGCCAGATTCGAGCGTGGGCTTGGTGATTTGAGCCTGGATTGGGTTGAGTGAGCGTGGCCTAGACCAGGCTGAGCATGATGGCCTTTTTGGCCGCTTCCTTGCGGTCGCTGACTGAAAGCGCCTGGTAGATCCGCATGGTCTCGTGGCGGATGGTTGAAACGGAAAAGCCCATTTCGGTGGCTAGCTCGTGGTTGGTCTTGCCCTCGACCATGCCTCGCAGGATCAGGATCTGGCGCTGGGTCAGCTGGCCAGCTCCTGCATCACGGTTTTCAGCCGACAGCGGGGTGACCCCACCCAGATTGCCATAGGGGTTGCTGACAAAGGACAGGTACAAGGACAGTGGAACGCACAGATCTTCGATTGCCTCGGCAGTGTGGTGCTTTTGGCTTTCTGTAATTGCCTTGTGGAAATGAATAGTTAAGTGCCCTTGAATTACTCCGCGATCGCGCAAAGTAGCGACATACATTGTTGAATCAGGAGTCCACTTTTCTTTTGAAAGACCTGAAATTATTTGAACTTCTGGAGAATTAACTGAACGCCATTCTTCACTTGGAATGTTTCGTCCGCGAACATTTTCTGAATCTGGAAAACCAAACTGACCTAAATTTGTAATGGAATCATCATTGTTGATGCGGCCAAAACGCAAGCCCAGCACTGAGAATTCAGATAGGTATTCGGTTGCAAGTGCGCGTGCGATTTCTTCGGTTGTTGGGTGATAGCTCAACCATTCAACAAATCTACGAATTACAGTCATGGGCGCACCACCTGTTCATTGAACAGTTCAAAAGAAAAACGCATTGCTGCACCAACCTTTCTGTCCAAAGGTTGCTTACCGATCCCCCAGCTGTTCGGAGCGCGCAATCTCTTTCTTGGATAGGGAAACCCCTACAGAAATAGATCCGCCGGTAAACGACCGCCACCTCTGATAGTCAGAGGTAGTAGGCCGAGATGGATCTCCAGCTGAACTTCATAACAAAACCTAGTCCACAAAGGTGATTTTTGACCATACTTGAATGGTTAGGTGGGCCCAGACGGGCTCGAACCGTCGACCCACGGATTAAAAGTCCGTTGCTCTACCGACTGAGCTATAGGCCCCATATAAGGATTTACTGAATCCTACCTTAGTTTTCAGTTTGGTCTTTTTCGAGAAGCTGCCTTAACTCTGCATTTAACGGGTCGAGTAAAACTGTTTTTGAGCGGGGTCCTATGGCCGATTTCTTATCACCCAAACCTTCATATATTTGAGCGGTAGCGTCCCAGGACTCAAAAGAATTAGGGAACTGCGAATTATTCAACTTGGTCAACTCTAGAGCTTCATCATATTGGCCCATCTGAATCAGATAATTCGCTGCTTGCAATCTAAGCTCCGGATGGCTTGCATCTTTTGCCGTATTAAACAATTTCTTTCCATTCATAGCAGCTGAATCTGTCGTACCTGAAGAAATCAACTCAATAATTTGATTGCGAAGTGTAAATTCACTCCACACATTTAAACTCAAAAATACTGAAGGCACAAATCCAAGTAGTAAAAGGGCCGAAGCCACAAATTTAGTCTTAGGTAAAACTACTCTGCCATTTCTCGTCGAAATTTTTGTTTTTTTCTCTGGAGAACCTCCACTTGAATTAATAAAGGATAACGTCACCAGGCATCCGCCAGCCGCCCATCCCCAGATCACTAACCCAATTTGGTCAATCGAAACTAGAGATTGAATTTGAAAAGCGATCCAAATTGAGAAAACTCCACTTGACAAAACTTTGTCTTGATTTTTCTTAATGGCAATGAGTCCACGATATGCAATAAAAGCGATCAAGAGTAAATACGGGATAAGCAATACCAATCCACCAGTTGCTCCTATCTGCATGATTGTATTGTGAGCATTGTTTGTGCCGGAAGTTGCATTTCCACGTAGTTGAATTGCTTCAGGAATTCTAAATTGGCGATAATAATCTCCAAAGGAATCTATTCCCACTCCAAAAAATATATTTTCTTTTAACATGCTTCCCGCAGCCTGCCAGTGATAATAACGATCGCGCAAGGAACGCAGGCTTGGATTTAAGATTGTGGATAGAGGTCCATTTCCTAACAGCCCTACAATCCCAAATACCCCAGAAATAAGAATCATTCCCCACCATGATATACCCAAGTACTTAATCTTTCGTATCCCTGATGTTGACAAAAGAAATCCAACCAGTGTCAGACTTCCGAGAATTAATACAATAAACCCTTGGATTGAGTCAGATTTATAGGTTAGATACATCTGGAGTAAGTAGGAAATTGAAAATGAAACTCTCTTCCAAGTTTCCAACTCTGGTTTTAGCACAATTGTCAGCGTTGCTATTCCTGTTAAAGCTAGAAAAGCACTTGCAAAATTAGAATTTCCAAGAGTCAAAATTATTTTGCTTCCTTGGTTATTCCATGTAATCGGATCAAATCCTGCGCTCTGGATGAAGCCGTACACGGTCCCTGCGATGCCAAGTTTAGTTAGAATGGAAACGAGAAAAATTGAAGAACTACTTGATTTCATGGTTGCCAAAGAAAGAAACAAAATTAATAGACTGATGTACATGAGTGCTCCATTATTTCTGCCCCACACGCCAACTACCGTTCTGTAGATTCCCTGCTCGCTCGCGAGAGAAGATGCCACCAACCCGAGTAAAAATGTTGCTGGAAAGAAAGCAACAACTCTTCTCTTATCTCTCCAACAGTGGATGATCTGTGGGTAAAATAAAGGGAGCAATAAACCTGAACCAATACTCAAGACCAACAGCTTCGGAAGATTTATTGGATCCATCAGAGAAGGAATGACCACGATTGTTACAGCTATAGCGACGTAGATTGGCAAGCGAAGCATCTTTGACCCTGAACTCATAGAGCAATCTTAAGCATTCGTAGCCATTTGAAAGGCTTTTTGGGTACTCTAGTTCAAGTTGATTCAATATTGGTGATTGGAGTATGGCCTGACCGCGGTGCCGAAAAACCATGTTCACCAAAAAGAGATTGCCGCACATCCTCCTTGACAGCTCCTCTTGGCTTGCTGCAACATGGCTAGCTTCCTTGCTTAGATTTGATGGACATTTACCTTCTGAATTGGGAATGGAAATCCTAAAATTTGGGTTCGTCGCGACAATTGTTTCAATATTTGTCTGTGGCTCTTTTTCTCTGTACGCAGGTAAGTATAGAAACGCATCACTTGAAGAGGTCTTAATTCTTGGTTTAGCGGTAACTGTTTCAACACTAATTCTTTTTAGTGCTCGAGTCCTAACATCGATTCCAAATGTTCCTCGATCCATTCCCATTATTTCGGGACTTCTCTCATTGACATTCATGCTCGCATTTCGGGTAATTTCAAATCCACGAGCCCTACATTCTTTCTCGAGTAAATCAAATGGGGAAAGAACGTTGATTTATGGTGCTGGTATCGCAGGGCGACAATTGGCTGAGCAAATGTTGCTCCAGGGCGATCAATACAACCCAATCGGATTTTTGGATAACGATGCTTCGATATCGAACTTGAGAATATTTGGTCGCCCCGTTTTTGGAACTATTGATAGCTTAGAAAAAACGGTCACAGCCGAGTTACCTACTACGCTAATTGTCGCTATTTCGGGCATCGAATCCGCTGCCTTATTAGATCTTGAACGGCGATGTCGGACCCTTGGAATTAAGCTTCGCATCATTCCAACCGCGCATGAAATTATCTCTGGGGCGGTGCGTTTGGCAGATGTAGAAGATATCTCCGAAGAAGATCTCCTTGGTCGTAGACCGGTTAGTGCTGACCACACCGAAATTGCAGCCTTTATTCGTGGCAAGAGGGTTCTGGTGACTGGTGCTGGGGGATCAATTGGATCTGAAATTTCACGGCAGGTTAATCGATATAACCCCGCGCTACTTACGCTTCTAGACCGGGATGAAACTTCGCTTCTAAATCTTCAACTAAGTCTCGACGGAACCGGCTCGCTTATGAATAGCGGGCTTGTGCTTGGAGATATTCGCGATGTAGAACGAATTGACGAAATTTTTGAAGAATTTGAACCTGAAATTGTTTTTCATGCTGCAGCATTAAAGCACCTAACCACTCTAGAACGTTTTCCAAATGAAGCCCATAAAACTAATGTTCTAGGAACAAAGAATATCCTTGAAGCTTCTCGTAAATTTCATGTCGATACCTTTGTAAATATCTCAACTGATAAGGCAGCTGACCCATCAAGTGCTCTTGGCATGAGCAAATTGTTAACGGAGAGACTAACTGCTGGAACTCAGATTCCTGGGAAAAAATATATTTCAGTCAGATTTGGAAATGTAATTGGAAGTAACGGCTCCTTTATTCACACATTCCGACACCAAATAAGGAATGGTGGACCGGTGACAGTCACGCATCCTGATGTGACAAGGTTTTTCATGACCGTAAGCGAAGCTGTTCATTTAGTTCTGCAGTCTGCAATAATCGGCGAAAATGGGGAGACACTTATTTTGGATATGGGACAGCCAGTAAGCATTGATTCAATTGCTCGTCACATGATTGAGGTCTCGGGCCGCAAAATTAAAGTCCTATACACTGGTCTGCGTGAAGGTGAAAAACTTCACGAAATTCTAATTAGTCCTGAGGAAACGGCGGAAACTCGTAGTCATAGTTTTATATTTCATACCAAAGTAGACCCGATTTATAATTTGGATGACCTTAAATGAGCATTGAATTTGATTTGAAAAACGGAAAAATTTCCGAATCTAAGCATCTTGATGAAACGCTCGATTTACAAGGACACCTTGAAGACGATCTATTGGAACATCTAAGAATCATGCAACTCATTCGATTCTGCGAAAACAAACTTGCTGAAATGAGAAAGCAAGGAAAGATCGGTGGTCCAGTGCATCTTGGCGCTGGACAAGAAGCTATCGCCGTTGGAGTTTCTAAACACTTGCGAAAATCGGATCGTGTCTTTAGTGCACACAGGTCGCATGCCCATTTGCTAGCTCTTGGAACAGATCCAAGAGCTTTATTTGCGGAGGTTTTGGGCCGCGTAACTGGTCTAACAAAAGGTATGGG
This sequence comes from Candidatus Planktophila sp., assembly GCA_044372065.1. Taxonomy (GTDB): domain Bacteria; phylum Actinomycetota; class Actinomycetes; order Nanopelagicales; family Nanopelagicaceae; genus Planktophila. The sequence continues at coordinate 21,535 of JBILSO010000005.1, read as the reverse complement.
TGGATCCATGCATCTGTGGGACCAACCAAATGGTTTTTATGGTTCTGTTCCGATTGTTGCAGGAACAGTTCCCTTAGCAGTGGGAGCTGGGCTGGCAGCCAAGCTGGAGAATTCTGGAGACATTGGGGTTGCATATTTTGGTGATGGTGCGGCTGAAGAAGGTGTCGTTCATGAATCGCTCAATCTGGCTAGTCAGCTAAAGATCCCGGTTCTTTTTATTTGCGAAAATAACCTATTCTCTAGCCATATGCACATTAGTCAACGTCAACCACTTCAATCAGTGGCTCGTTTCGCAGATGCAAATGACATTAAAAATCGAATCGTTGATGGAAACAATTTCTTGGATGTAGAAACCGCTGCGAGAGAGTTAACAAGATACATTCGGTCAGAGCAGAGACCTGCATTTATGGAAGCAGTGACATATCGTCAGTATGGGCATGTGGATTGGCGCGAGGACATAGATGTTGGAGTTAATCGCTCTTCTGAAGACTTGGCTGTGTGGAAAAATCGAGATCCAATCCGCAGATTATCGGAGGCTCTAATCACTCTAAATCCTGAATTAGAGTCTGATATTTCAAATCAAACAAAAGAGTTACGTTCCCTAGTCGATTCAGCGTGGCGCCAAGCTGAATCAGATCCTTTCCCATCTCCTTCTACTCTTTTGGGAACTGTTTACAGTGCGGTGAATAAATGAGCCCTGAGAAATCAACTGATTATGGATCTGCTATCCGTGAAGGGTTTGCCTATTTGTTGACCAATTACCCAGAGGTTTTCGTAATTGGTCAAGGTCTCTGGAGTCCTTGGTATGTCGGAAATTCTATGACCGACCTCGACAAAGAATTTGGCGTTGATCGAATCATTGATACGCCCGTTTCTGAGTCTGCATGTACTGGGGCGGCAGTTGGCGCAGCAATCGCAGGAATGAAACCAATCGTCGTGCATCCTAGAATGGACTTCATGCTTTACGCCATGGACTCAATTGTTAACGAAGCAGCCAAATGGTCTTCAATGATGGGTGGGCAAGCAACAGCTGGGGTGACTGTTAGAGCGATCATCAATCGCGGTGGGGAGCAAGGTGCGCAACATTCGCAATCTCTCCATTCATGGTTTGCCCATATTCCTGGACTTCGAGTCGTTATGCCTGCTACCGCTACTGATGCACGAGATTTGTTAATAGCATCGGTTCTTTGCAAAGACCCTGTTATCTTTATTGATGACCGATGGTTGTATTCGGAATCCGAAATTCTCCCCGAAGTGACTGAATTAGACTTAAAAATCCAAGGTCCGAAAATTACTAATGTTGGAACACAAGTTACCCTCGTTGGCGCTGGATACTCAGCAAAGCTTTGTACTGATGTAGCAACGATTCTTGCGTCAGATGGAATAAGTGCTGAAACAATAGATATACGAGTACTTAATCCATTTAACTCAAGGGTGATTGTCGAATCCGTCCTAAAGACGGGTCGCTTGGTCGTAATTGATGGCGGTTGGTCTAACTCTGGATTTGCAAGCGAAGTCATCGCGTCTGTGACCGAACAAATCGACCCAATTTCCCTAAAGTCATCACCCATTCGCGTTACGCTCCCATCTGCACCAGCACCAGCATCTAGCGCACTCGAAAAGATTTATTACACTAGAGCAGAAGATGTAGCGGCAACGATCAGAGCATCTATAAGTTAAGAAGGTAGGCCTTGAATGAGTGAACTGAGAAAGATTCCATTTTTTGACTACCCAAGGCTATTTCTTGATGACCGTGAAGAAATCTTAAGGACCGTTGAAGAGGTGGGTCGCCGCGGTGCATTTATTATGCAAAAGGACCTTGCAGAATTTGAAACTAACTTAAGCTCATTCACAGGTGCAAAGCATGCGGTTGGCGTCGCAAATGCGACCGATGGACTAGAACTGGCATGGTTGGCAGTAGGGCTTAACAAAGGCGATGAAGTAATCATTAGTTCGCACACGATGCTTGCAACCGCATCCGCAATTGTGACCGCTGGTGGAACTCCAGTACCAGTTGAAATTGGGCCAGACAACCTAATTGACCCTGATGCTGTTGCTGCAGCGGTTACCCCAAGAACAGTGGGTATATCACCAACACAATTAAATGGAAGAACTTGCGACATGGATGCGATCATGAATGTCGCAAAGAGAAATAATCTGGTGGTCGTTGAAGATGCTGCCCAAGCGCTGGGCTCGCGCTTTAAAGGTAAGCATGCCGGAACTTTTGGTATTGCTGGAAGCTTCAGCTTTTTTCCTGCAAAGGTTTTGGGTTGCTTTGGCGATGGAGGCGGAGTTATCACAAATGACGCTGGCATCTATGAGAAGTTGTTCCAACTCCATGATCATGGACGAGACACCAAAGGTGATATCAAATCTTGGGGTCGAAATAGCAGGCTAGATAACCTTCAAGCCGCCATTTTAAACAAGCGAATGGTGCGTTATGAACAAGTAATTGAAAGAAGACGAACCATCGCAAACCTCTATCAAGAGCAATTGGGCCATCTTGAGCAATTGCAATTGCCGCCTGCTCCAAATTCAGATGCAAACCATTTCGACGTTTTTCAGAACTATGAGCTCCAGGCAGACAATCGCGACCAACTGAAAAAGTACTTAGCAGAATTGGGAATCGGGACCTTGATCCAGTGGGGTGGGAAAGGGGTGCACCAGTGGGATGGTCTTGGCTTCACTCAGGTGCTTCCCAAGGTAGAGTTATTTTTCCAACGCTCAATCATGCTTCCAATGAACATGTTCGTCAGCGATGACGATATTTCATATGTATCCAAATCAATTATTGATTTCTATAGAAAGTAGGCGCTGTCATGAGGCTCAAGGGCTATTTAGTCGCAAAGCGATTAATGGATATCGCCATCTCGCTTTTAGGCCTAGTTCTCGCCAGTCCAATTCTCTTGCCTGTGATGTTTTTAGTTTGGAATCAGGACAAACATTCTCCATTTTATGTCGCGGATCGTGTTGGTATAAATCTCAAGACTTTCAAGATGGTCAAACTACGTTCGATGGTCAAGAACGCCGATAGCACAGGGGTTGATTCAACTAGCATCAATGACATGAGAATTACTCCAATCGGTCAAATCATCAGAAAATACAAACTTGATGAGTTGACTCAACTATGGAACGTATTGATTGGTGACATGAGCTTGGTAGGGCCAAGACCAAACGTAAAGAGAGAAACAGATTTGTATACCTGGGATGAACAACGTCTCCTTTCAGCTAAACCTGGAATTACGGACTTTGCTTCGATAGTTTTTTCAGATGAAGCGGAAATCCTTGAGAATCAAGGCGACCCTGACCTTGCTTATAATCAACTAATACGCCCAGGTAAGAGTAGGCTTGGATTGTTTTATCTGTCGGTAAGAAGTTTGCGTTGTGACATCTTGATCCTCATCGCAACCATACTCTCATTCATTTCACGCCAACATGCATTACGTTTTTGCTCATTCATTTTGAAATCCAACAAAGCGCCTGATTACCTTGTGTTTTTGGCGCTTAGAAACACACCTTTACGTCCAAGTCCACCCCCTGGAACAGATAAAATTGTAACTTCAAGGGACTGAAATATTTAAAAATCGACGTTCTTTAGAGAAGATACATCCTTCTAAAATGAATACCCATTTGAATAAAGCAAGTTATGCTTATGGCACGTGTCCACACTAAGGAATTGGATTGGTTACAGATATGCCTGCAAAGAAAAGCTACTACCCTCGAAAGTTAAGAGTTTCGCCGGATGGCGACGAAAGAGTAATCGCAAATCTTGAAAAATGCTTTGATCAAAATCAGGTCTTTTCTTATGCAGAGTTTGGTATCTATATGGGTGCGACTGCTGAAAAAGTCCTTCAGACTTTTCCAAAAGCAATATTACATCTATTCGACTTTGAGAGAAATATTCGATTAGCTAAAAGAAGGTTAGCAGAACATGAAGATCGAGTCACTTATTATTCAAACTCTCAAGCATATTTAGATTCTTATAACTGGAGTTTGATGAATTTATTGAAAACTGGAGAACGAAATTTGTTTGACTATGCCTTTCTTGACGGCGCACATGTTTGGGCTGTCGACGGGTTTACATTTCTCCTGACTGACATGTTGCTTAAGCCGAATGGATATATAGAAATGGACGATTTTGATTGGACACTAAGGGGTTCGAGTTTAGATCCGACAAAGAATAGATCAACAAGGAAATTCTATACAAACGAGCAAATTGATTCCAAACAAGTCGAGCTGATTATCGACTTGCTAATCAGGCGTTCCGGGAGATATACAGAATTAACGAAAAATCGCCTTTTTCAAAAGAAGAAATAGTTAAGAAAGGCGTAATACAATGAGCAAGAAAGAATTCAATCTAGAAGCTTGATGCGCATAACCATATTCCCGAAGAGCGGCTCTTTCGGTCTCCTGGTGTCTTACGTTCCGAAGATTTGCAAAACCTTCCACTATTTCTCTTGTACTCTCGTAGACTTCTCCTGCTTCTAACCTCTCAATTATTTGAGTGTAGGTATTCATCGATTTTCCAACTACAAGAATTTTAGTTCCAGAGGCCAGATACTCGTAAAACTTCAGATGCGATAGTCCAGATTCTTTCTGATTTTCCCAGTTGAAAAATATTAATGCGTCCGCATTCCTTTGTATGTCGATACATTCAAGCCTTGGCCTGTGACCCATTTGAAATACGATTCCTTCTAATTCATATTTTTCAATTAGATCTTGAATTATCATTTCATAACGTCCGTAGAACAAGAACTGATATCGTTCACTTGCAATCAAGTTGTCACTCACAAGAACTGATATCGCTCTAAATAGTTTAGACAGATCGTGATTACCTTCGTAAATATTTCCAGTATGTACGATCGTTATTTTCTCATTCTTCTGAACCTGCTTAGGACGATTTCCGTAATCGATAAAGCCATTTGGGATCACTTCAGGAGTGATCCCGTGAATTTCTTCAAGTAAACTTGCATATTGAGCGGAGACTGTTGTTATGGCATTTGCTTTCTTAATAATTTTCTTTTCATATCTCATTTCAATGAATTTTCGGAGTTTTCCATAACTATAAACAGGATTCAATGACCATGGATCACGAAAGTCGGCTACCCACTTTGATGTTTTTGCTTTAGAAAGTTTATTTGCAACTACATGAGACGTTGGAAAGGGTGAAGAACTAAATAGAACATCAAAATTATGTTCGTTGCACAGTACTAGACCTTTTTTTATTGCATGTTTCTTCCAGTTGCGTTCAAGATCAGGAAAAGCGAAGAAAGTCATCAGAAGATGGAATAAATTGCTCACACCACCTCGAACAATGTCCTTATCACTAGTTGATTTTATTTGCTCTAGAAAACTCTTATCCCTTGAGAAACCAAATCGCGTTAGAAATTTACGAATCCATTCTAAGGAATCGGAATCTGTTCCAGCTTCATGAAAATGTATTTTATCCAGAAAGAGTGGGGGGAAACCAAGTTCTGTTTCCGCTTCCCTTGGGAGCGGAGGACACAAAATATGAATTTCCCAACCAAAATCAGATAGTGTGTGAAGCAAGCCCGGCATCCTAGGGGAGGCATGTCGAAGATTTGCAATAACAAGCATCCTCTTATTCATTAGAACTAACCTTTAAATAGAGTTTTGCAACTTTTGACATTTCGACTAAATAATCGTTGTCTTGCCTAATCTTGCTGCGAGCCCTCACGCCAAATAAATCTCTCAACTCGCTATCTGCATATAAGATGCTAATTTTTGCCGCTAGTTCTAAATAGTCACCGGCTTTAAAAAGAAATCCGTTAATTGAGTCTTGAATCCAGTATTCATTTTCGCGAACATTTGAAATTATGCAGGGCAATTCACAGGCCATGGCCTCTGCGGTACTAGCGGCGATTCCCGCGTCCGATAAAGCTGTTGAGACATACGCGTCGGAGGAATTCAAGTACTTATACAATTGCGCATTATCGACCCGGCCAACAAAATTTATTTGATCCTCTATGTCCAAGTCCTTGCACATTTGTTTCAATTGATTCTCTCTTGATCCACCCCCAATTAGACTTACATGAATAAAAATTCCCTTCGACTTTAATTCTTTTGTAGCGAAAATTAGTGTTTGAACATCATAAATGGGCTCAAAAGAACGTGTCGATACAACTGTAAAATTCTTCCGATTTCCATGAGCAATGCGAGCCTTTTGCAGGCTAACATCACGTTGGTATTTCATAGTATCGACACCGAAATTAATTATATTAATGCTGGAAAAATCGGCACCAAAATTCTCTAGTTTTTGTCTTACTTCGCGTGAATCGCAAGTGAAGCATTTTGCCGAACGAACAGTGAGATAAATGATGATTATTTTGAGTATGTTCCGCCTATAAAGCAATATATCAGATCCCCAAGGGGTTATAACCTTAAACTTAGATCTGATGAGCAGTGAAAGAAAGCCATAGCTTCCGATTGAATGTACTTGTACTATGTCAGCATGAGAATTATTTATTGATTTACGGTATTTAGGAATGTAAAAAATGAATTGAAGTAATCTTGAGAGCTTAGGAACATTATGAACAACAATGTCCTGTTTTAGTGAAATGCCCCTTTCGTCAAAACTATATATTTCTAAAGAATGACCTTTGTCCGATAGAAAGTTAGCCCATTTAATCGTGTGAATTGACGCAGCGCTTCCAAGGATTGCAATTTTTAATTTCTTGCTCACGTTTTCGCTCCTTTTCTCCACACGCGTAGCTCCCTTGCAAATGTCACCACAATGATTGTATTAACTAACAGTAATCCAGATGTATTCCCTTCTCCCAAAATTTCAAAACTAATAACAATTATTATAGCCAGAAAGAGACGCCCTATAATGAATCTAATTTGGGTCGAATTCAAATACGAGTCTTCCCTATCGAAAATTTGTAGGAAGCAAGTAGAGGTCGTGGTCAACAACAAATTAGTTGTCAAACTCGCAAGAAATATTCCAAACTCTTTAAACTGATTGATAAAGACAAAGTTAACTGGGAGGCTTAAGATTGAAATCAGTAGTAGATAAGGTAGGAATTTTCGTAGATGGCCAAACAGTGTAATTTTACTCATTTGTATTAGATGGATACCTAGAATTGATGTACTTAAAGTAATACTTGCAAACCAAAGCGTGTTGATTTTAAAGTTATCTCTTCCTAAAGCATCAAGAATCATGCTTCGATTGCAGAAAATTAGAGTAACCAAGTAGAAAGCAAAGACTATAAAGAAATGGAGGGTTTTCTTAATTAATTTGTTGCTTCCTTCTTTATCACTCTTTAAATGACTTAAATCAGGCCCAATTATGTAAGTTACGGCTCCATACAACATTACTATAGGACTCATCAAAATAATGTATACTGAATACGTAACTAGTTCAGCCGGACCGAGGTTATGTAAAATAAAATATCGATCCGACATCCCTGTAATCGCATATGCCAAATTAGTTATCATGAATAAAGATACAAACCCACGTTTGGAGTCATTCTTATTGGCTACAGATTCAATCGGTAAGCCTTCGTAGGGCATTTTCTTCAAAGTTCGGTAGATGAAGATTATAACTATTGATCCCAATGTAAATTCCATTGCTAAGAGAAACATCAACGATTCATTTATGTCAAAACTATCGTTCAAACTCGATAAGAATAGCGACAATACCTTCACTAGTGATCTTGACACATTTATATTTGCAACGTAGTAATGGCACCTAGAAGCTCTCAAGTAGGAATTGCAAATCTCGATCAAACACTCCGTCCCCAAATAAATCAAAAGTAATATCAAGGTTGATTTACCATTTTGTTCGGCAAAAATCCACCTGCCTAATTGCTCTGGTAATAAAAACACTAATAAACTCATCATAAAAATGATTACACCAAACTTAATAATGTGAGCGTGCAGACTCCTCACTTTATCCGTACCGCTCCAATATGGTGAATCCCGAACCACGAGCATCCCTACGCCAATAGTTAAAATTGAAACAACTATTCCCGAGGTCGTCATAAACATGGACCATATCGATATCTCTGAGTCACTTGCCAGATTGAATAGCAAAACTATAGTGATAAAGGAAATGAAGCGTTCAAGCACTTGAGACGTAAAATAGTAGATGTTTTTGAAGGTAGGATCCATCTTATTTCTTCTTTTCTATTTCATCATCTCTAATTGATTTTGAAAGTAGTGCAGGAATCATGAAAAGCACGAAATAAACCAGAATGTTATCGTTGACATTTGAAATCAAGCTCCAAGAAATACTCATTAGAATCAAAAGGATTCCAACCCAATTGTTTCCTATTTTTCTTATCATTCTCATTGTTGAGGGATAAAGAGCACTAATGAGAAGAATTACGCCAATGATCCCAAAGTCTAAGAGAAATGATGCACCACCGACAGGACGTAATATCTCTTGACCCGGCCGTAACAGTGGTTTGATGTCTCGACAAGAAACGAGCGTGGTTTTGTGCATATCTTGTCCATACCCAAAGAGAATATGTTGTACCGAACCTGAACCTATCGTTAGTTTATAGGCGCACTTTAGTTGAAGAAAACGATCGCGGTCACTCTCTCTTGGTTTATGCACAAACTGGACACTTTCAACCAAAGCATCAATTTGTACAGATGTGTGTGCTACAACGTTGTCATTCAACTTCGTAGATTGAGATGGTATCCAATTGGATAAACTCATGACTGAAAAGAAAACCAAGGAAATTGCAAGCGTTCGCCGGGACAATTGAATTAAATTCTTTTGAGTTGTATTTAGAATCAAAAAAACAAGAATAAAAACCAGTGCACAAAAAAATAAAACACGACTTAAATAGATCTGGGATGCAAGCAACATACCTGCGAAATAACCAAGAGAGATCAAGTAAGGAGAATTGACTTTGAAACTAGAAGCATTCCACAAGTGTAAGAACCCACCTATCGCAACGGTATACGCTGCATAACTAGATCCTGCCCATGTCACTGATTGTTGATATTGCCAATCTACTCTTAGAAATTGGCAAACCGTGTAGTAAATTAACCAAAGCCCTAAATACGCACTAAAAAACGTGGTTAGCTTTTTAAATGCTGGCATACGTAGACGATCATTTGAGATAAGAATTAGAATTATCAGCATTTCTGCATAAATTAAGATGAATCGTAATGAAGAATTGTGGCGATTCGTTATATAGGAAATCACGGAGTTAATCAAAAGGTATGAGAAAAAGATCAAACCTAGAAAGTTTCTACTCTTTTTCAAGTATTTCTCCCTGAACTGGTCTCTTCTCAGTTTGGTAAATGCATATGCGGTCAATGAAACCAGGACGAGAATTTCATCAAATGCAGTATATGAACCATCAATAATCATCGAGTTGGTTAAAATTGATATGCCTAACATCGAAATCAAAATCGTAGTTGGGGAAATCAATGTGTACAAAAAAATCGCAATGGCCGATATGCATGCAATGATCCATGTGGCTTTAATTACATCCATGTCTCAAAGCATAACAAGACAATCAGATTAATGGGCTAAACGGTAAATACTTCAAGGATTTCATTGTCTAGTCATCGAAGTAATTTACTATTCTGGGTCAAATTGGAATTTATCTGTCCAGAGCGGAATTCGGTTTCTCGTCTTTTCAATGTCTTCAATCTTAAAAACCGCTGCATTCTCGATCCGCGCAAAAGGTTCACCGAGGAATTCTTTGACAACAAAGTATTGCTCTCTAAGAAAGAAATCATCGAAAACGATCGTAAAGCTCCAATTTATTTTTCTGACAGATTGTATGGCGCACCAAACTCTAAAACGTCCATCTATAAATATCAGCTCCGGCTCGATAGCCAATTCTTTGCAATAAGCGAAAGGTTTTTCTGTATATTCGACATACCGAAAAGAATTCTGATTTTTCTTTCTGGGTTTTGGAAATCCGTACCGAACAGTGGGGCCAATATTTACCCACAGTATATGGACGTTGGAAATTTTGTATTTATGAAGTTGACGTTTAATAAATACAGAAAAGAACTTGTCCGATTCAATACTCACTACTCGATTTGCGCTCTTACTTAGCAAAATTGTTGATCCTCCAGAACCGAATTCTAGAACATCTTTTTGCATAGCCAAGTTGGACAACTCAATAGAGATGTCTTTTCCGGACATAGAAATCTGTGAGATTTTGAAAATCATCAAAAACTTTTTTGCTGAAAAACGGATGCCGTCTAGTCTGTCGACTACTTCATTTCTAATTGAAAAGCACATTTAAATCGTCAATCCCGTCTGTTGAATCAGAATCTTACGCTATGGCATCTATTCACGATGAATTGGCCGGCATTATTAGTTGCAAGAGCCCTCTAATCCAGATTTTCCCAAACCGCGATTTGATCAAGTTAATGACATTATGATGTAGCGCTTTTTTTGGGCATAGATTCAAACTTTTTCCCTGTAAAACGGTTTTTCATTCTCTACGCGAGGTACTCTGGTAACTCTAACTTGTGAGGAATGTTTCAGGAGGAAAAATGCGAGTTTGGATCCTACAAACAGGTGAACCGATACAAATAGACAATAATGGTTTACGTCCAATGCGGGCTATCAATTTATCAAAGGCGCTCATAGACCAGGGACACCACGTGACACTTTGGTCTTCAGATTTTGACCACTTCACAAAGCTTCACCGATTTGGATCAGAGAAAACAATTGATTTTTCAAATCAACTCACTATTCGCCTGATAAAAAGCAGGGGATACAAATCTCACATAGGTTTAAGTCGATTTTTTGACCACGCTCAACTCGGCTGGAACTTGAATAGAATGTTAAAGAAAGAATCAGCACCCGACGTTGCATTGATTGGCTATCCACCAATCGAACCGGCTTGGGTTATGGCAAGGTGGTTAAGAAAAAAGGGCTCTCCATCAATTCTTGATGTGAAAGATGCCTGGCCAGATAGCATAATTGGAGCTTTCCCAATCCCTTTAAAGCCGTTAGCAAAAATTGTCTTCTTTCCATATTTTGTCATGCTGAAGCAAACTTTGAAAACTGCTAATGGGATATCTTCAATTTCTCAAGAATTCCTCGATTGGTGCCTTTCAAGAGCTAATCGGATTCAAAATGAATTTGATTTTGTGTTTTCGTTATCGACACAAGACAAATCTTTTTCTAATGATGAAATTGAAGCTGCAAGTTACTGGTGGGAGTCCCTTGGGATTAAATCTTCAAACAAGCTAATCGGGTATTTTGTTGGCTCAATGACCGATGTCTTTGATTTTCAACCAATTATCAATGCTGCACGGAAACTACCCATATCCTTTGTCTTGGCAGGTGACGGTCCAAGATTGGAGTCCCTTCGTATTGAAACTATCAATATCCCGAATATAGTTTTTCCTGGAAGAATTTCTTCAGTGCAAGCAAAAATTTTATCCTCCAATTCAGACTTTTCGCTAGCGCCATTGGTGGCACGATCTGATTTTGAAATGAGCATCCCGAATAAATTTTATGATGCTATGCAAATGGGGAAGCCAATGATTACATCATTGTCAGGACCTGCCAGAAGAATGCTTGAAGAAAGTATGTCCGGCCTTTATTACAAGGATGAAGGAGACTTTGAGAATATTTTAAAAGCCTTTGCACTCGACCCTAGTGCATTAGTTAGAATGTCAAATAATGCCCTTTTGCACTTCAATAGTCACTTTTCTTTCAATCAAGTTTATGGTGGGGCAGTTCAAAAGTTAGAGCAACTAAAGGAAGTAAAACAATAATGAGAAATTCCGATCTAGAGAAAGAGATCAAGAAATATTCAGAGGTTGCAAAAAAAAGAGCTTTTTGAATTTAAAGACTCTGGATTGTTAACTAATGGAATCGACAGAATTCCTGATAAACATCAAAAACCTTTTTTGGAGTATTATCACGCAATCTCTGAATTGGTACATCCGGGTATTCAAATTCTAGAACTCGTAGCAGGTACAGGAATACATAGCTCACTAACGGTCGATTTAGGTGGGAAACTTACCGCCTTAGATATCTCAAGTGAATCTCTCGAAGTCCTTAGTTACAAACTTAGTGGAAAAGTTAAGCTGCTTTGTGCAGATATGAATTCTATTCCTCTTCCAGATGACTCCTTTGACCTTGTCATTAGTTGCGGGAGTCTTTCCTATGGAAATCCCATTACGGTACATCAAGAAGTGATGCGACTACTCAAACCTGGTGGCTCAATCATCTTTTTAGACACCTTGAATCATAATTGGATTTATTCATTGAATAGATACAAACACTACATCCAGGGCAAGAGGACTTTTTCTTCTTTGAGGTACATGCCAAGAATGAAGCTCATCAGGAAATATGAATCGAGATTTCAGAATTCCCAGGTAAAATTCTATGGAAAGTTCCTTTGGCTCTACGGTTTTTTAAAACTAGTGCTCACACAAAAGCGCACCGATATCATACTGAGTAGTGTGGATGGTTCCAGATTGTTCAATCGCAGTGCATTTAAGTTCTTATTGGTTTGCAGCAATCTAATAAAGCCAGTTAGGGACCTTTAACTTACAGTGACCATCGCATCAACCGTTGAACTTTAAATTGAATGAGCGGCCCGTTTTAACCGGTCGCGAATTGCAATCGTAATTCCTTCACCCGCAGGTTGCACAACAACAACAGTTTTTAATCCTTGCTCATCTGCGGCACGCAAAGCTGCATACAAAACTCGAGCAAACTCATCATCACTTTTCGGTGCGGCCAATCTCACAACCCCATCAGGTGTTGCCACACCTGCCATTGCAATAAACCCTTGACCTGGGACAGGGGATTGATCCAAAACAACTTTTGCCGCCGGCGCGTAGTGAGCCTCTAATGAACCGCTGACACGGATTGCATTACTATCCACAGCCGCACGATCTGATGATTGCCCAACAACTTCCAACCCAGTCGAATCCGAAATCATCTGTGCAGTAATCGCACCCGGTCGCAATATCTTCGGCGCATCCCCTGTGCAATCAATAATCGTTGACTCAACACCAACCTCGCATGGGCCACCATCAAGAATCTGATCACCCTCTGCCAAGTATTCGCCCAACTCATCCGCCACAGCCTGCGCAGTCGTTGGTGAAACATTTCCAAAGCGATTCGCACTCGGTGCTGCCACACCCTTGCCACCAGTTCTTTCAAAGGCCTCTAGCAACCCCAATGCGACAGGATGAGCAGGAACTCGCACACCAACTGTGTCCTGCCCGCCAGTAACAAAATCCCCAGCCAAAGCAGATCGCTTAAAAACCAAAGTCATTGGCCCTGGCCAAAAATCACGCGCTAATGAAATCGCATACCCAGGCACATCATCTGCCCATTCGCCCAAGCTATCCATCGATGCAACATGCACAATTAATGGGTGATCTGCGGGCCGACCTTTGACTGAATAAATTCGAGCAACCGCTTCGGCATTACACGCATCAGCGCCTAACCCGTAAACAGTTTCAGTTGGAAACGCCACCAATCCACCGGCCAATAAATTGGCAGCAGCATGTGCCATCGCACTAGCGCTGCAATTACTCAAGAACTGGGCCACCTCTTTATTCTCCCACTATTCCCAGCCCATATTCACGCCATCCCCACCTAATAAGAGATACTTAACCCATGAAACTTACAAAACTTCGCACAGTCCTAACCGGAGTAACAGTTGCCGCCGTTGCAGGTGTAGTCGCGCTAGCGATACCAGCAAATGGCGCGGGCACCACAGATAACCGCTTCATCACCGTGACGGGTGTTGGCACGATCTCTGTTGTCCCAGATGCGGTTCGCTTTAACGCAACTGTTTCAACAGTTGGAACAACGAATGCTGCAGCACTTTCTAGTGCTTCAAAATCAGCAGCAGCAGTTCGTGCAGCTCTGCTCAAAACAGGAATTGCAACTAAGGACATTCGTTCAGCAAACATCTCGGTCTACCCTGAATACAACTGGACACAGGAAGCTGGCACAAAGATCACTGGCTACCGTGCATCACAATCATTTGATGTTCTAGTTCGCACAGCATCAAAAGCTGGAACAATCATTGAAGCAGTTGTCACTGCAGGTGGCGACGCAGTTCAACTTGGTGGGGTAATGCCAACAACTCTTAACCCGGCAACTTCAACAGAAGAAGCTCGCGCAGCAGCTGTAGCGAACGCGAAGTCAAAAGCAGCTTCATATGCAAAGCTTCTTGGAACATCAATCGGCAAAGTACTTTCACTCGAAGAGCAATCTTCGCCTGTTTACTCATCACCATTTCCAATGGCAAAGGCAGAGGCTGCAGATTCAGCGGTTCAGATTGATTTAGGCGAGCAGGATGTAACAGTGACAATCACTGTTCGTTGGGCGCTCAACTAATAACAACCTTTCAGCAGAAGAGCCACTACCCGTTTTCCGGCGGATAGTGGCTTTTTTGCGCTTATAAATGCGGTTTGGTCGCACACCTTTTCACGGGTAAGATTGCCCAGCCTCGTACGTCCCCATCGTCTAGGGGCCTAGGACATCGCCCTTTCACGGCGGTAACACGGGTTCGAATCCCGTTGGGGGCACGCAGTACCGTAGTAACAGCAAGAAAGAAGTAAGTAGTAAAGGCTTTGAGGGTGACATAAGAGCCACTTATGTTTATCGATTTCTTAAGGCCCGGTAGCGCAGTTGGTTAGCGCGCCGCCCTGTCACGGCGGAGGTCGCGGGTTCAAGTCCCGTCCGGGTCGCAAAGGTTTTGGTGTCGTACTTTTATAGGCCGATATCAGAACCTTGTTTGGCTTGGTAGCTCAGTTGGTACGAGCGAACGACTGAAAATCGTTAGGTCGCCGGTTCGATCCCGGCCCAAGCCACTGTGCGTCTAGTAAGTTAAATACTTGAGTGCTTTCGAACCCATTAAGTGAGCGTGTGAGCGACGCCCATCATAAACAAATTTCAAGTTCTCAAACTTTTCAAAATCCAACAAATCAAAATCCTGGTGGTTAGTGTGGATGATTACACCATCCATCTCGCTCAATTCTGCAACACCTTTAAATCCAAAATTTACAGTTTCTATTTCGTCGTAAAATGGGTCAAGGCCAAATACGGTCACACTTTCCTCTTCTAAGTACTTCAATAAATCCAGAGCCCCCGAAAATGCAGCTTCCTTTACTTCTGCACGATAGGTGATTCCTAATATGCCAATCTTCAAACCTCTAATACTTCCAAACTCTTCCTTTATTTGAATTATGGCACGTCGCGGCATGTCAAGGTTCCTTTTACGAGCGGCGGTAACAATCTGCGAATCACTGTTGTCCCACATATAAAACCGTGGATACACCGGAATACAGTGTCCTCCAACTGAAATACCCGGCATGTGAATATGTGAGTATGGCTGTGAATTTGATGCTTCTATCACCTCCATAATATCAACGTGCATGGTGGCGGCGTAGACAGCGAACTCATTTGCTAATCCGATGTTTACATCCCTATACGTAGTTTCTGCAATCTTTGCAAATTCAGCAGACTCGGAATTTCTCATCGCCCAAACACCATTTGGGCGCTTTAAATCCGGCCTGGGATCAAACTTTAAAACAGAGCTGTAAAACTCAACACCGCGCTGGGTACAAGCATCAGTTACACCTCCAACTAACTTTGGATATCTACGTAAGTCTTGAAATACGCGCCCAGTCAGGACTCGTTCTGGTGAAAAGACTACAAAAAAGTCTTTCCCGACTTTCAGCCCCGAAACGGCCTCGACTGCAACTGTGAAACGATTTCTAGTTGTTCCTACTGGCAGGGTAGTCTCAAAACAAACTAAAGATCCGGCGGCGAGGTTAGAACCAATTTCCTTCGCTAACTCATCGATATTTGCAAAATCCGGAGTTCCATTTACATCAATAACTAGGGGGATACAAATTACTATGACATCGGCTTTAGAAATACCTGCTACCTTGTCCAAAGATGCAACGAGTGATCCGTCTGCGACACACAGTTTTAGATATTCATCTAAATCATTTTCCCCAGGAAAAGGTTCAATACCCGAATTTATCTGACTTACTACTTTTGCGTGCACGTCTAGGCCGGTCACGCGGGCACCATTTCGCGCAAAATTTACTGCTAGAGGCAAGCCTATTTTGCCCATTCCAATTACTGTAACGTTCATAATCTAATACTCTGGCCTAACTTGCTACTTTCTATAACAGCATCTGCTACTCTGGCAGTTTCGATACCCTCCAACAATGTTGCAATATCTGATTCTTGTCCAAGTAATCTGTCTCTGAAGTTTTCGTGCTCTACTTGTAGTGGTTCTGGTTTATCAAAGGCAAAGGTAGTCACGCTTCCTTGTTTCACCCCTTTGAAGTGTAGATAAGAGTCCTGGGAAACTTCATGGATTCCATTTTCGTAAAACGTCAAGTTGGAATTCAGAGTGTCGACAACAAAAGCGCCTCTTTCACCAGTTACCACCAAACTTCGCTCCTTTAGTGGGCTTAACCAATTAACCAACAGGTTGACTACGACACCGTTTTGAAGTTTCCCGTTGATTGACACGAGATCTTCATGCGCTCTTCCTGAGCGGTGAATTGTTTGTGCATTTACAGAGGCAAACAAGCTCTCAGAAAGCCACATCGCAAGATCAATATCGTGGGTCGCAAGATCTTTCACTACTCCAACATCGGCAATTCTGGAAGGAAAGGGCCCTTGTCGGCGAAGTGAAATTTGATAAATAGCACCTAAATCTTCATTCATTAATCTTTTCTTAAGCTGGCGAATTGCCGAGTTGTATCTCTCAATGTGTCCAATTCCAACTAACTTTTTTGCTTTGTCGGCCGCAATTTTAATTTCCAAGGCTTCTTGATAATTAACGGAGACCGGTTTTTCGATCAAACAGTTAACGCCTCTGTTGAGTGCCTCTACCGAGATCTCTTTATGAAAACCTGTAGGCGCTGCAATTACGCAATAATCTAAACCCTGGTCTAATAGATCTCTATATTCCGTAAAATTCGCATGACCTCTTATCTGACTAGCGATATCGACCTTGGCTAAGGGGTCTGCAACACCAACTAAGTCCACGCCTTTAAGTGAGGAAAGGATTCTTAGATGATTCTTGCCCATCATTCCAAGCCCAATTAGCCCAACCTTTAGATTTGCCATCAACTAGATATCACTTACTTTGTTGACCGCTGTGACAATGGTTTTCAGATCTTTTTTTGAGAGAGCAGGATGCACAGGGAGGGAAAGAACTTGTTTACAAATCAAGGAGGTGTTAGGCAGGTTCTTTCTCTTTCCAAAGGCTGGCAACTCATGAACGGGGATAGGGTAGTAAACGCCGCTCCCAACACCCAGGTCCGTTAATCTGCTGGCAAACGAATCTCTATCTTTTTGCACTTTAATCGTGTACTGATGGAAGACATGTGAAAAGCCTTTCGGGGCCAATGGAACGGCAACTGACTTCGATATGTTTTCAGATAAATAAGCTGCGTTTTCTTGACGACGTTGTGTCTTATCTTTCAACTTAGAAAGCTGTACTCGACCAATGGCCGCGTGGATATCTGTCATCCTCAGGTTAAATCCCACTAGTTCGTTTTCATATCGCTTTTCCATGCCCTGATTTCGATATAGGCGTGCTGTTCGTGCTGCAGAGGAATCTTTAAACACTATCATTCCCCCTTCTCCAGAAGTCATGTTCTTTGTTGGGTAGAAAGAAAACGCGGCGGCATCACCAAAGGTTCCCACTGGCTTACCATCAATACTGGCCAAATGCGCTTGAGCGGCATCCTCTATAACTAACAGTTTGTACTTCTTGGCAATCTTCATGACTGCTGGCATCTCTGCAGCTAGTCCGTAGAGATGAACTACTTGAATTGCTTTGGTTTTTGGTGTTATAGCTTTTGTAATTTCGTTCGGGTCTATACAAAATGTTATTGGATCGATATCCACAAAAACGGGCGTAGCACCGGTTAGTGCAACCGAATTTGCTGTTGCCGCGAAGGTAAATGAAGGAACAATCACCTCATCGCCTTTGCCAATTCCAAGGGAAAGCAAAGCAATATGTAAGGCTGATGTGCCCGAATTCACCGCAACACACTCACGATCCTGGACAAACTTTGAAAATTCTTTTTCAAAGTTACTCACTTCTGGGCCTTGTGCTAGTAACCCAGACCGCATAACGCGATCAACTGCCTTACGCTCCGCTTTACCAATTTCCGGTTTTGCAACGGGGATCAACTTCATTTCTTAATCCTCTACCAAATTTCCATTAATTACTTGATATTCACTGCCTAAAATTGGGCATTTAAAATGCTGACCATCCTCGGTTTCGAGTTGTTTGCCAGCTCTACCAACCCATCCAACTTGGCGCGCAGGATTTCCCACTACTAATGCATAATCTTTAACATCTTTCGTGACCACCGCGCCTGCGCCAACGAGAGCCCACTTTCCTATTCTGATGGGCGCTATACAGATTGCTCCAGATCCGATTGAAGCGCCTTGGAGTACTTCCACCCCTACTTTGTTCCAATCTTTAGGGTTTTTCACCTCACCGGAACCTGTTATAGAACGTGGATTCTTATCATTAGTAAGTATTGCCCCTGGCCCAATAAACACTCCATCATGAATTATTGCTGAATCGTAGATGAGTGCTCTATTTTGAACTTTACAATTATTACCAATTTGAACGTTTGCATCTATATAGGCATAACTACCAATCATTGTATTTTTCCCAATTGTGGCATGTTCGCGCACTTGAGCGAAGTCCCAAATTGAAGCATTCTCAGATAGTTTGGCTGCATCAGAAACGGTAGCATTCTGTGCAATTCTGATGGCCAACTTTTGTCCTTAAGCTTCCGACTAATCCAGAACTACAGAGCCTGTTGGTGTTGTTAGCTGCACCGCAACAATTCCATATTCACCATCATTTGTTGATGGATCAATAAACTCGATATCCGCGCCCTTTAATCCATCAAGAATCTCTGTCTTAAACCATGAGTCTGACAGGTGATCCTTATCGGCAATCGTAATTTTCTCAATCGCAGCAACTGCTTTTCCATCTTGTGATGGGTGATCAGCTGTTAACCATTGGATAAAGAATGGAAGTTCACGAGAATTGGTAATCTCATTAACGCCGATTTGCTTCCACTTTAGATCGCTTCCATCTGGTCGTGTGCGGTGACCTTCGATTGCGCTGCGACCAAACTTCTCTTCAATCTTTGCAATGTCTTCAGTTGCAAAAACCCAAGTGAGCCAGCCTCCACCTTCTTGTGCTTTTTTGCTAACAGCTTTGCCCCAAGGAGTTTGCTCTGTTGCAGGGTGATCGAGTGGGCAGACAACTTCGATGTATTGGCCGTTTTGAAGAGGCATTGTGAAGTTGCGAGTGCCAAAGCGTGGGTGGACTCCGCCATCAACAAAGGTGCTGCCCAGGCGAGCGCCAAGGCGTTGAACCGTGTCGGCGAGCTGATCATGGGAGGTTACATATGAGACATGGTCTAAGCGCATGGGGAAATCTTGCCCTATGAATGGGGGTGGTGGTTACCAATCGGCCGCCTACGGCCGATTGATTTATGCGTGGTTTTGGGCGTGAAAAGAGGCTTTAAGGGCTAGCGGGCAAGAACACACATCAAAGCTTCAACGGTCAGCAATGGGGCTGCGTTGTGGCTCAGGTTGGAGCGGGCGTCCATGATGGCGTTGATCTTTTTAATGGTGGATTGTGGATTTGTTTTTTCAGCCAGGGTGCGGATCTCGGTTTCAAGCTCTTTGTTGATTAGTGCATCGTTTGCGCCTGCTTGAACCATCATGACATCGCGATAGAAAGTTGCGATATCAAGCAGGGCTGCATCTAAGCCATCGCGGATCATGCGGGTTTGGCGGGTTTTCTGTTCTTTCTCTAAATCTTTAATTGCTTTGCTTCCACCAGTTGCCATTCCACGACCAGTTGCACCTTTTCCGTAAGCAAGTGAAAGATCATCTACTTCTTTTTCGTTTCGCAGTTCTGCAGCGGCTGTTGCTTGCTCGGTTGCAAGATCAACCAGAGTTTGTGCTGCGGCAAAGGCAGATGAAATACCTTGAAGAGTTAGTGGCAACTTCATGATTGTGGTGCGGGTGTTGCGTACTGATTCGTTGTTTGCAAGGTAGCGAGCGCGACCGATGTGGCCTTGTGAAACTCGTGCAGCAAAATCTGCCATGTTGGGTGAAATGCCATCGCGGGTTTGTAGAACCTGGGCAACAGCTTCTGTTGATGGTGTGACCAGTTGCAGGTGGCGACAACGTGATCGGATTGTTGGAAGAACGTCGTGCAAAGTCGGTGCACACAAAAGCCAAACTGTTCTGTTGCCGGGTTCTTCAATTGCTTTCAATAATGCGTTCGCTGCAGATTCGGTAAGTCGGTCGGCATCTTCCATCACAACTACACGCCAGCCGCCCATAGATGGTGCCCAGGCAACGCGAGTTAACAGTTCTCGTACTTCATCAATTTTTATGGAAAGACCTTCGGTGCGAATGATTTCAACATCGGGGTGTGCGCCATTTGCTGCGGATTTACATTCATTGCAGGTGCCGCATCCGTTGTTAGTGCAGACAAGAGCTTGAGCAAAGGCAATTGCGGCAGATGATCGACCGGATCCTGGCGGGCCGGTAAAGACCCATGCGTGGGTCATTTCTTGGGTTTCTTCGCCCGTGCGGGTGGCAAGGACAGCCTTTTCTAGGATTTCAACAACATGTTCTTGGCCCACTAGATCGGCGTAGACGCCCTGCAAAGTCGGCATTGCTTACTTCTTTACAGGCTTTTTGGTTTTGGCCTTTACGGCAGTTCCTGATTTCTTAACAGCTTTAGTTGCGGTGGTGCCAGTCTTTTTAACTGCTTTGCCACCGGCTCGGATTGGGCGAAGTAATAAGTTGCCTTTGTCTTCGTGTGCGTTGCGCTTTAGCGTTTGGATTTGGCTAACGCGCGAAATGATTGTGGCGTGTGTGTCTTCTATGGATTGATTGCCGTCGATGATGACGTAACGCTCTGGGTCAAGGGCGGCTAACTGCAAGAACTCTTGGCGAACGCGCTTGTGAAAATCAATTGGTTGTGATTCAAGACGATCTTTGCTCTTTAGGCGAGCAAGACCAATTTGTGGTGGCAGATCAATAATGATTGTCAGCGTTGGGAAAAGTGATTCAGTTGCCCAGCGCGAAATTCGTGCGACTTCGCCGGGTTCTAGAACGCGGCCTGCGCCTTGGTATGCAATGGATGAATCAAAGTAGCGATCACTGATGACAACTTCACCGCGGGCTAATGCTGGGCGGATGACGCTGTAAACGTGATGCGCTCGGTCTGCGGCATAGAGAAGAGCTTCGGCGCGTGGGCTAATTTCTCCGGTGGAATGTGAAAGCAGAATTTTGCGGATTTCAATTCCTAAATCGCTGCCACCTGGTTCGCGGGAAAGAACAACGGTTTCGCCCTCTTGTTCCAGCCATGCTTTAAGAAGTTTGGATTGTGTTGATTTTCCGATTCCTTCGCCGCCTTCAAATGCGATAAAGATTCCGGCAGTTGGTGCACCGGTCATGCTGCCTAATTCGCCCTTGAATGCGTTAACAATGTCAGACCACAGTGAAACATTTGGGCGGTCC
>JBILSO010000037.1:0-9628 GCA_044372065.1 Candidatus Planktophila sp. | reverse complement strand
TAAGTGTTGGCGCACTCTTTGGTATGCGAGGAAGCGCCATCATCACAACCGGTGAGCGCTTTATTAATCTTGCAACAAGCTATGACTCAATCGAGTACGGAAAGCTCACCGATGAAACTTCGCTCAATACATATTCAGTAAGACTCAATAGATTTGTGGGCGAATACGATCCCATCACAAATATTCCATTGAATTATTCAGCCTTTGTTACAACTATTGACGAGCAAGGTAACGAGAGAGATCAAGTAGTTAAGGTCAATAGTCCGCTAACATTTGGAACTTCACGTGTCTATCTTCAGGCAAATGGATATTCACCATTTGTCACAGTGCGCGATGAAATTGGAAATGTCACATTCCAAGGCGCTGTCCCGTTCTTGCCGCAAGATACAAATCTTCGTTCAATTGGTTCGATCAAAGTTCCAGAGGCAACGCCACAAATTGGATTTGTCTCCTCATTTCTTCCAACATATGAGCGAGACCCTAAGTTAGGTGCAATCTCTGTCTATCCGCTATTGCTCGAACCTAAACTTTTGTTTTCAATCTGGGAAGGTGATCTAGGTCTCGACACAGGCATCCCTCAATCAATTTACAAGATTGATACAACTTCAATGACGCGTATCGCCCTTGATTCTCTAGCACCAGGTGAAACCTATAGTTTTAAAGGCGGAAGTATCACCTTTGAAAAAGTTGAACCGTGGATCAATTTGCAGATCGTGCGAGATCCCGGCAAGAGCTATTCCCTTATCGGCGGTATTCTTGCGCTACTTGGTTTGCTGGCATCTCTCTTCGGACGTCGTAGACGTATCTGGATCAAAGTAGATGCAAATGGCCAGGTTGAAGTTGCAGGTCTAGCAAAGACCAATGCTGAAGCGCTAGAAGTTGAGATGGCTGAATTTGTGAGTGCAATTAAGGCAGTGAAGGAAGATAAGGGAGAGAAGTAATGCAGACAACATGGGCATACATCTCCAATAACTTTATCTATAGCGCGATGGGAGTCTTCGCACTTTCATTTCTTGCGCACGCTTTCGAAACAGCTTGGGCGGTAAAAGTTCCTGCTGAAGGAAGCAACGCCCGCACGATGGATTACGCAAAGGCCGATAAGGCAGCACGTATCGCGACCGCGCTTATGGTCCTTGCCTTCATCTTGCTCTTTGTCGCAGTGGTTGCACGCGGTCTATCAAACGGACATGTCCCTTGGGGAAATATGTACGAGTTCTCGATTACTGGTGCGCTCACCTTTACCGGTGCTTACCTTGTTGCACTTCGTAAATATGATCTTCGCTGGCTCGGGCTCTTTATCTCGTTGGCAGCACTTCTGACTTTAGGAACGGCGATCACTCTGCTTTATCGCGATAGCGCTCCACTTGTTCCTGCACTTAAATCTACATGGCTGATCATTCACGTTGTTGCCGCAATTATCTCTGGCGGAGTTTTCTTACTTTCAAATGTAATCGCTGGTGCATATCTCTACCTCGATGCGCGCGAACGAGGAGCTGGTCGCCCTGCTTGGGCTACACGTCTTCCAGCACTCGAAGTACTCGATCAACTTTCATATCGACTTGTTGCATTTGTTTTTCCACTCTGGACGTTTTCTGTCATTGCCGGCGCTATCTGGGCCGAGAGTGCATGGGGACGTTATTGGGGTTGGGATCCAAAAGAGACATGGGCTTTCATTACGTGGGTTGCCTACGCTGCATATCTACACGCACGCGTCACTGTTGGTTGGAAGGGACGTCGCGCTGCATGGCTCTGTCTCTTTGCAGGATCGACATTCTTATTTAACTATGTCTATGTCAACGTATGGGGAACAGGCAAGCACACATACTCTGGTTTATAGAAAATCTAGAGTTTACGTAAGAAATCTGGATCGTCATCAGGCGGCAAAATACGTCGCTTAGGACCCTTCTTAAATCCACCGCCATTGCCACGATTGCGACCAGCGATGAAATATGCGATTGCACCAAATGCTTGGGTAAAGAGAATGACGAGGAGCCAACCCCATTTTGGAAGATTCTTAATCTGAGTGTCATCTTTCATCGCGCAATCAATAAATGCATAGAGCGGTAGCGCCGCTAGTGCGATGAAGAGTAGAACTCTGAGCATGGGCCAATCCTAGCCGTTAAAGAATCAGTGCGAGAGATAGGGCAAGGCTGAAGAGAATCTGGAGCTTCCCGGTTTTTCCAAGGAGTGGAATAAGCCCAGCACCCTCGACACCTGACCAGAGTGACTTAAGAATTGAAATGGTCATCGGCAGGGTGACTGCGGTCAGCGCTACCCATGGGGTTCCAAAACCTGCCGTCAACAAGTAAGGGGCGATTACAAGAAAAGTATAAAAAGCCCGAGAGCGTCGATCGCCCAAACGGACCGCCATCGTGCGCTTACCAACGACCTCATCTTTTGCACGATCACGAATGTTGTTTATGACCAAAATTGCACAAGCAAGCGAACCGACGATTGTGCCAGCGAGTATCGATTGCCCAGTGATCTCATCCGTCTGAACATAATAAGTTCCGACAGTTGCAACTAAGCCGAAGAAGATAAAGACAAATATTTCACCAAGGCCCATATATCCATAAGGGTTCTTACCACCGGTATAGCCCCAGGCTGCTGCAATTGAAATTGCCCCAACAGCAATTAACCACCACGATGTTGTGATTGCGAGAGCAAGACCAGCACATGCAGCAACAGCGAACGAGATGAAGGCTGCATTACGCACCTGAGTAGCACTTGCTAACCCACCTGCAGTAATTCGCAGAGGACCAACGCGATCGTTATCAGTTCCACGAATTCCATCAGAGTAATCATTTGCATAATTCACGCCGATTTGAAGTGAGAGGCTCACAACTAAAGCAAGAGCGGCTGTGGCAGCGTTGAAGTCTTGGCCCGCCAGTGCAGTTGCCACAAGAACAGGGGCAACTGCAGCAGGAAGTGTGCGTGGGCGTGCACCAGCTACCCAGATACCAAGTGAGCTCTTAGCCATTGAACTCCTCCTGTGCACGTTGACTGATCTGTGCGCGATCGATCTTGCCGATACCAATCATTGGCATCTGATCAAAGACAAGTAATTGCTTCGCTTTGGCGATATCGCCAAGCGAGTTGCTCAAGAGAGTATTGACTTCATTTATTGATGCGTGATCTGCACCAGATACAGCCACAACTAAACGTTGCCCCCATTGCGCATCATCTACTGCAACAGCCAACCATTGGTGACCAGGAAAGGCTGTATGAAGAATCTCGGTGACTTCTGTCAGCGAAACTTTTTCTCCGCCAGTGTTGTAGACATCATCGCTTCTGCCAAGAACCTTAAGAATCCCGTCTTCAATCACGCCCTGATCAGAAGTTGTAAACCAACCATCACGGTACTGCTGATGCCAAAGCTCTTCGTTATTGAGGTATGCCGATGCCAACACCGGTCCAGAAATCTCGATGAGCCCAACATCAGAAATACGTAGGCCAATACCCTCGAGTGGAGAACCTTCATAGATACATCCACCAGATGTCTCGCTCATTCCGTATGTTCGCACCACTGAAATTCCTGCAGCAATTGCCTTCTCAAAAAGATCATTCTGCAGTTGTGCTCCACCCACCAGCACAGTTGATGCAGATTGCAGATGAGCCAAGAGTTTCCCATCACCGTTAAGGGCTCTATAGATCTGAGTCGGCACAACAGCTGAAAAATCTGTCACCGGATATTCAGTGGCATCTCGTAAATCAACGGGCGTAGTTCCCAGATCAAGTGCGCGAACTAACACATTGATTCCAGCAATATGGTTTAAGGGCAAGAGCAGCGCCCACGTCTGACCTGGTCGAGCCTGCAGATAATCAAGTGAGGCGCGAGCCGATGCCAATACTGCAGCCGCACTTAAAGCAACAAATTTTCTAGTGCCGGTTGAACCTGTGGTTTCAACAATAAAGGCAATATCGCCAGAAACACTTTCCATAGATTCGCTAGTGAAATTTAGGGCTGGACCCTGATGAGAGAGCGCTTTAGCCACGAGATTCATCACATCGCCGATAGCCAGCGCGGGATCGACCGAGATCACAGAGCGTGAACGGTTACTTGGGTTGGCCGAGATATCCATAGCCCGCGTAGGCTATCGCCTGCAAGTAAGAGTGGAGGAATCGTGAGCAAGCCAATTAAGCGTGAATTCGGGGATCGCACTATCCCAGCATGGGCAACCGGCAAGGGTGGCGCAGATTTCGTCGACGTGAAATACCAAGTGGCAGATGGGATTGCCAAGATCACAATCAATCGCCCTGAAGTACGTAACGCATTCCGCCCGCAAACAATTATTGAGCTGCAACAAGCATTCTCACTCGCCCGCGATAGCTCAGATGTCGGCGTCATTATCTTGACCGGCGAAGGTAGTGAAGCATTCTGTTCAGGTGGAGATATCAGCGTTCGCGGTGATGATGGATATCTTGGCGATGACGAACTCGCACAGCACGGCGTCGGACGCCTCAATGTTTTAGATCTACAGATTCAAATTCGCCGCACACCTAAACCAGTTATCGCAATGGTTGCCGGGTGGGCTATCGGCGGCGGACACGTTCTCCATGTTGTCTGCGATCTTACGATTGCGGCAGAGAACGCCAAGTTCGGACAGACCGGTCCGATGGTTGGTTCTTTCGATGGTGGCTACGGCTCAGGACTTCTTGCAGCAAGTGTTGGCCAGAAAAAAGCTCGCGAAATTTGGTTTATGACTCGTCAATACGATGCGCAAGAAGCGCTCGCAATGGGACTCATCAATACCGTTGTTCCAGTTGATCAACTTGAAGCCGAAACAGTTTCTTGGTGTCGCGAGATGCTCCGCAACTCACCAATGGCTCTACGTCTACTTAAATCAAGCATGAACGCTGCAGATGATGGATTGGCCGGAGTACAACAACTTGCGGGAGACGCCACCCTTCTCTTCTACTTAAGTGAAGAAGGGCAAGAAGGACGCGATGCTTATAAAGAAAAGCGCGCACCTGATTTCGGTAAATTCCCTAAGCGCCCTTAATTCATATGCTCGATGACCTCCTTGCCACACTTCGCGTAATCACTCTTCCTACGCGTACCAATTTCCGCGGTGTTACTTATCGCGAAATTGCACTGATGCAAGGCCCACAAGGCTGGGGGGAGTTCTCACCATTTCTGGAATATGACGATAACGAGTGCCGCCCTTGGCTTGCTAGCGCGATAGAAGCAGCGACAGTTGCTCGCCCTGTGCGATATCGAGATGAAATCTCCATCAACGGCACGATCCCAGAACTCAATGATAAGAAAGAGATTGAAGAGCTCATGCGCACCTATGCGGGTGCAAAAATTTTTAAAGTAAAGGTCGGACGCAATCTCAATGAAGATGTCATCCGAGTTGCTCGAGTCTTTTCCAATGCACCAAAAGCTTCAATCCGTGTTGATGTCAACGGACTCTGGTCGGTCGATGAAGCACTTACCAACCTCTACGCATACTACGAAGAGATTGGCCCACTTGAATATGTTGAACAACCATGTGCCACGGTTGAAGAACTTCGCGAACTAAAGAGCAAGATAAAGATTCCGCTACGAATCGCAGCTGATGAAATCATTCGTAAAGCTGCCGATCCATTTGCTGTCGACCTCACCGGTGCTGCCGATGTCTTGATGCTCAAGGTTCAACCACTTGGTGGAATCCAACGTTCCCTTGAAATCGCAGCGCATCACGGCCTTCCAGTTGTTGTATCGAGTGCGTTAGAGAGTGCCATCGGAATCGAATACGGGTTGGATCTTGCAGCAAGCATCAAAGAGCTCACCTTTGATTGTGGGCTTGCCACCGGTTCACTTTTGGCCAACGACGTTGCAGAACACAACATCATCGACGGCAAGATCGCTTTAGGTCAAATATCTCCACAGTTAGATGGTCTTGATGTGTCAGCAGAGCGCTATGAATGGTGGAAGAATCGCATCATGAGAGTCGGAGCGTTACTGTGATGAGCGAATCAACATCACTAGCTCGCGTTATCGTCAGACAGATCATTGAAGCTGGCATCAAAGATGTCG
Source organism: Candidatus Planktophila sp. (assembly GCA_044372065.1). Taxonomy (GTDB): domain Bacteria; phylum Actinomycetota; class Actinomycetes; order Nanopelagicales; family Nanopelagicaceae; genus Planktophila. The sequence continues at coordinate 3,606 of JBILSO010000037.1, read as the reverse complement.
TCATCTCTCCAGGATCACGCAACGCCCCGCTATCGATTGCTTTCTATCAGGCCAGCAAAAAGGGGCTGATTAAGCTCCATGTGCGAATCGACGAGCGCACCGCTGCTTTCTTCGCCCTCGGAATCGCTAAAGCATCTGGCCTACCTGTACCAATTGTCTGCACCAGCGGAACCGCTGTCGCTAACTATCACCCTGCCGTTCTTGAAGCATCACATACAAACCAACCTTTACTTGTTCTCACCGCAGATCGACCTGCATCTCTGCGCAGGACAGGTGCAAATCAAACAACTGAGCAAGCAAGAATCTTTGGCAAAGCAGTTAGATACTTTGCAGATATTTCAGGGTCGGCATATCCAATGGAGCTTCCCTTTAACTCACTGCAAACAGGTCCAATCCACCTCAACATTCAATTCGACGAACCGCTTGTCGGCGATGCTGATGAGTCGTGGTTAGAGAATCTAACAATTACGCCACCGAAAGTATTTGATCGTAAGACTCCAGGAACTTTCTACACAAAATCAACCCGCGGTGTTTTAGTCATCGGACATGATCGTGGTGGATTAAGTGCGGACTCAGTGCAAAAGCTCGCAGACGACCTTGGTTGGCCTGTCATCTCAGAAGACCCACTTACTTTTGCAGAATCAATCTCGCATGCCAGCATCTTCCTTACAAACAATGCAATAGCAAAAGACCTGTCACCAGATACAGTCGTGGTTATCGGTCGCACGACCCTTTCACGTTCCATCAATTCATTTATCAAGATGGCGCGCAAAACCATTGTTATCGATCCACGCATTGCAACAGTTGATACCGACCGTATGGCCAATCAGAAATTTACTCAGCTACCCGTAGTACAAGTGCCAACACCAGATGCTGAATACGCGGATAAATGGAAGAAATACTCAGCACGTGCAATCAAGATGGTTAGCGAAATTTCAACATGGTCTGAACAATTGATCGCGCGCGAAATCGCTGCAAATATCCCTGCGGGAACCTCGCTTTTTATCTCGTCCTCACGCCCTATCCGCGATCTCGAAGGATTTGCAGTAGCCCGTAATGGCGTTGAAACCTTTGCAAACCGTGGTCTTGCGGGTATCGATGGCAACATCTCTACAGCGCTGGGTATCGCCTCCCAACGCAGACAAACCATCGCAGTCCTGGGTGATTTAGGCTTCTTGCACGACCTCACCGGCCTTATTCAAAACGAGGCAATCAACCTCAAAATATTTGTTATCAATAACGATGGGGGAGGAATCTTCTCCACACTTTCACAGCGTGGAGTCGATGGTTTTGAGTCAGTCTTTGGAACTCCACACGGGCTAGATCCGACCGCGATTGCAACATCTATGGGAGTTGCAGCCAAGACAATCGATTCATCTGCCCAACTAAAGGCTGAGCTCACCGAAGTAGTTAAAGGAATATCGGTTGTAGTTGTAAACGTTCCAGACCGTGATGCAAATGCAGATCTACTTGAAGGGATTTACGACAGCATCTCTTCTATGTAGAAAACGATTAGTTGGACTGCAGTGCGCTGCGCATGGGCGCAAACTTTGCATTGCTTTCTTGAAGTTCTTTCTCTGGATCTGATCCTGAAACGATTCCGCAACCGGCAAAGATGCGAATAGATTTATCGGTGACCTGACCGCAACGAAGAGCGATGCCGAGTTCACCATCTCCGCGTGAATCTATCCAGCCCACTGGGCCCGCGTAGCGACCGCGGCTCATGCCTTCGATAGATGAAATAACCTTTGAAGCTAGATGTGTTGGAGTTCCACAGACTGCAGCAGATGGGTGGAGTCTGGAGAGAAGTGAGAATGCATCAACATCGATCTTTGATTCGATCAAAGCACCTGTCACATCGGTAGCAAGGTGCATGACATTTGCAAGGTGTAAAACAAATGGGGATTCAGGAACGTTTGTGGAGGTACAGAAAGGTTCGAGCGCATCAGCTACAGAGCGCACGGCATATTCATGTTCTTCGAGATCTTTTGAAGATCGTGCAAGAGATGCTGCAAGTGCTAAATCTTTCTCGTCATCGCCTGTCTTGCTAATTGTTCCGGCCAAAACGCGAGAGGTAACCATGCCGCGAGTGAGGCGGAGCAAGAGTTCTGGTGTTGCGCCAACAAGGTTATCGACGGCAAAGACCCAGGTAGATGGGTACTGCTCACTGAGATGGTTAAGGATCGGGCGGATATCAATGGTGCGATCAGCAACAGCTACTAAGTCACGCGCTAACACAACTTTTTCGAGTTCGCCGATTTCGATCTCACCTTTAGCTGTTGCAACACGTGACATCCACTCATTGGGAGTCAGTGATCCATCTGCCCATGCAAACTCTGCGGGATTAAGGTCAGGTGCTTTCTTTGGCAAGTAAGGCTGTGCTTTATCTCCAACCCAGGTCATCCATGAGGTTCCAGAACGTGTGCCAACAACTACTTGTGGAATAACAAGGACTGACTCTTCATTTTCATCGAATGAGAAAGATGTAAAGAGAATTGGTCCGGTTCCACTGATGTTAAGAGTGTTTACAACGTTAAAAGTTGCGAGCTGTTCGGCCCACCATTCACGAGCATCACGAAAGCGATTTGGTCCACTCACCGTTGTCTTTGCATATTGACCCCAACCAACAACACCTTGGCCGCCACGAACCCAGGAGAGCACGTCACTTTCAGGAAGTAAATCCAGAAGCGGCAGGTGGGATGACACCTTGGCAGTTGTGACTGGAATCAGGGAAGACACGGGTTTTAACTACTTTCTAAGACTGATGAGTGCTTCTTATTGAAGTTGTGGATAAGCCTACCTTCAGCGAGAATAAGGGGATGTCGCGAGCGAATATGGATAAGAATCCGCAGGAAGTAGCTGCGATGTTCGATGGAGTCGCTCGTCGCTATGACATCGTCAACGATATTTTGAGCCTCGGTCGGACCAAGGCTTGGCGCAAGGCCGCCACCAAGATCATTGCCCCAACCCCAGGGATGAAGATCCTGGATATGGCTGCTGGAACCGGCTCAAGTTCAGCCCCCTTGGCTGCAGCTGGCGCTGATGTGGTCGCCGCCGATTTCTCAGAAGGCATGATCGCTGCCGGACAAAAGGCCCGCCCAGATCTGACCTTTATCAAGGCCGACGCCCTCAACCTGCCTTTCGAAGACAACTCCTTTGACCTCTTTACTATCTCTTTTGGCCTGCGCAACACCCAGAACACCGCCAAGGCGCTGGCTGAGGCCCGTCGCGTGGTCAAGCCAGGGGGACGCCTGGTCGTGGTCGAGTTTTCCAGCCCCACCTTTGCCCCATTTAGGGCTATCTATATGAACTATTTGATGCGCGCCCTGCCCTTTATTGCTCGAAAGACCTCTTCGAACCCTGATGCCTATATCTATTTGGCCGATTCGATTCGGGCATGGCCTGATCAAAAGGCGCTCGCTTCCCAGATTGTCGATGCTGGATGGACTCAGGTGGGTTGGAAGAATCTGACTGGCGGAGTTGTGGCAATTCACATGGCCGTTGCCCCTTAGCCGTTCTGCTGCACTGTCTGCCACCGCCTAGACTTACGCCCCGTGAGCGCTAATCCATACGTCCCAATCCTGATTCTCTTCGCAATCGGATTTG
>JBILSO010000116.1:0-2985 GCA_044372065.1 Candidatus Planktophila sp. | reverse complement strand
GTGCACCGGGTGAAGCAGGACCCGGCGATCTCTTTATCTTGTTGCACGTAAAACCTCATCCAATATTTTCACGCAAGGCAGAGAACATTCTTCTTACTCTTCCTGTCACATTCGTTGAAGCAACACTTGGTGCTGACATTAAAGTTCCGACTCTTGATGGTGAAGAAGTCACTGTCAGACTTGCACCAGGCACACCTAATGGACGCACACTTCGCGTTAAAGGTCGCGGAATTAAAAAAGGATCTGTTACCGGCGACCTCTTAGCAACTATTGAAGTGCAAGTGCCACAGAAGATTGAGGCCGAGGCCAGTGAAGCACTTAAGAAATTTGCTGATGCAACTGCAAGCCATGATGTCCGTTTGGAATTTAGATCGAAGGCCTCACAATGAGTAACGACAAGCGCGAAGAGATTGATGAAGAAGCAGGGCTTTACGTTATCTCTGTTGCTGCCGAGCTTTCCGGCCTTCACCCACAAACACTTCGTCAATACGATCGCATAGGACTTGTTTCGCCTTCGCGAACCGTGGGTCGCAATCGCAGATATTCACTACGCGATATCGCATCGCTACGCACAATCCAAAGACTTATCGGCGAAGGAATTAATCACGCAGGTATAAAGAGAATTATTGAACTTGAATCTGCAATGGCAAATATGGCGCTAGAGGTTGCAAAACTTCGCATAGAGGTAGATGCGTTGTTGTCGGAGAACCCACCAAAATCACTTGAGTTAAGGAAGAAATCACAAGTAATTGTTTACAAAGAAGAGAATTAACTCTTAAAGGCGTTTACTCGCCCCTTCCAATTACTGAGGATTCTCTCTGGTGGCGCACCCAATACTTTCTCCAGAACTGATGAATAGACATCTCTAAAATCAGTTGTCACCGCTAGATCTCCATCTACAAGCTTTGAAAGTGAAGGCTGATCGCCATAGAAACCGCCAGTAACACGATCACCGATAAGAAAGACAGGACCTGAAGTTCCGTGATCTGTTCCTTCAGATCCATTTGCCTGCACGCGACGCCCAAATTCACTGTAAACCAAGACGGTAATATCTTTTGATCGACCCGATGCCTTCATCTGACTTAAGAATGTTGTGATGCTCTTTGAAACAGTTCCCAAAAGAAGTGCTTGTGCATTTGCTTCATTGGCATGAGTATCAAATCCACCGAGTGAAACTGACCACGCACGCGTTGGAGAGCCTGCTGCAATGAGCTTTGCCACAACATTGAGTTGTCGTGAAAGATCAGTATCTCCGCCAGCATTTCCACCAGAGGTAGTTGGCAAATCTTCAGAGGCAGGTGCAGGTTTTGCCAAGATAGGCTGAATATTTTCAGAGACGTTAAAGAGATTTCGCATCGAAGTCGCAGCAGCTGCCATCAAAGGATCATCACTAGATGATGGCTCTGATAAGCGTTGGCAAGCGGTTCCAATAACTCCTCGTGGAATCGAGAAACCACCCAGAGGAAGCGCTGATCCACTTTGTTTTGCGCCAACGAATAAAGGAGGAAGAACTCCTCCTAAGCTGATTGCAGTCATAGGATCGATCGCCTGTGTATCAAGCCAACGTCCGAGCCATCCAGTATTTAAGTGCGCTGCAGGAGAACCAGTTTGCCAAATCGACATTGAAGAAAAGTGTGAGCGATCAGGTTTTGGATACCCAACACCACGAACAATTGCAACTTTATTTGCATCCCACAAAGATTTAATTCCAGTCATTGAAGCATTGAGTGCGAGATCAGATGAGAGAGGTAGCAAAGTCTCCGGTTTGTAAGTTAAACCAGGGCGCGCGTTGTAATATGCAGAATCTTTATAAGGAATGACAGTGTTAAGACCATCATTGCCACCGTAGAGAGTGACGACAACAAGGATTGGAGTTCCAAGAGGTAGCGGTCTAGTAATTGCAGCTGCGGCGATTTGATCCACAGTCAACATTGGTGCCGCAGCTGCTGCTACAACTCCCGAGTATTTAAGAAACTGTCTACGAGTAACCGTAGACATTCCTAAATCTTGACCAGGTACGCGAGGTAGTTCGATCATTGGCTCACCACATATTCCGGGCTACAAACGGCTGTTACAAAAAGTCTTTGCGGATTATCACGCACGCCGCGCATTGCATATGCAGTGCGGGTACTCCACGCAACTACACCTAAAAGATCTGCCAAATACGCTGGACGTCTTACAGAAGATACCGCCTCGAGTTTGCTGAGATCTGCTTGCCCAATAAGGTCTGTAGCGAAAGAGACACGATATTGAGCACTTGCTGAGCTCAACCACGACTGATCAACTGGCCATCCGCCAACATTGGGAGGAGCTAATGGAACCTGAGAAAGCTTTTCTAAATATCCGTTGAGCTTTGTTGGCGAAGGTAACTTCGAAGGCGTAATTGCAAGCGCTCGACAAATTCCAACAAACCATTCAACTGGAGACTTCACCATTGAATACTGTTGTTCCGAAAATGCGGAACTTTCGATCAGTGACTTCATCAGAGCATAAACATCGCGATCAGCAAAAGCTTTGATCATTGGGTGATTTTGTGGAAGCGGTTCTTGTGAGGACACAAATCGATACCAGATTCGCTCCGCGATGAAGAGTGCAGAGTTATTTTGTGCAACTAGATGTCCAATAACTTCTTCAGGACTCATCACACCCGTCTTACCTAAGACCGTTACTGGAGCAGTATCTCTTCGGCGAGCGTTATAGGTAACAACTCCAGTTGTCCGAGCAACTTGATAACCAGTGAACGCTCGCGCCAATTCCTTTACATCTTTCTCCGTGTAACGATTTACGCCGAGAGTAAATAGCTCCATCATCTCTCTAGAAAAGTTTTCATTAGGTGCTTTCACTGTGTTCTCTCCACCATCCAACCACACTTGTAGCGCACCGTCGGAGAACATAGCTTTTGCAAACTCTGAAAAATTGCCGAGCGCATACTTTCTCATCGTGACATTTTGATTAAACATAGGGAGTGCGTAATCAACTTTTTCT
>JBILSO010000115.1:0-3002 GCA_044372065.1 Candidatus Planktophila sp. | reverse complement strand
ATTATTCCACTCACCTGAACTGAAACTGCCGTGATGGTATCTGAGTTAACCACTGGAAGGGTTATGGTCCCTCCATCAAGTGTGAAGGATGTGTTGCGACCATACATGAAAGTAACTGTTGTGGGCGGAGATTGCGGGTTCACCATCGCCGTGAATGTTTGCGAATCAAGATTCATACGACCATCGATGTGAAGTGTGGTGATTGTAGGAGCAATTCCTGGCTTAATAAGAGTCTTAAATGAGGAACTCGTGGACTGCGAATAGCCAGCCGTGTTATAGGCAGCGACTTTGTAATGATAAGTCGTATTTCCATCCAAATCTAATGGAGTTGTGTTGAGATTAAATGCGCTACTTCCATAGGCAGTTGAAAGCTGGCCGCTGATTGTTTTTACATTTGTAGAAAATGTTGGATCAGGGCTATAAAAGATTTGGATCTCAGTTGGAAGACCATTTGGATTAACTGTTCCGTTGAGCTGTGCGCCGTAGGCAGTTACTAGCGTTGCTCCGGTTGCTGAAACTACAGGGGCAGAGCTCGTCGTAGCCTTGGTTGTAAATGTGTATGTAGGTGAGACGAAAGTCTTAGATGAATTCTCTCCCCTGATCCGGAAGCTGTATCGTGTATTAGAAGTAAGTGATGTGAGTGAAACATTTGCTGCGATAACTTCTCCACCTGTGAATGCTGGTGTTGTAGGGGCAGCGATTTGAACCGATGTCGCAAAGGTTGGGCTAGTAGAGAATTCAACCCGAGCAGTAGTGCTGAGATTCTCTGGATTGACTGCAATATTGACCACAGCACTTGAACTTGTAACAGCCTCAAGTGATTTAAATTCAACGGTTGGCGCAGAGTAGGCGGGCCATGAATCCGTTGGTGAAACATAAAGCAGTCTGTTTGGCGTATCGGTACTTAAGCCAGAAATAGCTCCAGTTGTGGCGGTAGAAAGAAGTGCTGAGGTTACCTGCGCGACTGTGGCCGTTGGATTGAGGCCGCGATAGACAGCTGCTGCACCTGCCACGTGAGGTGATGCCATCGATGTTCCGCTGATGGTGCGAGTGGAATTAGTGCCGTTAAACCAGCCACCAGTAATGAGAGATCCTGGCGCACTTAGATCGACACAGCTTCCAATATTTGTATAAGAAGCTTTGACATCTCCTATATCGGTTGCGCCGACTGTGATGGCATTGATCGCAGATGCAGGTGACTTTGTGCAAGCATCTGCCCGATCATTACCCGCTGCAACTACCACTGTGACCCCAGCATTTACTAAACGCTCAATTGCATCGTTAAGTGCATCAGACTTTGGTCCACCGATACTCAAGTTAAGAACTGCCTGTGTAAGCGGATTTGGATTTGCTGGCGAGAGAATCCAATCCAAAGAAGAGATCACTCCTGAATAGCGACCACTACCGTTGCAATCAAGAAGGCGAATAGGAACAACGGTTGCATTCTTTGCAACTCCGTATTGTGTACCCGCGGCTGTCGTTGCCACATGTGTTCCATGGCCGTTGCAGTCGATTGTTCCGCGACCATCATTAAATGATGTATAGCCAGATGGCGAAATTCGCCCCGCTAAATCTGCGTGAGGAAATATGCCTGAGTCACCAATATAGATCGTAGTGCCAGCTCCGGCACTCAAGTACTCATAAAATCCAGCTCCACCGCCACCGATTCGCTCACGTTGATCAATGCGATCAATACCCCATGCTGGAGTTGGTGTTTGTGTCGCTGCAAGTGTGACGACACCATCTTCCTCAATCGCTTTTACATACTCAAGTGATTGCACATATGAAAGTTGGTAGGCAGCTAAATCAACAACGAAACCATCGAATGCGTATTCAAATTCATCATCGATTGTGATTCCGGCATCGCGAAGTTGTCCACGAACCACATCATTAAAGTCACCATCGACTGTGACAATGTAAGTAGTCTTAGGAGAAACAACCTCTACGCCTTGAGCGGCAGATGTTGCGAAGAGGGCAAAGATCAGCGACAGGGCTAATCCAGCCCGTACTCGCCCAGCTCTCCGCCTGCTCTTCATGCCTATCTCACCGTCTCCCAGTACCTAAATTATGCGCCTCTTTGCCTATTTCTTAGACGCGAAAAGGCCCCCCATGGTTCCATGAGGGGCCTTTTCGTTACCGATTAAGGGTGCCTTTTATGAGCAACCTGATGTATTTCCGCAGCCTTCGCATACGAAGCAGGCACCTGACATACGCATCTTCACGCCACATGTCATACAGAGCGGTGCATCTGATTTGATGCCCATTGACTCTAGAAGATCTGAAGATGAACCGATTGTCATCGCCGGAGCTGCTGGTGCCGGAGCAACTGGTGCAGCTTCGATCTTGATATCTGCAACTGGCGCTTTAGCGACTGCAGCTACAGGAGCCGCCACGGGCGCAACTGCTTTTGGGCTATCGCCCTCCACAGGTGCGTATTCGCCGCCATTGTTCAACGCTGCTTCGCGCTCTGCCACTGTGTAGAGGCCAAGTGCTGCACGCTCTTCAAATGGTAGGTAATCGAGTGCAAGGCGACGGAAGATGTAATCCATCATGGACTGTGCCATGCGAATATCTTTGTCATCTGTCATACCTGCTGGCTCGAAGCGAAGGTTTGTGAACTTCTCAACGAATGTCTGTAGTGGAACTCCGTACTGGAGACCGATTGAGACCGCGATTGAGAAAGCATCCATCACACCGGCAAGAGTTGAACCCTGCTTACCGAGCTTGAGGAATACCTCACCGAGTGCACCATCTGCATAAGCACCTGAGGTCATGTAACCCTCAGCGCCACCGACAGAGAATGATGTGGTTGTAGATGGACGTGACTTTGGAAGACGCTTGCGAACAGGAGTTGCAATTGCTTCTGCTTCTACTGTGTCAGTTCCGACAGCGGCCTTCTTCTTCGCCTTGCCATCTGAGAGTGGTTGACCGACCTTGCAGTTGTCGCGATAGACAGCAAGTGCCTTAAGGCCAAGCTTCCAACCTTCGTAGTAGACCTCTTC
>JBILSO010000114.1:0-3081 GCA_044372065.1 Candidatus Planktophila sp. | reverse complement strand
AAGGGAGAGTTACGTAGATGAGTAGAAAAGTCGCGCTAATCACCGGTGTTACCGGACAAGATGGCTCTTACCTTGCAGAGTTCTTGCTTGCTAAAGGATACGAAGTACATGGCCTTATCCGCCGCTCATCAACTTTTAATACATCACGCATCGATCACATCTACCAGGATCCACATGAGAAGAACCCAAAGCTCTTCCTTCACTACGGAGATCTCATCGATGGCGTAGGACTTACTAACCTGATTCGTGAAATCAAGCCAACTGAGGTCTATAACCTTGGCGCACAATCACATGTGCAGGTCTCATTCACAATGCCGCAGTACACAGGTCAGGTAGATGCAGTCGGAGCAGTGGGATTGCTCGAAGCTATCCGTAGTGCAGATATTGATACCCGTTTCTACCAAGCATCAACATCTGAACTCTTTGGATCAACTCCACCTCCACAGAATGAAAATTCAGTCTTTAGACCACAGTCTCCGTACGCGGCTGCAAAGTTGATGGCTTACTGGTGCACCGTTAACTACCGCGATGGTTATGGAATGCATGCCACGAACGGAATTCTCTTTAACCACGAATCACCTCGTCGCGGCGAGACATTTGTTACTCGCAAGATCACTCGTGCAGTTGCAGCGATCAAAGCTGGTAAGCAAGACAAACTCTTCCTTGGAAATCTCGACGCGGTGCGCGACTGGGGATATGCAAAAGAGTATGTCGAATCAATGTGGCTGATGCTCCAACAAGATAAGCCAGATGATTACGTTGTCGCTACCGGAGTCGGCGCCACAGTGAAAGATTTTGCTGAGGCAGCATTTAGCCGCGCAGGACTTAACTGGCAGGATCATATTGAAACCGATAAGAAATACATCCGTCCAACAGAGGTAGATGCACTTATTGGAGATCCATCAAAGGCAGAGAAAGCACTTGGATGGAAAGCCACAACTCATTGGAAAGAACTTGCTGAGTTGATGGTTGATGCTGATATCGCAACTCTTAAGGCTTAAACAAGAGTTACGAGAGAAATTTTGAAGCTCCGCAGCATCTTTGTCATATTGCCGATACTTTTACTTGTAATCGCAATTATGGTGCGAAATTCTGGTGATGATCAGGTCTGGGTGGATCTGAACCCGGTGAAGTATGAGATGAAAGTGCCAGCAGATCTTGCCGAGCGAGTTGAGGTACAGGATCAGCCGATTGATGCAGCAAAGAGCGGTGCTGTTGCGGTCGTGACGCTCTCTTATCAGCCGATTGAAGGCGATAAGGCTTGGTTTATGACTGCTTATTACTTTACTGAAAAAGATCTTGATAAGACTATCTTCCCTGACGAGGTGCCACCGTACGGTCTTAAGTTAATGACTCAAGATGGCATGGCTTTAAGTGTATTGGGGCCACAGGAGTCGATCTATGAAATAAATAGTCAAGATGGAAAGAACTTCACCAAGTTGTATGACATTTTGTATGACAAAGATTCATATAGATTCGTTGGTTGATGCTGATATCGCAGCTCTTAAGGCTTAAATAAGAGTTACTAGCGAAACTTCTGGAGGACTTGCTACGCGAATGCGTGCAAAGGGACTTGTTCCCATTCCTGCAGATACATGTAGATAAGGCTCATCACCAAACTTTGTTAATCCTCGTGCACGCCAATTAGGTAGATCGCAATTAGTTGTAAGCGCACGTGAGCCACCAATCCACGGAAGTCTCACTTGTCCGCCATGTGTGTGCCCAGCAAAGATCGCATCTAGTCCATCTTCTGCCATTCCGTTAAGAACTCGCAGATATGGCGCATGCGTAACTCCGATTGCGATATCGCATGCGCCTGGTGCACCTGCAACAAGTGAGTAATCATCGAATTCAAGGTGTGCATCATCTGTCCCGCGTGCTTCGATTGTTGTTCCATTAATTTTGATGGTGGCGCGATGATGGTTGAGATTTTTCCATCCACGCGCTTGTAGTCCAAGATCCAACTCTGGCCATGGAAGATCTTCACCATGGATGCGATCGCCATTATCTGGCAGCAAGTACTTCAGTGGGTTCTTTGGTTTTGGTGCGTAGTAATCATTTGAACCAAAGACAAAAAGTCCTGGGGTATCAAGAAGTGGTTCGAGAGCTTCAAAGACAACAGGCACTGCATCCATATGAGCTAAGAAATCACCTGTACTGATGACAAGGTCAGGCTTGAGTGAAGCGAAAGATTTGATATCTGCAATCTCTGTCTTGCGGGCAGGGGTCAGATGCAGATCGGAGAAGTGGAGGATGTGAATAGGTGCATGGCCTTTAGGCAGAATTGGGATCTGCGCCTCACGTAATACGTAACTCATGATTTCCGAAGGATAGTGGAGCATGAGAAGATTGAGGCATGGGACTAAAAGAGACACTTAAAAGCGACCTTACAGAGGCAATTCGTTCAAGCGACAAGCTTGTATCAGGCACGATCCGCATGGTTTTAACTGCGATTACTAACGAAGAAGTTTCCGGAAAAGAGGCGCGCGTACTCACCGATGCCGAAATCATCACTGTGCTTTCACGCGAGGCAAAAAAACGTCGCGAAGCATCAGAAGAATTTGCAAAGGCTGGACGCGAAGATAAGGCGGCTGAGGAGAAAGCGGAGGGTGAAGTTATCGCCCGCTATCTCCCAGAACAGTTGAGCGAAGATGATGTGAAGAAACTTGTCGATGCCGCAATTGCATCAACAGGTGCCGCCGGACCTGCTGATATGGGCAAGGTGATGGGCGTTCTTAAGCCACAAGTTGCAGGAAAAGCAGATGGTGGAATGGTTTCAACATTGGTCAAGGCAGCCCTAGCTGCAATAACAGGAGGAAATTAATATGAAATTTGAATACGCAACCGTGCCATTGCTTTCACATGCAACAAAACAAATTCTTGATACATGGGGTTCTGATGGATGGGAACTTGTCACCGTGATTCCTGCTCCAGGTGGTGAGCAACTCGTTGCTTACATGAAAAAGGAAGTTAAGTAATGTCTACCGATGTTCGCGCCAAATTAGCGGAAAAAGGATTAACGCTCCCTGTTGCGACAAGGCCTCTTGCAGCATACGTTCCAGCTGTTCGTACCGGGAAGAT
>JBILSO010000113.1:0-3089 GCA_044372065.1 Candidatus Planktophila sp. | reverse complement strand
TCGGATCCGCCGCGACCAAGAGTTGTAATGTCTTTTGTATCTTGTGAGATTCCTTGGAAACCAGCAACGATTGCGATTGCACCTTCATCAATTGCTTCACGGATGCGGCCTGGAGTTACATCGATGATGCGCGCTTTTCCGTGGACTGAATCTGTAATAACTCCAGCTTGGCTTCCGGTAAATGAACGTGCTTCAAAACCTAAATTGTTAATTGCCATTGCAAGGAGTGCCATCGAAATTCGCTCACCAGCTGTGAGCAACATGTCGAGCTCTCGCCCTTGCGGGATTGGGGTTACGGCATTGGCCAATTCAATGAGTTCATCGGTGGTATCGCCCATCGCGCTGACAACCACAACAACCTGGTTACCCGCCTTTTTGGAGGCGACGATGCGAGCTGCAACGCGTTTCATCCCATCGGCATCTGCTACCGAAGATCCGCCGTATTTCTGAACAATGAGTCCCATGCCGATAAGTGTGAACCATCTAATGGCCACGGGGCTACCTAAATTGCCGATATCCCATAATATGAGACGGTAAGCATCTCAGGATATGAGAAAACTATCCCTCTACGTTACGCCGCCCCTCAAAGGCGCGGCCCAAGGTCACTTCGTCTGCATATTCAAGATCGCCTCCCACAGGAAGTCCGCTGGCAAGGCGTGAGACTTTCAGCCCCATCGGCTTAATCAAACGAGCTAAGTACGTTGCTGTTGCTTCGCCTTCGAGGTTGGGATCTGTAGCCAAGATAACTTCAGTGATATTTGAATCAGCTAAACGTGTCATTAATTCGCGAATGCGTAATTGCTCTGGACCGATGCCATCGATCGGGCTGATCGCACCACCGAGCACGTGATACTTGCCGCGAAATTCACGGGTGCGTTCGATTGCGATGACATCTTTACTCTCTTCAACAACACAAATCTGTGTGGGATCACGGCGTGGATCGCGACAGATGCGGCACTCAGTCTCTTCTGAAACATTTCCGCATTGGACGCAGAACTTCACTCGTTCTTTGACTGTACGGATTGCATCAACAAGTGCCTGTGCAGTTTCGTTCTCACTCTGCAAAATATGGAATGCAATTCGTTGTGCTGACTTTGGTCCAATACCTGGCAAGCGGCCGAGCGCGTCAATTAAATCTTGAATCGCACCTTCATACATTCCTGAAGTCATGCTTATTTATTCTTTTCAGAAATCACTGTTGCGCCGAGTTCGGCAGCTAAGAGCGCGGCACCACTTAAGAGTGTCTTATCTGTGGGAGCCTCATCGGTACGAACTGCGCGTGCAGCTGGGTTGCTACTTGGATCAATAGATGGATCAACAAGTGCTTCGATCTTGCGATCAAGTCCTGTTACATCAATAAATGCTTGGCGCAGAATCTCATCAGATTCAGAGCGAATAAATGAATCACGGGCACCAGCATTAGCAATACCAATTGTGATTGCTTTCTCATCAAGGCCCAAAATCTGCGCGCTTGCGCTCAGGAGTGACCAAGTTAAGCGACGGCGCTTCTTTACATTTTCAATTACTTCAGGCCACATACGGCGAAGAGCTGCGACATCAAGAGAATCAACTGGTGTAGCAGCACTCTTCTTTACCTCTTCGACGACTGCCTTGGCTTCTACCTTGGCTTCTACTTTTTCTTCAACTATTGATGTAGCGACCGGCTCTGCTTTCTTTGCAGGTGCAGGAGCTGTCGTAGCAGCAGGTGCTGAAGTCACCATTCCTTGTACGCGCTCAAGTCTTTCAAGGCGAGCAAGTAAACCTGCTTCGCTGGCATCTCCCATCGGCAACAACATACGTCCGCAAATAAGTTCAAGGATTAGCCGTGGAGCTGTAGCACCACGCATCTGTGTGAGGCCTTCGGCCGCAATATCGGCAGCGCGTGAAAGTGTTGCTGCTCCGAGATTCTTTGCCTGAGCAACCATGCGCTCGAGTTGATCTTCTGGAATATCACGCAGGATCGAGTTAGCACTTGTTGCAGCGAGTGCATCAACGATCATGAGATCGCGTAAGCGCTCAAGAAAATCACTAGCAAAACGTCGTGGATCATGCCCAGATTCGATAACGCGATCAACGGTCTTAAAGAGTGTCGCTCCATCACGAGCAGCTAAAGCTTCAACTGCATCGTCAAGAAGCGCGCTATCGGTAAAGCCAAGCAATTGAATTGCAATTTCATAGCTAACGCCTTCAGCACCTGCGCCTGCAAGTAATTGTCCCAAGATACTTAACGCATCACGGACAGAGCCACCGCTTGCGCGTACAACTAGCGGGATTACACCCTTAGCAACTTTGACACCTTCTTGTGCGCAGATCTTTTCTAGGTGCTCGCCCAAGATTCCAGGTGGAACTAAGCGGAATGGATAGTGGTGAGTACGTGAGCGAATTGTTGAGATTAATTTCTCTGGCTCAGTTGTTGCAAAGATGAAGATAACGTGAGGAGGTGGTTCTTCTACAACCTTAAGGAGTGCATTCGCTGCTCCGGGCCCAAGTTGGTGTGCTTCATCAATAATGTAAATCTTGTACTTGCTTTGTACTGGCGCAAAGAATGCTTTGTCGCGAAGATCGCGCGCATCATCTACCAATCCATGTGTCGCAGCATCTAACTCAATTACATCGAGTGATCCCGGACCATTTGCTACTAAATCTTTACATGATTGACACTCACCACATGGATTCGGTGTTGGTCCTTTTGCGCAGTTGAGTGAGCGCGCCATAATGCGAGCGCTAGAAGTTTTTCCGCAACCACGTGGACCGCTAAATAAATATGCGTGATGTGTGCGACCAGATTCGAGTGCATTAGATAATGGAACAGTGACATGTTCTTGTCCGATGACATCTGCAAAGACAGAGGGACGGTACTTGCGATAAAGCGCTAGCGACATCATCTCCCCCTACTCGTCTCTGCTTCTTGGTCAGTGGTGATTCTAAAGTTTTAGGGACCCTCCGCGCACCCATCAGAGCACGCCTACCCTTGCTGTATTCCTACCCTGGGGGAGTTCAGCGCGGTAATGCCGCGCGGAGGATCTGGTGAAATCATAGTGAGTGCGGCGATACCCTTAGCACGCTCATTTGGAGGATTCGCATAGCGG
>JBILSO010000112.1:0-3094 GCA_044372065.1 Candidatus Planktophila sp. | reverse complement strand
GCACACGGTCAAGCGCTGCCATGTACATATCGTTTTGATGGAACCAACCTTGTAGCTGATTTGGATACACCGTTGCTAGGCCTTGCAACTGGGCAAGCAATGGTGATCTATGATGGCGATCGCGTGGTGGGATCAGCAACGATTTGTGAGACAGCCTGATGAGTAACACTGCTCGCCATCGCATTGATCAGCTCACAACCGAGATTCGCGACCACCAATTTAAGTATTACGTATTGGATGCACCAACAATTACTGATGCGCAGTTTGATGCTCTCTTGCGCGAACTGGGCGAACTTGAAGCTGCTCACCCTGAATTATTGGCTCCTGATTCACCATCACTCGGAGTAGGTGGGGGATTTTCGACGACATTTACCCAACATGATCACATTGAAAAGATGATGAGCCTTGATAACGTCTTCGATTTAGACGAGCTCACAAGTTGGTTTGATCGTGTCGAGAAAGAAGTTT
Organism: Candidatus Planktophila sp.; assembly: GCA_044372065.1. Classification (GTDB taxonomy): domain Bacteria; phylum Actinomycetota; class Actinomycetes; order Nanopelagicales; family Nanopelagicaceae; genus Planktophila. The sequence continues at coordinate 2,626 of JBILSO010000112.1, read as the reverse complement.
CAAGCCCACCATTTCTCTGCGAACTCAAAGTCGATGGTCTGGCAATTAACTTACTCTATGAAAAAGGTGAATTAGTCAGAGCACTGACTCGCGGCAATGGCGTCACTGGTGAAGATGTCACACTAAACGTAAAGACAATTAAGAATCTTCCACATACGCTGACCGGCAAGAACATTCCAGACGAAATCGAAGTGCGCGGTGAAGTTTTCTTTCCCATCGCCGCCTTCAATGAACTTAATGAATCACTTGAAGAAGCGGGCAAGCAACTTTTCGCTAATCCACGCAATGCTGCCGCTGGATCTCTACGCCAAAAAGATCCACGCGTTACCGCTTCTCGCCCATTAAGTATTGTTGTACACGGAGTGGGTGCCCATAACGGAGCAGACTTTGCAAGCCAATCACAAGCATATGAATTCCTTAAGGGTCTTGGACTTCCAACGAGTAATCGATTCCGTGTTGTTACAACACGTGAAGATGTTGAAAAGTTCATCGCTCACTACAACGAGCATCGCCATGATGTAGAACACGAGATCGATGGAATTGTGATCAAAGTTGATGAAATTGCATCCCAACAAGCACTTGGGTTCACTTCACGTGCACCGAAGTGGGCTATCGCATTTAAGTACCCACCGGAGGAAGTAACAACAAAGCTTCTTGACATCAAGGTAAGCGTTGGACGTACAGGTCGAGTTACACCGTTTGCATTTATGGAGCCGGTCAAGGTGGCCGGTTCAACGGTGACAAATGCAACGCTACATAACCAAGAAGAGATCGAACGCAAAGGCGTCCTTATCGGTGACACAGTTGTTATTCGTAAAGCAGGAGATGTAATCCCTGAAGTGTTAGGTCCCGTTGTTGGAAAGCGAGATGGTTCAGAACGCGCATTTGTTATGCCGACCGAGTGTCCTGAATGTGGGAGCGCGCTTCGTGCACTGAGCGATGGCGATGTCGATATTCGTTGTCCAAATGCACATACGTGTCCCGCCCAGCTCCGGGAGCGCATTTATTACATTGGTTCACGTGCAGCACTTGATATTGATGTTCTCGGATACGAAGCAGCGGTGGCACTCCTTGCAGATGGTGTTATTGAAGATGAGTCAGATCTCTTTTCCCTTACTGAAGAGAAACTTGTTAAATCCACTTTCTTTACCAAGAAAGATGGTGAGGCCGGCAAGAATGTGGAGAAGTTATTAGCTGCACTAGAAGAGGCGAAGTCGCGACCTTTCTGGCGCGTGCTTGTGGCGCTCTCAATTCGCCACGTGGGACCAACAGCTGCTCAAGCCTTGGCCACAACATTTGGATCTATTGAGAAAATTGCCGATGCGTCAGCAGAGGCGTTAGCTGAAGTCGAAGGCGTTGGCGCAACGATTGCTGAATCTGTTGTCGAGTGGTTCGCGATTGATTGGCATAAAGAGATTGTTCGCAAGTGGAGCAAGGCCGGTGTTGCAATGAAGATCGTCGCAGGTGTTGCAAAACCTCAAACGCTGACTGGCCTTACTTTTGTGGTTACCGGCGGATTAAACAATTACACAAGAGATTCGATTGCAGAAACTATTACTGCCCACGGCGGAAAGCCTTCGAGCTCTGTGTCAAAGAAGACAAATTATGTATTGGTGGGATCAGATCCCGGCTCAAAGTTGGCTAAGGCACAGGAGCTTGGGGTTGCCATCATTGATGAGGCCGCCTTCGAAGCGTTACTTCGGGGCGACAAGTAGTAGGATCGGCACATGATCACAGTAGCTAGTGAAGTCGTCCGCGAACTCCCAGCATCTCCTGCAGTTTTTGGTGGATTCGCATTCGGAGTATTTGTTGTACTTCTCTATCTTGTACTTCGCCTAGATAAGTAATTCTTTTGGCACGGCTTGGTCTCTATGGCGGGACATTCGATCCCATTCACATAGGCCACATGCATGTAATCACTCAATTACTCCGTCGAGATGTTGTCGACCAGATTTTGTTATTTCCTGCAGGGCAACCACGACTTCGCGAACATGATCCAGTTGCAACAGGTGCCCAGCGTCGACAGATGTGTGAACTCGCAGTCACCGACCTTCCGATAGATATCTCTGCTCGTGTTGAGGTAAATCCAATAGAAATCTTGCGTGAAGGACCTAGTTACACCATAGACACTGTTGAGGCAGTCGCACAGAGCTATCCCGATGATTCACTCCACCTCATTATCGGAAGTGATGCTTATGCGAAATTAGATCAGTGGCACCGCATCGATGATCTAAAGAAGTTAGTCACCTTCATCATTATTGAGCGACCAGGGTCAGAAAGTGATCTTGGAATTGATATTGGAGCGCTCAACGTTGCCTCAACTGGCATTCGTGAAGGATCTTCGAGAGAGTACTCACCTTCAGTAGCCCACTTCATTAAGGAGCACCACCTATATGGCAGCTAGCCCGAGCGCAATCAAAATCACTCAGATCGCAGCTCGCGCAGCCGCCGATAAGTTGGCAACTGAGATGGTCGCACTTGATCTTTCAGATCAAATGGTTTTGAGTGAAATATTCCTCATTGTCACCGGTTCAAATGTGCGTCAAGTAGATTCGATTGCAGATGAAATTGAAGAGAAGCTCCGCCTTGTCGGAGAAAAACCTGCCCGCCGCGAAGGCAGCGAAGA
>JBILSO010000111.1:0-3116 GCA_044372065.1 Candidatus Planktophila sp. | reverse complement strand
GATGACCTTCTCGAAGAATGCCTCGTCCGTGCTGGTTTGTGGGAGGAAGTAAAGGATCGTCTTGGTGAGCACGCAAGTGCACTTTCAGGTGGACAGCAGCAACGTCTCTGTATCGCTCGTTCATTGGCTGTGCGTCCAGAAGTATTGCTCATGGATGAGCCATGTTCAGCACTTGATCCAGGATCAACTTTCCGCATTGAGCAGACCATCTCTGAGCTTTCGCAGACGATGACAATCGTTATCGTTACTCACAATATGCAGCAGGCAGCTCGAGTATCTGATTACTCAGCATTCATGCTCTCAGATGGTGGCCCTGGCGAATTGATCGAGGTTGCCCCTACTAATGAGCTCTTCTCTCGCCCACGCGATAAGCGCACAGAGGATTACGTCACCGGTCGATTCGGATAAAGAACCACCTCAATAATTTGAGATAGGTTCAACTGTTGTTCACCAAGTCGTAGCCATCTAGACCCCAACCTTCAGTACTTTCTAGTCCTCACATCAAGTGAGTCCCAACCTCGGGAAGTATTCGAAAGGTAGAGAATGAAACTCTCAAAGAAGTTTGGTGTCGTAGCAGTTGCAGTCGGCCTCATTGTTGGCCTCGCACCAGCGGCACAAGCAACAGATCTCACTGGTACAGGTGCCTCCTTCCCAGCCCTGCTCATTGAAGAATGCAAGGTAGTTTTTAACAAGACAACAGGTCACTCACTCACCTACGCTGCTGCAGGTTCAGGCACAGGTCGTGATGGCTCTGACAAGCAACTCGGACATATTTGGTTCTCAGATACAGCACACACAGGTTCAACAGCTCGACCAACATTGGTGCACATCCCAGCAGCAGCTGCTCCAATTGCACTTCTCCACAACTTGCCAGCAAAGAACCAGCTCTATTTATCACCAGAGACAGCAGCAAAGATTTTCGCCGGTGAAATCACTCGCTGGAATGATCCTGCAATTGCGAAAGACAACAACCGTTCAGTGAATCAAATTGTTTATCGGAAAGACCGTAAGGGTGATCTAGTTAAGGATGCTAAGGGCAACGCAATTGTTCTTCGCACAACAAAGAAGAACATCACCTACACACTACCTAACCAGCCAATCACAGTTATCTATCGTTCAGATCGCTCTGGTACGTCAGGTAACTTCACAGCATGGTTACGCGGAGTTGCTCCAACAACATGGACTAAGCCACAGAACGACACATTCGTAACAGCATTCCCTGGCAACATAAACGCTCCTGGAAATATCGGACGCGTTGTCGGAGCAAACTCTTCTACAGGTGTTGCTCAATTGGCAGCTAAAACCAAGTACTCGATCACTTATGCTGAAGTTTCATACGGTACAAAGTACAACTTGAAGACTACCGCTCTTGGAAATGCTTCAGGAAACTTTGCACTACCAACTGGTGATGCAACTGCAGCGTTCTTGGGATCAGCAACAGTTGATGCGAAGGGTATCTTCAAGTTTGACTATGCGACTAAGGAAGCTGGCGCGTACACCCTTGGAATCATCACCTACATGTTGGGTGATAGTAATTACAAGGACAAGGCTGCCGTGCCTGCAATCAAGGAGTGGGCTAACTTAGTTATCTCACCGGCATGTACCGATTTGGCTCCTGACTTCATTGCGATCACAGGAAATCTAAAGAAGTACGCTGATGCAGCAATCGCGAAGCTAGGTTAAAACTTCCTAATCTCGAGGGTAATAAAAAGAACGGCCAGGCCAACCAGCCTGGTCGTTCTTTTTTCTATGATGCGCTTTGATGAGGTTCTGGTGCGCCTGGCAGGAATCGAACCTGCGACAACCCGCTTAGAAGGCGGGTGCTCTATCCGACTGAGCTACAGGCGCCTGCAGGTGTCGTCTGATTACTATTCTAACGGTTCAACTATTAAGGTGTGACAATGGCTGAATTCATTTACACAATGAAAAAGACGCGTAAAGCGCACGGTGACAAGGTCATTCTTGACGATGTCACCTTGATGTTCCTTCCGGGTGCCAAGATCGGCGTTGTTGGTCCAAACGGTGCCGGTAAGTCGACGGTCTTGCAGATTATGGCTGGGTTACAACAACCATCTAATGGCGAGGCATATCTGACTCCAGGATTTACAGTCGGAATTTTGCTGCAAGAGCCACAGCTTGATGAGTCACGAAGCGTTCTGGAAAATGTGCAAGATGGTGTGCGCGAGACGATGGATATGTTGGCACGCTTTAATGCAATCTCTGAAGAGATGTCGAGCCCAGATGCTGATTACGACACCTTGCTCGCTGAGATGGGAACGTTGCAGGAGCAACTTGATCACCGCAATGCATGGGAGATTGATTCACAACTTGAACAGGCGATGGATGCACTCCGCTGTCCACCAGGAGATGCTGATGTCAGCGTGCTTTCAGGTGGAGAAAAGCGTCGAGTAGCTCTCTGCAAACTTCTACTCGAAGCTCCTGATCTTTTACTTCTCGATGAGCCAACGAACCACCTTGATGCTGAATCAGTATTGTGGCTGGAGCAACATTTGCAGAAGTATCCAGGCGCAGTTGTAGCGATTACGCACGATAGATATTTCTTGGACAACGTCGCGGAATGGATTCTTGAACTCGATCGCGGTCGCGCCTATCCATACGAAGGAAATTACTCAACATACTTAGAGACAAAGGCTGCACGCCTTAAAGTTGAAGGCCAGAAAGATGCCAAGCGCGCAAAGCGCCTGACCGAAGAACTCGAATGGGTTCGACAAAATGCAAAGGGCCGTCAGACAAAGTCAAAGGCACGCCTTGCACGCTATGAAGAGATGGCGGCAGAGGCCGACAAGATGCGCAAACTCGACTTTGAAGAGATTCAAATTCCACCTGGCCCACGCCTTGGAAACGTTGTTGTTGAAGTAGAAAACCTTGTCAAGGGATTCGGCGATCGCGTACTCATCGACGGACTCTCATTTACTCTTCCGCGTAACGGAATTGTTGGAGTAATCGGCCCTAACGGTGCCGGAAAGACAACGCTCTTTAAAACAATTCTTGGTCTTGAGCCAGCAGATTCTGGCAATGTAAAGATTGGTGAGACTGTAAAGATCTCATACGTTGATCAATCACGTGGTGGTATCGATCCTAAGAAGTCGCTCTGG
>JBILSO010000110.1:0-3140 GCA_044372065.1 Candidatus Planktophila sp. | reverse complement strand
TTCTGCAGCAACTGAGGTAACGGCCTCTTCAGCTCTCTCTACATTGGCGGTCAAAGGTCGAGCTCCAAAGACCGGATACGACCGTGCGCTCTTTGGAGATTGGGACGATCCGGATGGCAATGGTTGCGATGCTCGCAACGATGTTCTTGCCCGAGATCTCACTAACAAAGTATTTGGAACAGGCCGCGATAAATGCTTAGTTCTTTCCGGAACGCTTATAGATCCATACTCTGGCAAGAAAATAGATTTCATGCGAGGCCAGGGAACAAGCAACCTGGTGCCGATAGATCATGTGGTTGCTGTGTCAGATGCGTGGCAAAAGGGCGCTTTTAAATGGGATGCTGCAAAGCGAATGAATTTTTATAACGATCCACTTAATCTAAAAGCTACTCAACAAAGCTTGAATTCACAGAAGAGGGACAGCGATGCTGCATCGTGGCTTCCGCCTTTGAAGAGTTATCGATGTGCTTATGTGGCGCAACAGATTGCTGTTAAAGCAAAGTACGGGATCTGGGTTACCAAGGCTGAGAGGGACGCGATGGCGCGAATACTTACTGCTTGTCCGAAACAGTTACTTCCAAAATAGTTTGCTTAGTGGCTTTCTTTATACCGCTTGTAAGAGGCATTGATTTCTAATTCTGCCTCGTCGTGTCCAACCCATTCTCCGCCCTGTACAGATTTTCCAGGTTCTAGAGTTTTGTAAACTTCAAAGAAGTGCTTAATTTCAGAGAGTTCATAGGCAGGAACATCGCTGAGATCTTGGAGATAAGACTTACGAACATCACCGGCTGCAACACAAAGAAGCTTGTCATCGCCGCCAGCTTCATCTGTCATGTTGAGCATGCCGATTACACGACATGAAACAACGCAGCCAGGAAATGTTGGCTCATCAAGCATGATGAGAGCATCAAGTGGATCGCCATCTAATGAGAGAGTGTTTTTAACAAAGCCATAGTCATAGGGATAGCGAGTTGATGTGAAGAGCATTCGATCAAGGCGAACTTCACCGGTGGTGTGATTGATTTCGTACTTGTTTCGTGACCCTGCTGGAATTTCAACAACAACATCGAAGATCATATGAATCGCACTTTCTTTAAGGTGGTGCTTGGGAAGGGAAAAACTTGGGGTAAGCGACGGGGCTCGAACCCGCGACATCTCGGACCACAACCGAGTGCTCTACCAGCTGAGCTACGCCCACCATGTGCTGTGCGGGGTTAGTCTACCTTCTCTGCAGGCGGATTCTGTCCCTGAATTTGAGCATCGATAAAAACGCTGCTGCGGTAATACTTGAGCTCTTCGATCGAATCCTGAATATCGCCGAGCGCGCGATGATTGCCTGTCTTTGCTGGGGCTGCGAAATAGATCTTTGGGTACCAGCGGCGGGCTAACTCTTTAATGCTTGAGACATCGACAGTGCGATAGTGGAGGTATTCATTGAGGCGTGACATGTCGCGGGCGATGAAGTTGCGATCGACTGAGACGGAGTTTCCGGCCAGAGGAGATTTTCCAGGCAAGGTTCCAGCGGATTCGAGATAAGCCAAAATCGCATCCTCTGCGGCCTCAACTGTGATGCCCTCTGGGATCTCGGTGATCAGACCCGAAGCAGTGTGCATCTGGGTCACGAACTCGTTCATTCCGGCTAGCTGCTCTGGCGTTGCTTTGATGACCAGATCGATGCCTTCACCAATTATGTTGAGCTCGGAGTCGGTCACAAGTACGGCGATCTCGACAAGCACATCTTTTTCGAGGGAAAGCCCCGTCATCTCGCAATCGATCCAGATCAGATGGGGGAGTTCGGTAGCCATGACGCCCAGTTTAGGGGGATAGGGCGACCGAGCGTGAATTCAAGATGTGTTCACCTTCTGTTCACCTTGTGGCCTCGCTTCCTATGCGGAGTAACGACAAGATTCCCGCGTGAGCAACACAGTTACACCTGCCCCACGCGAGCTGGTTACCAAGCCTCGTAGATCAGATCAGATTTTTCGCGTAGTCGTTACTGCGGGTGGAATGTCTTCCTTGATCATCCTCGGATTGATTTTTGCTTTCCTTGCATATCGCGGCTTAGGCGTAATTCGTGTTGAAGGTCTTGGATTCATTACCAACTCGAATTGGGATGTAATCGAAGATGAAAGCTCAAATATAGTTTCACAAGATTACGGCTTGGCAGCAATGTTGGTGGGAACAATCCTATCGGCACTTGTAGCCGTTGTTGTTGGTGTTCCGATTGCTGTCTTTAGCGCTCTCTTCTTAGAGTTTTATTCGGGACGTAAAGCAAGAAGCATTCTGATTGCTCTGATTGATTTGATGGCAGCATTCCCTTCCATCCTCTTCGGATTCTGGGGATTCTTGGTTCTCATGCCGAGTGCCGAGTATTGGGCAAAGCTCCTTAATAAATATCTTGGATGGATACCAATCTTTGATGTGCCGGCGCCATTTTTTACGCGCTCGCCGTTTATTGCTGGTCTCGTTCTAGCAATCATGATTATTCCAATTACGACATCAATTGCCCGCGAAGTTTTCTCACAAACCCCTCTTGATCGAATTCAAGCCGCTTACGCGCTGGGTGCCACAAGATTGTCAATGATTCGCGCTGTTGTTCTTCCCTTTGGCCGCGGCGGAATTGTCGGTGGCGCAATGCTCGGCCTCGGTCGAGCGATGGGTGAGACCGTTGCGGTCTACACAGTTTTGAATATTGTGTATCAGGTTAACTGGCAAGTTCTTTTTGGTTCTGGTGGAAACATCGCATCCTTGATCCTACTGAAAGTTAATGAAGCCGATAGAGAAGAAGTGAATGCTCTTATGGCTGCTGGCTTAGTTCTCTTCCTTCTCACCCTCATTATCAACGCGATCGCAAACATTCTGGTGAATCGCCTTGGAAAGACAGGTCGCTAAATGACATCAGCAATTAGTCAAGCGCCAATTACCCCTAAGCCAGGTAAGCCTTGGGAGCCAACAACTCGTGAGCGAGGACAGAAGGTACTTAATTTCTTTATCTCGCTAGCACTATCAGTAGTCCTTCTCTTTACAACTGGGCTTAACGGAAAACTTGGTTGGTTCATTGGATTCTTTGCATCATGGACCGTCGTCTCATTTATCGCCGAATATCGCCGTGCAGGTAAGCCAGCTGCCCAAGATAGTTT
>JBILSO010000109.1:0-3145 GCA_044372065.1 Candidatus Planktophila sp. | reverse complement strand
AGGTGACCTGATGCTTCTCGCAACAGAGGTGACGCCCGAAAAAGTCGCCTTCATGGTTACTCACACCACTGGAATCCTCTGCGTTGCATTGACCAAGTCTCGAGCACGCGAACTCAATCTCCCACTCATGGTTGAAAATAACGAGGACCAGCGACGTACTGCATTTACGGTTGCGGTTGATTTTGCACCTGGAATCACCACAGGCGTTAGTGCAACTGAGCGAGCAAGAACTATTCGCGCACTTGCTGAATCGACGACTTCACCAAATGAGTTGATACGACCTGGACACGTGTATCCATTAGTAGCTCACGACCAGGTACTTCTGGGTCGCCAGGGACATACTGAGGCAGGCATCGCACTTTCGCGGCTTGCGAAAACTTCCGAGCAGGCCTTGCTCTCTGAAATTGTTACCGAAGATGGATCAATGGCTCGAGGCAAAACCCTCGAGGCTTTCGCAGCTAAGCATCAGATTCCAATCATTGCGATTGCCGATTTGGCTGCCTATTACAAAGAAAACTTCACTGCAATCAAGAGTTCTCCCACACATCTTGAGTGGGCAGATCTACCAATTGATAACCAGATTTGGAAAGTTGCAACATATCCAGCGCTACGCCAGCGCGATCACGTCATCATCGCTTTCAATCCGCAGATCACATCAGAGCCCACGTATCTGCGCATCCACTCCGAATGTTTTACTGGAGATGTACTCGGTTCACAGAGGTGTGATTGTGGTGAACAGCTTAAAGCCGCCATGGATCTCATCGTAGAAAAAGGTTCTGGCTACATCATCTACTTAAGAAATCATGAAGGTCGTGGAATTGGATTGGCCGAGAAGATAAAGGCTTACCAGTTACAAGATCGCGGTTTAGATACTGTTGAGGCGAATGTCGCACTTGGGCATCAAGTAGATGCGCGAGAGTGGAACGATGCGATTGAAATTCTTGCAGAGCTAGGATTAAAAAGCGTTGTGCTAATGACAAATAATCCGGAGAAGATTCAGGCTCTAAAGGATGCAGGAATCAAATCTACAACTCACTCTTTACCGATTGCAGCTAATGAATTTAACCAAAAGTATTTAGATACAAAAGCAACAAAACTCGGACACACAAGGGCAGGAGAATAGAATGTCAGGAAATGCACCAGAAGTTGTTCTTCCACAATTGCCAAAAGCTCGCGTGGCGATTATCTCTTCGAGTTGGCATTTGGATATCTGTAACGACCTGATTGCTGGTGCGCAACGAGCGCTCAAAGCCGCATCGATTAGCAAGATAGAAGTTACCTATGTTCCAGGTTCATTTGAGATTCCGCTTGCGGCACAACTTGCATTCGAACAAGGTGTTGACGCTGTAGTTGCAGTGGGCTTAGTTCTAAAGGGTGAAACACCGCACTTTGATTATGTCTGCCAAGGTGTCACGCAAGGCGTCATGGATGTCTCCCTAAAGTTCAGCGCACCTATTGGTTTCGGTGTCTTGATGTGCAACACCCTTGATCAGGCAATTGCTCGAAGTGGCCGCCCAGAAAGCATCGAAGATAAGGGGTATGACAGCGCGGTAGCTGCAATCAAGTTATTGGAGATAAAAGGTAAATGAATTAGCGGGTAAGGGTGACTTTATTTAAACCTTTAGGCGCATCTGGGTTGAGTCCCTTTGCAACGGCAAGTTGATTTGCGAGTAACTGAAGGACAGTTGAATCAAGGATGCATGAGTAGCTCTCATTTTCAATCGTTGATCCACCGAGAAAAGTCTCACCTTCAGCGCAGTACTCAGATGAACCGATCCAGAAAATATTCTTTGTGATGGCTCGGACGCGATCAACAGTAGGGGCAATCACTGAATAGTCCTGGCCTGAAGGAGCGAGGAAAATCACTGAGGAACTTTCCTTAAGTGCTGCAATCGGTCCATGTAGGTATTCAGCCGTTGAGTTTGCAGGAACATTGATCAAGGAAGTTTCTTTAATCTTGAGAGAGAGCTCTAAAGCATTGGCAAGTGAGTAACCTCGACCAAGGACAACAATGTCTTCGACATGGTGAAGTGAAGTTGCCTTCTGAATTCTCAGGTCTGCATCTTTAATTACTCGTTCTGCTTCCTCAACCAACTTCGCCGGGGCAGTCTCATTAAGCATTGCATCTACCAAGAGTTGAGCGTGCAACAGTTCGGATGAGAAGCTCTTTGTCGCAGCAACTGCTAATTCAGGACCAACTCCAAGATCAATATGATGGTGAGCCAATTGTGCGAGTGGGCTCGAGGCATCGTTTGTCATCGCAACAAAGTAGGCCCCACTTTCGATTGCGGTACGTGCAAACTCAACGAGGTCAGTCGACTTTCCACTCTGGCTCATCCCGATCAGCAGGTTATTGCGCATTGCGATCGGTGATTTATAGATTGAAGTTGTCGAAGGGGAAGCATCTGCTACAAGAATTCCCATTCGTACCTCAATGAGGTACTTCAGAAACAAAGAGGCATTTCCAGAAGTTCCACGTCCAAGTACTTGAACAGTTGCGAAATCTTTCGATGTGAGAATCTCTGCGATCTCTTCCACTGCCTTTAAGCGAGCCAAGGAATCGATGATGACACGTGGAAATTCGTGAATTTCGCCGTACATCGTTGTCTTTATGCTCAGGCTCATAATTGCTTATTCTACTTTGCCCAGAGGCGCATGACCATCGCCCTCCCTTTATTGGCTAGTATTGGGCGAAATTATTGGGGGTCAGAATTCGATGAGCTTGTCTAAAGATGCTAACTGGTGGAGACAGGCGGCGATCTATCAGATCTACCCACGTAGCTTTAAGGATTCAAATGGCGATGGAATCGGTGATCTCAAAGGCATCACTTCTCAAGTCCCATACCTAAAATCTCTCTCACTCGATGCAGTCTGGCTGAGTCCGTTCTATCCATCGGCTCTTGCAGATGGTGGATACGATGTTGATGACTATCGAAATGTAGATCCAAAACTTGGAACTCTCGAAGACTTTGATGAGATGTTGACGGCCCTTCATGATGCTGGAATCCGAGTATTTGTAGATATCGTTCCAAACCACTCTTCCAATCTGCATCAATGGTTTATCGATGCACTTAATTCTGAACCTGGATCACCAGAGCGCGCTCGCTATATTTTCCGTGACGGAAAAGGTAAAGATGGAGAATTG
>JBILSO010000108.1:0-3161 GCA_044372065.1 Candidatus Planktophila sp. | reverse complement strand
CCTGGAATTCGCACGATTTCGAACTCACTCGGTTCGCGTACATCAATGAGGTAAAAGTCATCCCCCTGATCCATTTTTTCCTTCAGCGTTGCTACCGAAATAGTTGAGTCTGTAACCGCATCTTGTGCCTCAGATGAGAGAACTCCGCAGAAGGCTTCATAATCTGGAAGAAGTGCTTTCTGAGTTGCTTTTTCAGAACACAGTGGGCAGTTCGGATCTTTACGAATCTTGACTTTTCTGAATTCCATTTCAAGTGCGTCATAGATCATCAATTCGCCAATAAGTGGCTCACCTACTTCGGTAATCACCTTGATCGCCTCAGTGGTTTGGATTGAGCCGATCGTTGCACAAAGTACTCCGAGCACTCCACCCTCGGCACATGATGGAACCATTCCTGGTGGTGGAGGCTCTGGATATAGACATCTGTAGCAAGGACCATATTCAGCCCAGAAAACACTTGCTTGACCATCGAAGCGATAAATAGAACCCCACACATAAGGTTTCTTTAGAAGTACACACGCGTCATTGACGAGATATCTCGTTGCGAAGTTATCTGTACCGTCAACGATGATGTCGTATTGAGCGAAGATATCCATTACGTTATCTACATCGAGGCGGAGCTCATGTGTAATCACATTGACATACGGGTTAATCTCTAAAATTTTCTCTTTTGCCGATTGGGCTTTGCTCTTGCCGATATCAGATTGGCCGTGAATGATTTGACGCTGCAAATTCGATTCATCAACGGTATCAAATTCAACAATTCCAATAGTTCCAACACCTGCTGCCGCCAAATACATCAGTGCGGGTGAACCTAAACCGCCTGCACCGACACAGAGAACCCTTGCATTCATCATGCGTTGCTGTCCTGCCATTGCTACATCGGGGATGATCAAGTGGCGGCTATATCTGCGCACCTCATCAACGGTCAGAGCTGGGCCAGGTGAAACGAGTGGAGGTCTCTTCATAATTGGCAATTCTGCCTCAGACTATGAAAGCGTGCCACTTTGCGTCTACGATTAGGACAATGAGTACGTCAGAGAAGCCAACGATTGGCGATAAGGCTCGTCTTCCGCGTGATGAACGTCGAGCAATCTTGCTTACCGCAGCCCTTGAGGTCTTTACTGCAGCTGGATATCACTCGGCTGCAATGGATGAGATCGCAGATCGAGCAGGTGTCAGCAAGCCTGTTCTCTACCAGCATTTTCCTTCTAAGTTAGATCTCTATCTCGCAGTTCTAGATCTTCATATTGATTCACTCGTCTTTGAGATTCAGAAGGCAATCTCATCAACTCCCGATAATGCACAGAGAGTGCGCGCGACCGTTGTTGCTTACTTTACCTTTATCGAAAACGAAGGTGAGGCGTTTCGACTGCTCTTTGAAAGCGATATGAGTGTTGAACCACAAGTACGCGAGCGTCTTAATCGCATGACATACGACTGTGCTGCAGCAGTCAGTGGTGTGATCTCAAATGACACTGGATTACCGAAAGAAGTTGCCATGATGCTCGGTGTTGGACTGATTGGATATGCGCAAGTAACTGCTCGCCATTGGCTTGATCGCGATAGCAAATTGACCCGCCAACAAGCAGTCGATCTTGTAGAAAACTTGATGTGGCGAGGAATATCGGGCTTCCCGCGTACCGAATAGCACCGAATAGCAGTAGGCCACCTTTGCATCTAGGATGTAGCCATGAGTACAAAGAAATCAGAGGGCGCTCAGGCAGCTCTCATCAGAATTGCTGTTGCAGATATTTCAAGTGAACTAGCCTTTGAGTGCGAGTTAAGTCCAGCTGATATTAAAAAGGCTGTTGCTCAAGCTCTGGCAGATAACACTCCCCTGATCCTGACCGATATACGCGGCCACGAAATCATCGTGCCCGCTGCGCGCATTGGTTATGTTGAGATTGGCCAACCGACCGAACGTCGCGTCGGTTTTGGCGCGCTGTAAGTGACTCTGACTTTCGCAGACCTCCCACTTCGTAAAGAGACGATCGCTGCTCTCAACGAACATGGCTACACAGCACCATTTCCAATTCAGGAGCAGGTTCTCTCAATTGCCCTTGCAGATGGCGATGTCATCGGACAGGCAAAGACCGGAACTGGAAAGACACTTGCATTTGGAATTCCTCTCGTTGATCGCGTGATCGCACCTGCAGATGAGGAGTGGAAGAGTTTTGAATATCAAGATTCACCACAAGTTCTTGTCGTAGTTCCTACACGCGAACTTTGTGTACAGGTAACGAAGGATCTTGAAGAGATTACTCAGAGTAGAAAAATTAGAGTCTTAGCTGTTTACGGTGGAAGAGCCTTTGAACCACAGATCGAAGCGCTGCAAAAGGGTGTCGAAATCATCGTGGGAACTCCGGGCCGCCTGCTCGATCTCTATCGCCAAGGACAGGTCAAGTTAGCTAGCGTTACTCGAGTCGTACTAGATGAAGCAGATGAGATGCTCGATCTCGGATTTCTCCCCGATGTAGAAAAGATCTTTGCAAGTACCCCTAATCGCACACAGACCATGCTCTTTTCAGCTACCATGCCTGGAGACATCATTGCTCTGGCTCGTAAATTTATGAATCAGCCTGTACATATTCGTACGCAAGATTCACAAGATGAAGGCAATGTGGTCTCGCGTATTGAACAACATGTTGTACGCGCACATGCGATGGATAAGATCGAAATGCTTGCTCGTATTTTGCAGGCTGAAGGTCGTGGCCCAACAATTGTTTTCTGTCGCACAAAGAGAGCATGTCAAAAGACTTCTGATGATTTAATTGAACGTGGCTTCCGTGCTGCAACTCTGCACGGTGATATGGGGCAAGCTGCACGTGAAAAAGCGCTCAATGAATTCAAGGGTGGCAAATCAGATGTGCTGATTGCAACTGATGTCGCTGCACGCGGAATTGATATTGACGGCATTACTCATGTCATTAACTACCAATGTCCAGAAGATGAGAAGACATATGTACACCGTATTGGTCGTACAGCACGCGCGGGTGCATACGGAATTGCACTCACATTTGTTGATTGGGATGATCTTGCGCGCTGGAAGATGATTGATATGGCCCTCAAGCTTGGATTGCCTGAACCGGTAGAGACATACTCTTCATCTGAACATCTCTACGAGATTATGAAAATTCCTGCTGGATCAACTGGTCGCA
>JBILSO010000036.1:0-10350 GCA_044372065.1 Candidatus Planktophila sp. | reverse complement strand
ACCCATCATTGCAAGTAATCCAACGGCGAGTGCAATATCTGTAGCAACCGGAACTGCCCATCCTTCGGCCGCCACATCTCCCGCAATAGCAAGATAGATACCTGCCGGAACAGCCATGCCGCCGAGCGCTGCGATGAACGGCATCGCAGCTTTCTTCAGTGAAGCTAGATGGCCCGATACAAGTTCGCGTTTGATTTCTAGACCCACGACAAAGAAAAAGATTGTCATAAATCCATAATTAATAATCTTGAGCACAGTGAGTTGAAGATAGAAGATTCCGCTATCAACGTTGAAACTGAGGGCCAGAAAATCAAAATAGTGACTAGAGATAGGGGAGTTCGCGATAACTAGACCAAGGGTGGCTGCAATAACCAGAAGTGCCCCAGAGGAAGATTCCTTGTGAAGGAAATCTCTCAGTGGTGAGATTGTGCGTGCCATTGCGCGAGTCTATCGGAGGGAGAGTTGATCAAGAGTAAAACCCCCGCCAGATTACTGACGGGGGTTTTACTCAACTACTTTTAGAGGTCGTAATAGAGTTCAAACTCTGCAGGATGTGGACGCAAACGTACGTAATCAACTTCTTGCTTACGCTTCCATTCAATCCATGTTGAGATGAGATCTTCGCTGAAGACGCCACCTGTTGTGAGGAATGCATGATCTTTCTCAAGACTGTCGAGAACAGCTTCAAGTGATCCTGGAACCTGCGGAATTGCACGAGCTTCTTCGCCTTCGAGTTCGTAGAGATCCTTATCAACTGGGGCAGGTGGCTCTATCTTGTTCAAGATTCCATCGATACCCGCCATGAGCATTGCTGCAAATGCGAGATATGGATTTGATGAAGGATCTGGGCAACGGAATTCGATGCGCTTTGCCTTAGGGCTTGATCCTGTAATTGGAATTCGGATACATGCAGAACGGTTACGAGCGGAGTAGACAAGATTGACTGGTGCTTCATAGCCTGGAACCAAACGGCGATATGAGTTCACTGTTGGGTTTGTAAATGCAAGAAGTGAAGGTGCGTGCTTAAGAAGTCCACCGATATACCAGCGCGCCATATCCGAAAGATCGCCATATGTTCCTGCTTCGAAGAAGAGTGGCTTGCCATCTTTCCAGAGTGACTGGTGGACGTGCATACCTGAACCGTTATCTCCGAAGAGTGGCTTTGGCATAAAGGTTGCAGTCTTGCCACCTTCCCATGCAACGTTGCGGATGATGTACTTAAACTTCATCAACTCATCGCCTGCTGTGAGGATATCTGTGAAGCGGTAGTTAATCTCCATCTGTCCCGCGGTTCCCACTTCGTGGTGTGAACGCTCAACGAGAAGTCCTGCACGACCGAGTTCCATCACCATTTCATCGCGAAGATCTGCGAATTGATCTGTTGGTGAAACTGGGAAATATCCACCCTTGATACGAGTGCGGTATCCACGGTTTGGAGTTCCATCTGGATCTGCAACGATGCCTGTATTCCATGCACCCTCATATGAATCGATGTGGTGGTAAGCCTCGTTGATACCTGTCTTAAAGCGAACAGCATCAAAGACGTAGAACTCGGCCTCTGGTGCAAAGAATGCCTGATCAGCGATACCTGTTGACTTTAAGTAATCAACAGCCTTCTTTACAACTCCACGAGGATCGCGTGAGTAAGGAGTGTTATCTGTTGGGTTGTGAACAGAGAAGATAATGATGAGAGTTTTCTCAAGGCGGAACGGATCGAGATATGCAGATTCTGGAACTGGAAGAAGCTTCATATCTGACTCGTGGATCGATTGGAACCCACGGATTGAAGAGCCGTCAAACATCAACCCATCTGTAAAGACAGCTTCATCAAATGATTCAACAGGTACGTTGAAGTGATGCTGAATACCTGGAAGATCGGTAAAGCGAACATCAACAAGTTTTACATCTTCTTTCTTGATGTAAGCAAAGATTTCTTGCGCATTCTTAAACATGGAGTACTCCGATTTTTCTTATGATCGCTGTGAGACGCTCGGCTCTGAGGCTCTGTGAGATGGCTTAACCCTAGATCCACGAGGTAAAAATGGCATCATCGCCGTGTTACATCCTTGTTAAATGACTTCATCCGGTGACAGGGCTGGTGCTCAGATAGGCTTAGGCCATGTCATCACTGGAAATCGATCCGCGTTACCCCCGCGTCAGCCAGGGGCGTCGCATGGTGGGTGTTCTGATCGACTGGCTACTCTGTGTGGCGATTGCCAAAGGTTTTTTTGATGGCGGGCAAAGGTGGCCTGAGCCATTTGTAGCACCAGCAATTTTCTCCGCTCAATATCTGATCTTTGCAGCCCTTGGCGGGGCAACCCCTGGCCATCGCATCATGGGATTGAAGATTGTTCGCTTTTCAGACGGCGGAATGCCAACGCCAATTCAAGCTTTAATTCGGACGGGACTTCTCATCATTATCATCACTGCCATCACCTTTGATCAGAATGGCCGTGGAATCAATGAACGACTGAGCAATACCGTTCTTGTAAAAACTCGCTAACTGTTATCGCTTAGGAACGCGTACGTTCTTTGGCATTGGCCCCTTCGGCAAAGGTAGAGACATACCACCAACTGCTTTGAGGCGTGCACGCACTTCTCTCACCTGATGAGGAGAGAGAGTCTTCTTAAACTTGCCAACATGCTTCTGTAATTTACGAAGCGGTACCTCGCCATCACCATCTCCGATTGTGATTTCATAAATGGGCACACCAGGGGCAAAACGCTCTGCATCTCGACGTGCTGTTTGAAGGAGTTGGCGCGTTGCAAAGGTGCCTTCCGCGGTAAGAACAATTCCTGGACGACCCACGCTGCGATGGACCATATCTTGGTTCTTATTCACGGCAACCATTGGAGTTGTTGTCCAACCTTTGCGAATAGCCATCAAGACACTAGCTGCTGCACCCATCTGACCCTCGACACTTGCAAAGCTGGCGTTGAGTGCAATTCGGGAGAAGACAAAGAGTGAGGCGAGAAGAGCAAGAGGAAGTGAGATGAATCCAAAGTAGAAAGGATGACCTACTGCAAAACCAATGCCGATACCAACTGCAAGGACGACAGCAAAGATTAAAGCCAGAACGCTTCCAATCCATGGCTTAACGCTTTTAGTCAGTGAATAGGCATCGCGAATTGCTTTAAAGCGAGGTTCGCGGATCTTTGGCTCTTTTTTCTTCCGTTTAAACATGTCCGTTAGTTTAGGGGAGCAGGAGCACTTCCACCAAGGCGGATCGGTGCCCAACGCGCACCCTCGTGGCTATCCGGGTAGTGAGATTGCACATCAAGAAGGAGGGCCTGCATTGCAGCACGAAGCTGAGCCTCACCCTCTTCAACGTTATCCTCTTTTGTAAAGTAGAGCGGTGCTCCAAAAGTGACGGAGATCGGATACTTATTTCTCCGTAAATCGCGCTTTACCTTCTTGGTCCAAATTCTTTGAGAACCCCACACAACGGCCGGAACTACTGGAACTCCAGCACCCATAGCTAAGCGCACAGCGCCTGATTTAAATTCCTTTAATTCAAAACTGACCGAGATCGTTCCTTCAGGAAAGATGCCAACGATTTCACCAGCTTTAAGAGCGCGAAGGGCTGCGACAAAAGACGCGGATCCATTTGAGCGATCAACGCTGATGTGGTGCATTCCACGCATTAAGGGTCCCGCAATTTTGTTGTCGAATATTTCCTTCTTAGCCATAAACCGCACATATCGATTTACCGGCAGGGCCGCAGTACCAATCAGAGCGAAATCAAGATATCCAATGTGGTTCATTGCAAGAATTGCACCGCCATTACGCGGAATATTCTCATCGCCTTTGAAATCAAAACGAAGTCCAAGATATTTCCAGAAGGTCTTAAGCAAAACAACTACTGGAGGATAGACAATCTCTGCCACTTATTTGTTCCTGGACTGTGCTCGAGATTCCATGGCTTGACGATAGAGGCGACCTGCGCGGTAGCTGCTGCGGACAAGAGGACCACTCATTACTCCGAGGAATCCAACTTCGGTTGCCTCTTGAGCCAACTCTACGAACTCTTCAGGCTTAACCCATCGCTCAACAGGGTGGTGCTTCATTGTTGGACGTAGGTATTGAGTGATAGTAATCAAGTCACAACCGGCTGCACGCAGATCAACGAGTGCCTTGGAAATCTCTTCTCGAGTTTCGCCGAGTCCAAGAATCAAGTTTGATTTAGTGATCAACCCGTAATCACGGGCTTGAGTGATGACATTGAGTGAACGGTCATATGTAAAGGCTGGTCGGATTGTCTTGAAAATTCGCGGAACGGTTTCAAGATTATGAGCAAAAACTTCGGGGGCGGCGTCGAAGACGAGGTTAAGCAATTCTGGATTGCCACTGAAGTCTGGCGCTAACATTTCAACACCACACCCAGGATTGATCTCGTGCACTTTGCGAATGGTCTCGGCGTAGAGCCAAGCGCCTTCATCTTCTAAATCATCACGTGTCACACCGGTGATAGTGGCGTAGGCAAGCCCCATAGTCTTTACGGATTCTGCAACCTTGCGCGGTTCGTCGCGATCAATAGGTAGCGGTTTTCCGGTATCGATATTGCAGAAATCGCAACGTCTAGTGCAGCGATCTCCGCCGATAAGGAAGGTTGCCTCTTTATCTTCCCAACATTCAAAAATATTTGGACACGCTGCCTCCTGGCAGACAGTGTGCAGCCCTTCGGTTTTTACAAGTGAGCGAAGTCGAGTGTATTCAGGACCCATATTGGCCCGAGTTTTAATCCAATCGGGTTTACGCTCGATTGGCGTCTCGGCGTTGCGAGCTTCGATGCGCAGCAATTTACGTTCATCAGGATGTGTTGTCATCTGCTCACCTTCGCTAGCGATTCATACATGTATTTCTCGACTACTGGAAGAACTTCATCGATGCTAATACTACGGCCGAGTTCGAGGGCAAGTGATGTGACCACTGCATCATCGATTCCACAAGGAATAATCGCCTTGAATGGGCTCAGATCAGGCTCAACGTTGAGAGCAAAGCCATGCATGGTGACCCCACGGGCGACTCTAATTCCAATTGCCGCAATCTTGCGTTCCCCAGTGGCATCTACAACCCAGACTCCGGATCGACCCTCCACGCGAGTGGTAGTGAGGCCAAGTTCAGAACAAGTGTGAATAAGAGCAGTTTCGATTTCACGGACAAAACCAACAAGTTCGGTAGGTTTTGCAAGACGGACAATGGGGTAGCCCACTAATTGTCCAAGGCCATGCCAGGTGATTTTCCCGCCACGGTCAACATCGATCACTGGAGTTCCATCGTGTGGGCGTTCGTGATCTTGGGTTCGCTTGCCAGCGGTATAGACAGAAGGATGTTCAACTAAAACAAGTGTGTTCTCTCTATGGCCGTCTGCAATTTCGTTATGCAATGATCGTTGCAATTCCAGAGCTTCTAAATATTCCATCACGCCCGCCCGCTTGAGAGCGATAGGGGAGCGAGAGATTGCTGAGTCGACTTCTGGCACAGCCCCAGCCTAAAGGTAGGCTTGTCTTCTTGCTAATCACGAACCATCAATTGCTAGGAGCTCATCAGTGCGCGTTGGTATCGCAGGCTATGGATTAGCCGGCCGAGTATTTCACGCCCCGCTGCTAAAGGGCTGCGGCTACGAGGTTGCTTCAATCCTGACTTCCAATGCAGAACGGATTGCTCAGGCAAAGAGTGACTTTCCACAAGCAGAAATTTTTTCTGACCTAGATGCTTTCTTAGACTCTGACCTTGATCTGGTAGTGATTGCATCAAGTAACGCAGCACACCTGCCTCAAACTCGTGCAGCGCTAGAACGTCAAATACCGACAGTTGTCGATAAGCCAATGGGTCGTTCTGTTGCGGAAGTAAAAGAGATGATTGCACTCTCTGAAGATAAAAGAACTTTGCTCACGACATTCTTTAACCGTCGGTGGGATAGCGATAGCTTGACAATAAAAAAGCTGTTGATTAGCGGAGAGCTTGGTACACCCTTTCGCTTTGATGGTCGCTTCGAGCGATTCCGTCCTGAACGCAATCTTGCTTCATGGCGCGAAAATCTCTCCCCAGAAGATGGCGGAGGATTACTCCTTGATCTGCAATCGCACTTGATTTCAACTGCCATTGATTACTTTGGACCCGCACAACTTGTCAGCGCTAGCGTGCGTTCTATCCGCGGTGGGGCTGATGATGATGTGACTGTCGTTATGAAGCATGATTCAGGCGTTGATTCATACTTAGCGGCGTCGGCGGTAAGTGGTGCACCCGGACCTCGTGTGAGATTACTTGGAAGTAAAGGTGCACTTGTGATCAACGAACTTGATCCACAAGAAAATGCATTGCGCGCCGGGGAGATTCCTGTTGGTGGCGTATGGGCAAAGCCCATGACAAGTGCTGCAGCAATTCATAAAGGTGAGGAAATCACTCCTGTTGAGAGCATTCCTGGAAACTATGCAGCCTTTTACACCCTTGTTAAAGCTGCGATTGAGAATGGTTCAGCAGCACCCGTCTCTCTTTCTGATGTGTTACGTGTTGCTGAAATCATCGAAGAGGCGCGAGCGATCAGTGCCCGATAGTTCACTTCCAGTCGTAGTCGTTGGAGCAGGTCTTGCGGGACTATCAGCCGCTCAGTCATTAATCGAGGCTGGGATAGAGGTTCGTGTATTAGAGGCCTCAAACACAATTGGAGGCCGTGTACAGACCGATGAGATCAACGGATATCGTTTTGATCGCGGGTTTCAATTGATTAATGCTCGATATCCTGAAATAGAAGCACTTGATATCGTCCACAAACTAGATTTCCGCTACGCACCTCGGGCGGTTGATATCGCTCTCGATGGATCTGTTGTGCGACTCGGGGATCCTCGTAAGTATTTTCTCTCAGCGCTGCGTAGTGAATCAGGGAGCATCAAAGAGAAAATTTCGTTTCTGAAGTATCTGTTATCTCATTCCACTCATGGCTCCAATGTTGAGAGTGAATTGCTATCTGCAGGTTGTAACAACCTCTACACGCGCGTGCTGAAGCCATTTTTAACAGGTGTTTTTCTAGCCCAGCCTTCGCGCGTTGATTCAGTCAGCGGTCGAGAGATCATCAAGAGTTTAATTAGCGGCGCTCCAGGTCTACCCGAACGTGGTGCAGGAGAACTCACGCAAGTTCTCGCCAGAGATATCGGTGTGGTCGAAACAGGCGTGCAAGTGAATGCGATTTCTGGGCTCGAACTGAGTACTTCAATGGGAGTGATTGCAGCTCGTGCCATCATTGTCGCAACTGATCAAACAACTGCCGCACAGCTTCTCGAGATAGAGGATGTGGGAGAAAGCGTCAGTTGTACAACATGGTTTCACTCGACATCGGATGACTTCACATGCGATTCAACGCTGCGTGTAGATGGATTGGCGCGCGGGGCGATCATAAACTCAATCGCTATCTCAAAACTTTTACCGTTAAGTGCCCCTGCTGGCCAGATTCTCTTTTCAAGTACTTCACTTGGCCATGCATCAGAATCTGAAGTCAGGCGTCATCTCTCCTTAATGTGGGGTGTTGATACAGCGGGGTGGGAACTTGTTGCAAAGTACGACATTAAGAACTCACTTCCACTTTTTGCTCCAGGCCGTTCGCATGCACAATCTTTGCAGGTAAGGACCGGAGTGTGGCGCGCCGGAGATTACCTCAGCGCCGCATCACAGAATGGTGCACTTGCATCTGGGCGACTTGCAGCCCTCGAGCTAATTAATTCTCTATAAGAGCATCAAGGGCAGATGTCACATGCGGGTAATCCCATGTGAACCCTGCATCAATAAGTTTCTGTGGCAACACTTTCTTTGAACCTAATACTTCAGAAGAAAATCCACCAAGAGCTATCTTCAGTGCAAAGGCAGGAGCTGGAAACAGAGCTGGACGGTGCATCGCGCGAGCGAGAGCTGCAGTGAATTCTTGATTTGTTACTGGGTTTGGAGATGTGAGGTTGACTGGACCTTCAATTGGGTTTTCCAATGCGAAGGTAATCGCACGGATAACATCGTGGAGAGTAATCCAAGACCACCATTGTTTTCCTGAACCAAGTTTTCCGCCAAGACCGAATCGAAAGAGTGGGAGCATCTTGCCGAGTGCTCCTCCAGTTGGATCCAGAACCAGTCCTGTGCGTAGCTTTACAGTACGAATTCCTGATGCAATATCCGCTGCACCTTCCCACTCCCGACACACGGCGGCGAGAAAATCATCTCCAGCACGATCGGTTTCGACAACGGCCCTATTTCCAGATTCACCATACCAACCAATTGCACTGGCACTGATAAATACCTGGGGCTTAAGCTCAGCAACGGCTTTTGCGATTGCCTCTGTTCCGAGTAATCGTGAGTTGAGAATCTGCGCCTTGTATTTCTTGCTCCAACGCTTATCTCCGACTCCCACGCCTGCCAAGTGAATAACCGCATCGACTCCCGCAAGGGCTTCGGTATCAACAAAACCAGTCGTTGGATCCCATTGCACTTCATCGGGGGAGACGGGAAGGCGTCGTACGAGTCGCTGAACAGTGTGACCTTCGCTCTTGAGATAACCCACCAATGCACTACCGATTAAACCGGATGCGCCAGTGACAGCAATGCGCTGAGGAAGCGTAGACATTAGAGTCCTAGATCAGATTCGAATGATCCGCCTTCGAGTCGATCCTTGAGAGTGACAAGGAATCGAGCCGCATCTGCGCCATCAACAACGCGATGATCATATGAAAGAGCGAGATACACCATCGAACGGATTGCAATTGTCTCTCCACCATCTTCGCCGCGGACAACCATTGGACGCTTAACAATTGCGCCAAGTCCCAAGATCGCAACCTGTGGTTGGTTAATGATTGGTGTATCAAATAGTGCACCACGTGAACCAGTGTTGGTTAATGTAAATGTTCCACCGCTGAGTTCATCAGGGTTAACTTTGTTATTTCTAGTGCGTTCTGCAAGATCTGCGATCTTACGAGCAACTCCACCCATATTGAGATCGCCAGCATTGGAAATAACTGGCACTAGTAGACCGCGCTCTGTGTCGACGGCAATACCAAGGTGCTCAGCACCATGATAAATAATCTGATCGCCTTCAACCGATGAATTAAGAACTGGGTGTTGCTTGAGAGCTTCACAAACTGCCACTGAGAAGAATGGAAGGAATGAGAGCTTCACACCTTCGCGTGCTTCAAAGGAAGCCTTTGCACGATCACGAAGTCGTGCAATCTTAGTTACATCTACTTCAATGACGGTGGTCAACTGCGCTGATACCGCAAGTGATTCAACCATTCGTGCCGCAATTACCCTGCGAAGTCGTGACATCGTGACTGTAGTTCCGCGAAGTGGTGACGCGGTAACTGGTGAAGATGTACGCGGCGCAGAAGGTGCTGGAGTGGAAAGTACAGCTGCTGCTGGTTTAGCGGCCGCTTCAACATCCTCACGACGAATACGTCCGCCGATACCTGTTCCTCTAACTGATGCGAGGTTTACTCCGAGATCGGATGCAAGCTTTCGAACGATTGGAGTGACATATGAATCTTGTGGTTGTGCAACTGGGGCAACTGGGGCAACTGGGGCAACCGGAGCTGCAACAACTGGGGCAACCGGCGCTGCAGGTGCTGCAGGTGCTGCAGGTGCTGCAGGTGCTGCAGGTGCTGCAGGTGCTGCAGGTGCTGCAGGTGCTGCTACTGCGCCAGCGCCACCGATTACTGCAAGACGGGCACCGACCGGAACAGTTGAATCAACTGCGACATCGATTGAAATAAGTGTTCCTGCAACTGGTGATGGAATCTCGGTATCGACTTTATCTGTTGAAACTTCGAGGAGCGCCTCATCTACAGCAACGCTGTCTCCAACGTTCTTAAGCCAACGCGTCACAGTTCCTTCGCTAACGCTCTCGCCAAGGGCAGGCATTGTAATAATTGTTTCGCTTGTAGACGGTGCAGCTGCGACTGGAGGTGGAGTTGGTGCTGCAACCGGTACGACAGCGGGTGCAGCAACCGGTGCGACAGCGGGTGCTGCAATAGGTGCTGTAGGTGCAGCACCATCTTCGATGATTGCAAGATCTGCACCAACGGCAACAGTTGCATCAATTTGAACAAGAATCTTTGAGAGAGTTCCTGCAACTGGTGAAGGGATCTCTGTATCTACCTTGTCGGTCGATACCTCGAGAAGTGGTTCATCAACATTGACATGATCGCCTTCTGCCTTGAGCCATCGTGTGACAGTTCCTTCGGTCACGCTCTCGCCAAGTGCTGGCATCTTTACAGAGAATGTCATTGGTGTTCTCCCTTTATCCGTGTGCGTGAAGCGGTTTGCCGGCTAGAGCCATGTGCGCTTCGCCCATAGCTTCAGACATTGTTGGATGTGCA
>JBILSO010000001.1:0-110284 GCA_044372065.1 Candidatus Planktophila sp. | reverse complement strand
GATGAGGGCTCTGATGTTCTCATCACTCTTGAGCAAAGCAGTGAGGTCAGCAATGATCTTCTTGAGTTCTTTCTGTTCACTTTCAAGTTCAAGCTTGCTCATCTTGGTCAAACGACGAAGAGGCATGTCGAGGATATATGTGGCTTGCTCGTCATTGAGTTTGAAATCCTTGATCAATGACGCTTTGGCAGCAGTTGCATCTTCGCTACCACGGATGATTTTGATGACCTTATCGATATCGATAATTGCCTTAAGGAGACCATCAACCATCAGCAAACGTGCTGATGCTTTTGCTTTTCTAAATTCAGAACGACGTGTAACTACTTCAATGCGGTGATCAATAAAGACCTGAAGCAACTCTTTAAGTCCCAAGGTCTGAGGGCGACCCTTCACGAGGGCAACCGCGTTAATGGCAAAGGCATCTTCCATTGGAGTTAACTTGTAGAGCTTTTCCAGAACCTCGTCAGGCTCAAAGCCGTTCTTGAGCTCGATAACAACGTTGGTGCCTGTCTGGCCATCGGTGAGATCGATGATGTCTGAAATTCCTTGAATCTTCTTAGCCTTAGCGAGATCTGCAATGCGCTCAACGACCTTTTCAGGACCGATGTTAAATGGAAGTTCCTTGATGATGATTCCCATTTTGCGTGAGGTAACTTTTGAAATCTCAACTGTTGCACGAACCTTGAAAGAACCCTTGCCTGTGGCGTACGCCTCACGAACACCTTCAATACCGATAATCTCTCCACCGGTTGGAAAATCTGGTGCCTGAATATGCTTCATTAATTGATTAAGTGTCGCCTTGGGATTATCAATCAAGAATTTTGTTGCAGCGATTACTTCACCCAAGTTATGTGGTGCCATATTTGTCGCCATACCTACAGCGATTCCAGAACCGCCATTAACGAGCAAGTTTGGATATGCAGCGGGCAGGACGAGTGGCTCAGAAAGCTGACCATCGTAATTTGGACCGAAGTCGACTGTGTTCTCATCTGATTCAGAGACCATTGCAAGTGCTGCAGAAGCTAAGCGAGCCTCTGTGTAACGCATTGCAGCAGGACCTGAATCGAGTGAACCAAAGTTTCCATGGCCATCAATGAGTGGCAGCTGCATTGAAAACGATTGAGCCATGCGGACAAGCGCGTCATAGATTGCGCCGTCTCCGTGTGGGTGCAACTTACCCATTACTTCTCCGACAACACGTGCGCTCTTTACGTGGCCACGATCCGGGCGAAGTCCCATATCGGCCATCTGGTGCAAGATGCGACGGTGCACTGGCTTAAGGCCGTCACGCGCATCTGGAAGTGCTCGTGAATAAATAACTGAGTACGCATATTCAAGGAAAGACTCTGACATCTCTGACGAGACGTCGATATCAACAATCTTGCCGGCAAACTCTCCAGGCTTTGGTCCTGCTGCTGCCTTTTTGCCTTTAGTTGCTGTGGTCTTCTTTGCTGTTGCCATGGCGTGAATTGTGCCAAGAGGTAGGGCTAAATCTGTGTACCTACACGCCCTCTTGCCCCAACGATTGCAACACACTGGCCAGCAACGGCACTCGCTCGCTCCATTGCATGGGAAAAGTCGTGACGACCTATAAAAGCATCAATAAACCCGGCGGCAAATGAATCTCCGGCACCAGTGGTATCCACCACTGCCGATGTTTTAGCAGCAACAGAGACGATTTGGCCACCTCGCTCTAAACCGATAGCACCCGCGGAACCTCTTTTAATAATGGCTCGAGGTGTGCGTTTAACGAAGAAATCAAGTGCAGATTCAAGTTCACTTAATCCACTCAGATAAATTGCTTCCTCTTCATTCATAATCACTGTATCCATAAGCGCACACCACGAAAGAATTTCTTCTACTGGAACACCTTGCATGCCGCCGACGGTTGCAGGATCAAAGACGATTGGGATTCCGTGCGAATTAATTTTGCGAACCATCTCTAAAACACCCATGCGCGAAAGCGGAGCAAGTGGAGCGTATCCCGTGAGGTACACGGCATTGACGCCATCAAGGGCAGGAAGATCACTTACCTCAAGGCCGGCATTAGCGCCGTTATCTGCAAGCATTGTTCGCTCACCTGACGGATCAACTAAGCAGATCACAACGCCAGTATGAAAACCTTCTTTTACGATTTGCCCGTAAGAGATGCCGAGAGCGTCAAACTCTGAAGTTATTGCCGAGCCTGCAGCGTCACTTCCAATTCGCCCAACCATCGTTACATCATTACCAAGTACGGCAAGCCACGATGCAACGTTGCCTCCAGCTCCGCCACCATGAGTAGAGATGATGGTGCGGGTGTCATTGCCTAAGCGGAGATCGTGTGGAGTAGTTGGAATTTGAGCAACGATGTCGAGCATTAGATCGCCAATGCAATAAACCTTAATGCTCATGGACTTTACTTTGTGAGGGCGACTGCAATATCGGCAGCTAAAGCGCTATTTGATTTAATGATTTCAATATTTACCTTCAGAGACTCACCCTGGCTGGCGGTATGGAAATGTTCGAGCAAGAAAGGTGTGACAGCTTTTCCAGTTACACCTTGAGCGGCTGCTCCGGCCAGTCCGCTTTCAAGAATTGCATCGTGGCGTGCACGATCCATTTCGTCCTTGACTGGGTTAGCGATAACAAGGGCTGTCGAATCTGTCTTGAGTTCGTGGCGAGCCTTGATAATTGCAGCGATCTCTTGTGCGCTCTCTGCTCGATGTTCGAGAGTAAAGCCAGAGTCAGTGAGATAAAAACCCGGGAAGGCATTCGTTTTATAGCCAACAAGACCAATTGAAAGTGTTTCAAGACGTTCCAAAGTTGCACCGACATCAAGAATAGATTTAACCCCTGCACAGACAATTGCAATATCGAGCTTTCCTAACGCCCCAAGATCTGCTGACTCATCGAATGATTCATTGGCACCGCGATGAACGCCGCCTAGGCCACCGGTTGCAAAGACTTTGATTCCGGCAAGACCTGCAATATGAGATGTCGCTGCCACAGTTGTGGCAGCGCTTGATTTGAGTGCGCTGATCATCGCTAGATCACGGATGGAGGCCTTGGCGATATCGTCGCGATTTGCAATCTCCTTGAGCTGATCTGCTTCTAGACCAACACAGATGCGGCCATCAAGGATTGCAATCGTTGCAGGAACAGCGCCGTGTGCACGCACAATCTCTTCAACTTCAATGGCAACGCTCAAATTCGATGGACGCGGAAGTCCGTGGCTAATGATTGTTGATTCAAGTGCAACGATCGGTGCGCCAGATTTCAGGGCCGCTGCTACTTCTGCTGAATAGTGGATGCTCACGGCGGCAACAATACCCGTGAGAACATATACCCGTGCATTTAGCTGACATCACGCCATCGATCTTTGCCTCCCTTGGCTTAACCGATGCTGAGAATCGGCTGGAGATCGCTGAAAGTCCTGCAGGCCGTGAACTTCTTTTTCTCATTGATGGCTTAGGCGCGGAGGTGATTGAAAAGTACGCCAGCATTATTCCGACGATTGCATCCCTTACCGTCACCGCTTCATTGCAAACATCATTTCCATCTACGACTGCGACAAGCCTTGCTACCTTGATGACAGGTGTGCTACCGGGTGCCCATGGAATGTTGGGTTATACAGTTCGCGTTCCTCGCAGTGGTGGAAGAATTCTTAATTCACTTAAGTGGGATGAGCGTGTTGACCCCACAATCTGGCAACCTCTTCCAACTCTATTTGAGCGGGCACATGCCGCTGCAATTTCAGTAACTCATGTTGCTGCAAAACGTTACGAGACAACTGGATTTACCCAAGCAGTATTTCGTGGCGCAACATATAGCGGTGCAAATATTCCAACAGATCTCATCGAAAAGACCGTAGCTGGACTTAAGGCGACACCATCTTTTGTCTATCTCTACGTCAATGATCTTGATTCAGCCGGCCATAGCGATGGTGTGGGCTCGGATAAATGGTTGGCAGCCCTTGCGGGAATTGATGCTTTTCTCTCAGCGCTTGTTATGAAGCTACCCCGCGGAACTCGCATCTGGCTTACTTCAGACCACGGAATGATCAATGTTGATGAGAAGTTAATCCTGGGTGTTGATAACGCATTACTTGATGGCGTGACAACAATTGCTGGTGAGCCACGTGCACGCCATATCTATTTTGACGAAGTGGCAGACTCTCCATCTGCTCGCCTTGATTATGCAGGCAGATGGCGTAATTACTTTGGTGAACGAGCAACAATCTTGTCCCGAGAAGAAGCTATAGCAAGTCATCTCTTTGGCGAAGTTGTTACCGCTGATGCTTCTGATCGCATGGGTGATCTCATCGCAATTCCACATGGGGGATTGGTCTTATTAGACCCAGAGCGCGCAGATAAAGAGGGTGAGATGGTGGGTCACCATGGTGGAATCAGCGAAATTGAATCTACAGTCGCGCTTTTATCTCGCGCGTATCTCTAATTAATTTCTGAAATCGTCTTCTGAATCGTCATCAATTGGATCGTTGTCGGGCAACTCTGATGCAGGCGTCGCAGGCGCAGCAGGACGCCCAAACATAATCTCATCCCAAGATGGAACCTTTGCCCGACCTGATATACCTTCAGCGCGGTCTTCTTCGCGAGGAGTTTCGCGGATTGCGACAAGACGAGGAGTTTCACGAACTGGTTCTGGATCTGGAATCGAGTCAACAATTCGTGAAGGGTGAGATGGTTCGGAATGAACAAGCCCTGGAGTCTGTGTGCGTGCTGCAGGCTCTTGGCCGAGCATCCAACGTGCATTCTCATTTGTTGCAGTAATCGAACGACGGTTAAGGTCAAAATTCCAGGTCGCACTTCCATGGCCATCGCGGTTGGGATATGAAAGGTCAATCGTCCAAGTCCCATCATCGATGCGCCATGTATTCCAAGAAAGGGAATCGCTTTCAACGCCCATTGGCGCAAGACGTGAGACCACAACATCCTGGAAAGTTTCTTGATCGCGAGCGCTCTCTTTCCGTAAGACGATAGCGAATGCTTGATCCAAGATGTAGACGCGCTCTTGCAAGATTGGCCCAGCAAAGCGTTCGACTTTTTCAACACTGATGTGACCATCACGGGCAATGGCATCCATTGATTCACCCGAACGAAGTCGTCGCTGAATCTCTTTCACACTCATCGTCTCAACATCATCGCTTGCAACAACTGCAGCAAGGCGCGGCTGATTTACGGTGGCACGCAATGTGTCGCTGATGCGCACAGTGAATTCTTCGCCAATCGGATTGGTGAGAGTGAGATGGGTGCCCTCAGGGTTCTTGCCCGTTAGCCGCAGTTCGCTCATGTTGCGCAGAATAACCGATAAAGTGCGGATATGACCCCAGAGACTTCTCGCCTCGCCTCAGAATTGCTTCCGCTAGCCCGCATCGTGGCCGAAAAAGCGGGTCAACTCCTGATGCAACGCCCGGCACACTTTGATCTCACCGAAAAGTCCGTGGCAATCGACTTTGCCACACAGATGGATGATAAGGCTGAAGCACTGATCGTAGATAGCATCCTTGCTGCACGCCCTGATGATGGAATCATCGGCGAAGAAGGGGCAGCCCGCGAAAGCAAATCTGGAATCACATGGGTTATCGATCCACTGGATGGAACGGTGAATTACTTTTACGGATTACCAGGATGGAATGTCAGTATTGCTGCACGTGATGATGAGGGCTCACTGGTAGGCGTTGTCTATGCGCCAACAATCAACTCACTATGGCATGCAGTCCGCGGGGGTGGTGCATTCCATAATGACGAAAAGATTCGCAGCACATCAGATGTTGAATTAGATCGAGCACTCCTTGGTACTGGATTTGCCTACGATGTTGCCGAGCGCACCGAACAAATTGCCATGGTGGCATCTTTGTTGCCACGCGTTCGTGATATCAGGCGAATGGGATCGGCGGCGGTGGATCTCTGTCATGTTGGAATGGGCGCACTCGATGGTTATTTCGAGCGAGGGCTTAAGGAGTGGGATTGGGCCGCCGGTGCTCTCGTTGCCACGGAAGCTGGAGCACGAGTTGCCCACCTTGCTCGCATTGGGGAGGGCGATGGGTCGCGCAAGCTGACCGTCGCGGCAGGACCAGGCCTCTTCGATGCGCTACAGGAGGCGCTCGCGGGCGCAGTCCGCTAGCCCTTTGGCGCTGGAGGCCGATTTACGCTCAAGGCCCCTTCTATGGCAAGATAGCCCTTCTGCGCAGCTAAGAAGCAGGCGCTGACATTGATAGAAAAGAAACCTGAGGAAGAAAATGAACATTCTCGATGCCGTTGATGCCAAGTCATTGCGCAAGGACATCCCACAGTTCCGTGCTGGCGATGAACTCAAGATCCACGTTCGCGTTATCGAAGGTTCAAAGAGCCGTATCCAGGTTTTCCAAGGAATCGTAATTCGTCGCCAAGGCGATGGCGTTCGTGAGACATTTACAATCCGTAAAGTTTCATACGGAGTTGGCGTAGAGCGCACATTCCCAGTCCACACACCTGTTATTGAAAAGATCGAGCTCGTCAAGAAGGGCGATGTTCGCCGTGCAAAGCTTTACTACCTCCGCGATCTTCGTGGCAAGGCTGCAAAGATTCGCGAAAAGCGTGATGGCATTGAAGGTTACGGCGATGGAATTCTTTCGACTCCAGAACCAATCGTTGAAGCGGTTGTCGAGCCTGTCGTAGAGACAGTTGTTGAGACTCCTGTCGAAGTTGTCGAAGCAGTCGAAGTTGTCGAAGCAGTCGAAGCAGTCGTTGAAACTCCAGCAGAAGAGGTCTCAGCAGATACAGCCGAAGAGACTTCAGCTGATAAAAAAGCTGAATAGTTTTAGCGCTCATTAACCCATGATGCGTAAGGGTTCACTCCTTCGCGAATTACCAATTTTGGTAATTCTGGCTCTCGTTGTTTCGCTGTTTATCAAATCATTCATCGTACAATTTTTCTATATTCCATCAGGTTCAATGGAGAATACTCTTCAGATTAAAGATCGAGTTGCAGTCAACCGAGTCCCATTTATCGGAAATGACATCAATCGCGGCGATGTCATTGTGTTCCGTGATCCCGCAGGTTGGTTACCAGATGCAAGTACAACTTCCGGAAATGGAATTACCAGCAAGATTCGTGAAGGTCTTGTACTTGTCGGCATTGTGCCAAATCCTGCAAAGCAGTATCTCGTAAAGCGCGTCATAGGCGTTGCTGGAGACAATGTAGTTGCAAAAGATCAAGTGCTTACCATCAATGGAAAACCAACCAACGAGCCTTATATCTTTGCTGGAAATTCTCCTAGCGATACAGATTTTAATATCACAGTTCCTGAAGGCAAGGTCTGGGTAATGGGTGATCATCGCGGAGCGAGTGGTGATTCACGCGTGCATCAAGATGATGTGAATAATGGGATGGTGCCCGTCGAAAAAATTACTGGACGTGTTATTGCAACAATTTGGCCGATTAAACAAATTGGATTTATTTCATCTCAGGACCCACTTTCAAGCAAGTGAGTCAAGATAAAGTCATTGAAGATCGACTCTACGATGCCGGTATTTCACCTTTAGCTGGAGTTGATGAAGCAGGTCGAGGTGCATGTGCAGGTCCTCTAGTTGTCGCCTCAGTGATTCTGCGAGACCCCCATGCAGATGAACTGGCAGAAGTTCGGGATTCAAAAGAGCTCACTGAGAAAAATCGAGAAGATTTATTTGATGTTGTTACAAAAGCTGCACTTTCATTAAGCGTTGTGATTATCTCTAATGAAGAAATAGATGCGCGAGGTGTTCATGCTGCAAATCTTGACGGTATGCGGCGAGCAGTACAGGGCCTTGAGCTAACACCGGCCTACGTTCTTACAGATGGATATGTGATAGAAGGACTCGCTCTTCCTAACCTCGCGGTATGGAAAGGCGATCAAGTTGTCACCTGTATCAGCGCTGCTTCAATTATTGCCAAAGTCACTCGTGATCGAATCATGCGCGAACTCGATCTCACATATCCAGAGTATGGCTTAGCTTCACATAAGGGTTACATCACCAAAGTCCATACTGAGGCGTTACAGAAATATGGTGTTACACCTATCCATCGCAGATCTTTTTCAAATATCGCTGCGCTTCTCTAACTTACCCACATCACGGTCACTGTGCGGTGAGTATGAGTGGGTAAATAATTACCCTGCCCTCCATGACGGCTACTCACAAGAGACCAAGTAGAAATCGCCAGATAGGTGCTTTTGGCGAAGCAACGATTGCAAAACATTTAGAGGCTCTCGGTTATGACATCATCGAACGAAATTGGCGCATCAAAGAAGGTGAAATCGATCTGATCGCCTGTGACTCTCACTCACTTCTCCACTTCGTCGAGGTTAAAACACGATCTTCACTAGCTTTTGGGGATCCGCTAGAAGCGATCAATCGCGACAAGGCGCGCAGACTTCAACGCCTTGCACTCGCATGGTTGGCAACACATCATCAGTTGGGAAGTGACTTCTCGATTGATGTAGCTGCGGTGCTCTTAGCAGCAGATGGCTCTCACACCATTGATTTCAGGGAGAACATTCTGTGACCTTAGGTCGCTCTACATCGATGGGTTTAGTTGGCCTGTCAGGCAACACGGTCACTGTCGAAGTTGATATCAGTGATGGACTTCCGCACTACAACTTGTTGGGTCTCCCCGATGCTGCTCTCAATGAATCCCGTGATCGCGTGCGAGCAGCATTTACAAATTCGGGTGAGAACTGGCCCAATAGGAAAGTAACTGTCTCGCTCTCGCCAGCTTGGCTTCCAAAGAGTGGATCAAGTTTTGATCTTGCGATCGCCCTTGCAATCTTGGTCGCTCATGGATCGCTCACTCAAGCCTCAATCGACTCAACGCTGATACTTGGTGAACTGGGACTTGATGGTTCTATTCGCGGCGTTAACGGAGTTCTGCCCGCACTCATTGCAGGTCATCGCGATGGAATTCAACGCGCGATTATTCCAATTGCAAACATTGGTGAAGGCAGCTTGTTGCAATCGATGGAAATTGTTGCATTTGCTAGCTTGCGCGAACTCCTTATCTGGTTGCGCACGGGAGAAGGCGCAAGTCACAGATCCGAGATGTTGGATGAAAGTGCCGATCCACTTCTAGATTTTGAGGATGTTGCAGGGCAGGTTCGCGCACGTTTTGGTGCAGAAGTTGCAGCAGCTGGGGGACATCATCTTTTGTTAATTGGTCCACCTGGTGCTGGCAAAACAATGATCGCAAGTCGAATTCCAACGATCCTGCCACCTTTGACAGTTGAGCAGAGTCTTGAAGTAACGGCATTGCATTCGGTTGCAGGCACGCTTTCAGAGCGATCACCCATGTCGCGCATGGCACCAATTGTTGCTCCCCATCACAGTGCAACTCGAGTTGCGATGGTCGGAGGCGGTGCACACGTCATCAGACCTGGTGCATGTTCTCTTGCACATCATGGAGTGCTCTTTATTGACGAAGCTCCTGAGTGCGCCAGCGGAATTCTCGACTCGCTTCGCCAACCACTTGAATCCGGAACAATTACGATTGCACGAAGTATAGGAAATATCACTTTTCCTTCGCGATTTCTCCTAGTTCTAGCTGCCAATCCTTGTCCCTGTGGAAAGTTTGCTGGAAGAGGTTTAGGTTGTAGTTGTTCTTCACTTCAAGTCAGACGTTACTTAGGTAAGTTATCTGGCCCATTGATGGATCGAATTGATATGCGGATAACTGTTGAACCAGTTGGTCGCGCAGATATCTCATCAATAACTCTAGGAGAGTCAAGTGCTGCGATTGCAGAGCGTGTTCAAGAAGCACGTTTGATTGCACGAAAGCGTTTTGCAGGCCGAGGCTTTGAACTCAATAGCGAAATTCCTGCTCGAGCACTACGTACTGAATTTAAACCTGATCGCCTCGCAATGAACTTTCTCCATGATGAACTCGATCATGAGAGGTTGACTGCGCGCGGGTTACACAAAGTAATTCGACTGGGATGGACGCTGGCGGATTTAGCGGGGCGAAACCAGCCAACTCTCAAAGATGTGACAGATGCCTACGAACTACGCGAAGGAGGAATTTCATGAACGAGGAGAAATCAGCACGACTTGAGCTATTTGCAGCCACGGAAGGAGGAAATTCATTCTGGGGTTCAGAAATCGCCCAGCAAGGCGCGCATCAGACCTTGCTTCGCATTAAAGATGGTTTCTATCGTTCAAGCAAAGCGGAGAAGACTCTTTCGCATTTGCATCCCGGTGGCGCAGCCGCTCTCCTTGAATCTATTGAAGGTGCAGGCGGCATATTTATAACTCCAGGAGATCTAGATTGGCCACAACAACTAAATGACCTTGCGACTACGCCCATTGGACTTGTTGTCAAAGGAAATGTTGATTCGCTTAAGGCGCGTTCAATCGCAATTGTTGGAACCCGCAATCCAACGCCTTACGGTGCTCGGATCGCAAGTGATTTTGCGGCCGGTTTTGTAGATCGCGAGTGGAGCATCGTCAGCGGTGGCGCATATGGAATCGATACTCATGCACATAAAGGTGCTCTCATTGCAGAGGGTGTAACGATCGCTGTTATCGCGAGTGGAATAGATGTTAACTACCCTGCAGGTAATGAAAGACTCTTTGCAGAAATCGCAGAGTTAGGTGCAATCGTCAGTGAAGTGATGCCCGGCACTCCAGCCTTCCCATCTCGATTTCTTACTCGGAATCGAATTATTGCGGCCCTTTCAATGAGCACATTGGTGGTTGAAGCGGCATTTCGAAGTGGGTCTCTTCGAACAGCTCGTGATGCTGCAGAGCTGATGCGACCTGTCATGGCTATTCCTGGACCAATCAATTCGCCTACATCAGAAGGTACGCATCGCCTTATTGGCGAACGTGCCGCAGAAATCGTCACATCCGTCAGTGATGCAGTCGAGTTGATTTCTTCTCTCGAGGAACTCGTTTAGGTAAAAAGGTTCGCCTGATGCGAGAATAGGCACATGAGTGATTTCCGTTCGGGCTTTGTCGCCATAGTTGGACGCCCAAACACTGGAAAATCAACTCTCATTAACGCTCTCGTTGGATCAAAAATTGCCATCACTTCACCGCATCCCAACACGACCCGTCATGCGATTCGCGGAATAATCAACGGGACAGATTTCCAAGCGGTTCTTGTAGATACTCCAGGTGTACATAAGCCAAAGACCCTTCTCGGTCATCGCCTCAATGCAGTGGTAGGGGAAAGCCTAGACTCAGTCGATGTAATTCTGATGTGTCTGCCAGCTGATGAAACTTCAGGAGCAGGAGATGTATTCGTCGCACAGGAAATTGCAAAGCATCCGCGTGCTAAGAAATTCGCTCTCGTTACTAAGACCGATCTAGTCTCCAAGAAGAATGTTGCTGAGCGGTTACTTGGAATCAGTGAACTTGCCGCGGGTTTTACTTGGGATGAAATCATTCCTATTTCTGCTGCCATTCATGACCAGATTGATCTTTTAGCTTCTCTGATCTCAAAGAGTCTCCCTGTCGGCCCAGCCTTTTATCCCACAGATATGAAGAGCGATCAGGGGATCGAACAACTCATCTGTGAACTTGTTCGCGAGGCTGCCCTACGTGATGCTCGCGAGGAGCTCCCACACTCAATTATGGTCACTATCGATGAGATGTCAGAGCGCGAAGAAAAGGGCTCACGCCCCTTCTTTGATATTCACGCCACCATCCACGTAGAACGCGATTCGCAGACCGGCATTTTGCTCGGCCACAAAGGTGAACGTTTGAAAGATATTGGGATGCGAGCACGAGCAGATATCGAACGCGAGCTTGGCGCACGCATCTTCCTAGGTCTACACGTGAAAGTTTCGAAAGAGTGGCAGCGAGATCCAAAACTTCTTGAGCGTTTAGGATTTTCAGAGAAGTAAAGAATTACACTTTTTCTCGGCGGTTAACCAACCACGAGCCAAGCATCACTAGGGGTAGGCCGATTCCAATACCCACTGTAATTGGCTCACTTAAGATGATTACTCCCAAGACAACTGCAATAGCTGTATTCCAATAAGTCACAAGGGATGCACGTGTCGGACCAATATCTGCAATGAGTGTGAAGAAGACTGCGAATGCGAGACCAGTCGAGAATACTCCAAGTGCGATAACGGAATAGGTTGCCTCACGTGAGACGGTGTGATCTGGCCAGAGCGCGATCGCAAATGGGAGGTAGAAGATTGCGGTTATGGCCATAGCGACAGCATTAATGGCTATTCCAGAGACATCAGGTAGTTTGTTACGAATCATGATAATTGCATAGGCATAGGCAATTGCTGCAGTAATCACCATTAAAATGGAAAGTGGATCCGATGATCCGGTGAAAGTTTCGATACCGACGATCAGAACTACACCGATGAATCCAATACCAATGCCGAATAAGCGATTTGCCTTGAGCGCATCCTCATCACCTTGGAAATAAGTGATTATGTTCGACCAGATAGGAACGGAAGCGATAAGCAAACCAGCAAGTCCTGAAGAAATCTTCTGCTCAGCAGTTCCAATGAGAATCCAAGGAATTATCATTTCAAGGAGTGCATAGAAGGCTACATATTTAATCCCACGAAAAGCTGCGAAGATTGATCGATCCTTGATTGCTAATGGGATCAAAATTGCCGCACCTATGAGTACGCGGCCAAAGACGACAATTGCTGGTGCGTAACCGGTCTCCTCATCGACTGCGACCTTGATGAAAAGATATGGAACACCCCAAAGGACGCCAACGAGTGCAAAGATCAGCGTGCTTTTCCGTGACATTTCGATTCAGTCCTTTAGGTAGACGCTGCGTTACTTAAGGACGCTGCGATAGAGGGCAATTGTAGCTGCGGCGACTGCATCCCAACCAAATTCATTGATTGCTCGCACGCGACCTGCAGCGCCGTATCTCTTCAGTCTTTCGGGATCACCCATCATTTCAATTATTCCTGCAGCAATATTGCTTTCAAACTGGGAAACATCGGTGGTGTAGTCAACAAGTTTCCCTGTTACTCCATCATCGACCACTTCTGGAATTCCACCAACGCGCGAAGCGAGTACTGCAGTTTGGCAGGCCATCGCTTCAAGGTTAACGATTCCAAGTGGTTCATAGATGGACGGGCAGAGGAATAGATCAGCACCTGTCAGCAGCGGAATCAGTTGTGACTTAGGAAGCATTTCTTTGATCCACCAAATGTTTTTACGAGTCTTCTGGAGTTGCGCGACAAGCTCTTCAAACTCTGCACCAATGCCTGCTTCGTCAGCACTGCCCGCACACAAGACAAGTCCGTACTCGTCTGGGACTTGCGACCAGGCGCGAAGAAGATGAGCCAAACCTTTTTGACGGGTAATGCGCCCAACAAAGATTGCATAGCGTCCATTAATCCCGAAACTCTTAGCAACGGATGGATCATCCATAGGCGACCATTCCTGGGTATCAACACCATTTCTGATGGTCACAACTTTGTCGGGATCAATATCTGGGTATGAGGAAAGTACATCAGCGCGCATTCCATCACTCACTGCGATGATTGCAGCTGCACCCTCGTAGGCAGTCTTTTCCGCCCACGATGAAATTGCGTAGCCACCACCGAGTTGCTCAGCTTTCCATGGACGCAGAGGTTCAAGTGAATGAGCGCTAATGATGTGAGGCGTTCCGTAAAGTAGAGAAGAAGTGTGGCCAGCCATGTTGGCATACCAAGTGTGTGAATGCACCACATCAACATCGCCCAAGTGATGAGCAATCAACATATCTGTAGCGAGAGCCTGCATTGCAGGGTTTGCAGATGCGAACTCCACAGGGGTGTCATATCCAAATGCTCCATCACTGCGGGGTCCACCAAAGCAATGAACATCAACTTTAATTCCAGAAACGGTACGTAGAGCTGCGCTGAGTTGGACGACGTGAACTCCGGCACCGCCGTATACGGCAGGTGGCCACTCCTTAGTGACAATTCCAACGCGCAATTGGCTCACTCTCAGACTCTACTTCCTGTACTTGCCGTGCAAAAACTTCTATAGGTTAAATCTAGTAGCAAGGGTATCGTTAACCCATGGCGCGCTTTGAAACACCACTCGGAATCGTCCTTGCAGGCGGCGAAGGAAAGCGTTTAATGCCTTTGACAGCAGATCGTGCAAAACCTGCAGTCCCATTTGGTGGCTCCTATCGCCTGGTTGATTTTGTTCTCTCAAATCTTGTTAATGCCGAGATGCGTCGAATTGCAGTGCTTACTCAATACAAATCTCACTCACTCGACCGTCACATCACAACCACCTGGCGCATGTCTACTTTG
The DNA here is from genome assembly GCA_044372065.1 of Candidatus Planktophila sp. Lineage (GTDB taxonomy): Bacteria > Actinomycetota > Actinomycetes > Nanopelagicales > Nanopelagicaceae > Planktophila. Next base: position 96,039 of record JBILSO010000001.1, on the reverse strand, counting down.
TTGAATAATTACATCACTCCGGTACCTGCTCAACAGCGACTTGGGCCTCGCTGGTACACGGGCTCAGCAGATGCAATATTGCAGAACTTCAACCTGATTCAGGATGAAAACCCAAAGCACGTCTTGGTTTTTGGTGCAGACCACGTGTATCGCATGGATCCAAGTCAAATGTTCGATGCCCACCTGAGTACTGGCGCAGGTGTCACAATTGCTGCAATACGTATGCCTCGATCAGAAGCGCACGAATTTGGTGTGATCGAGTTAGCAGAAGATGGCGTCACCATAAAAGCATTCCACGAGAAGCCATCTGATCCACCTGCGATGCCAGGCCATCCAGATCTCTCACTTGTATCCATGGGTAACTACATCTTTAAACGTGATGTGATGGAAGAAGCTCTCATTTTGGATTCTGAGGATGTGGAGAGTCGTCACGATATTGGCGGAAACATTATTCCGATGCTCACAAAAAATGGTGAAGCAAAAGTCTACGACTTTGCCCATAACGAAGTTCCTGGTGCGACCGAGCGTGATCGTGGCTACTGGCGCGATGTAGGTTCAATTGATGCCTACTACGATTCTCATATGGATCTCGTATCAATCCATCCAATATTTAATCTCTACAACCGAGAGTGGCCACTGCTGACTAACCCACCATCACTTCCTCCTGCAAAATTTAGCGAATCAGGAATCGCCCAGGACTCAATCGTTGGTGCTGGTTCAATCATCTCTGGTGGCCACGTTAACCGCACGGTTACTTCATACGATGTACACGTAGGCAAGGGTGCATTTGTCGATAGTTCAGTACTAATGCCGAGCGTCAAGATCGGTGCTGGTGCCGTCATTCGCCACGCAATTCTCGATAAAAGTGTTGTCGTTGATCCAGGCGCACAAATCGGTGTAGATCTTGAGCGAGATAGAGCTCGATTTACTATTTCAGATGGCGGCGTTGTTGTAGTTGGTAAAGGTGTCCGCGTTACCAATTAACTGTTGCATCACGAAGTGTTCTGTACTTTTCCAATACCTCAGGAGTTGGCGCTGCTTCAATCTGCATCGCTTCTCCTAAATCCCAAACCGGTGGTGTATCTCCACCAAGTAGTGCCCAAGCCGCTTGCTTTGCTGCGCCGTCGGCAACATATTCACCTGCTGGAGGAATCACCACAGGTCGCCCGAAGAGTGCTGATGCAATCTGACCGACTGCAGGATTCTTAGCAGCTCCACCAATAATGAGAACACGTTTAACATCCACTCCGAGATCTTCAAGAGCCTGAACAGCATCCGCCAGACCCGACAACATTCCCTCGATCATTGCGCGAGCAATATCAGCAGGATTTGAGTTTGCAATGTTCATTCCAGAGAAGACGCCAGTTGCATGTGGACGATTTGGTGTGCGCTCTCCTTCAAAGTAGGGGAGAAGTGTTAAACCGTGCGCACCAGGTATAGATGAAAGTGCAAGAGCTCCCACTTCATCATGAGTCTTACCAAGAATCGTGGTTGCCGCATCGAAGATGCGAGCTGCGTTAAGTGTGCATACAAGAGGCAAGAAGCGCCCTGAAGCATCGGCAAAGCCAGCCACTGCGCCACTTGAGTCATGCGTGGATGTTGTTGAGACTGCAAATGCTGTTCCACTTGTTCCGAGTGAAATTACGACATCACCAGGTTCTGCCTGAACGCCAAGAGCTGCACCTGCATTATCTCCGGCACCAGCTGCAATTGGGATACCACCAGTTGTGGTACCGCCAAAAGTTGACGGCGCAACGATTGCAGGTAAATGAACTTCACGATCCGAAAGGAGTGCTTTGGCAAAAATGTCTCTGCGATACGTAGAATTTTTTGGATCAAAATATCCAGTTCCTGAAGCATCACTTCTATCGGTAAAGAGCTTTGAAAAATCTTTTCCACCTTGCAATTGCCAAGAGAGCCAATCATGGGGGAGAGCTATGGAGTGAACGCGATCGGCGTTCTGCTTCTCATTTTCTGCCATCCATCGCACTTTTGAAGCGGTAAACGATGCGACAAGCACCGAACCAACAGCATCTGCCATTGCCTGATTGCCACCGAGCTCAGAATTCAGTGACTCTGCTTGGGATGCAGATCGAGTGTCATTCCATAAAAGTGCTGGTCGAATTACTTCACCAGATTCATCGAGTGCAACCATTCCATGTTGCTGTCCGCCTACTGAGATTGCGGCTACATCATCAAGGCCACCCGCATTCGCAATTGCAAGATCGAGAGCGCTTTTCCAATGGATGGGATCAACTTCGGTTCCATCAGGATGTGGTGCGCGTCCCTCACGTACTAACTCGCCAGTATCTGCAGCGCGAATCACTATTTTTACCGACTGTGTCGAGGAATCTACGCCTGCGATGAGTTGATTAGCCATGGGGCAAGGCTAGACTGTCCCTGTCAACGTTGACCACTCTTAGGCTTATTAATTAAGCCCACTTTCTACTTTTGGAGTTAAGACAAATGCGTATTGGTGTACTTACAGGCGGCGGAGATTGCCCAGGACTAAATGCTGTTATTCGTGCCGTAGTTCGTAAAGGCGTCAAAGAGTACGGACATGAGTTTGTTGGTTTTCGCGATGGCTGGAAAGGCCCGCTAGAGAACTACACGATGGAGCTCAACCTTGAGACCACTCGCGGCATTTTGCCTCGCGGCGGAACAATCCTTGGCTCTTCTCGTACCAATCCATTTAAAATTGAAAATGGCGTAGAGCGCATCAAGCAGAATCTTGCAGATCAGGGAATCGATGCCCTGATCGCAATTGGTGGCGAAGATACTCTTGGAGTAGCAACAAAGCTCGATGCTCTTGGAGTAAAGGTCATCGGAGTTCCAAAGACAATTGATAACGATCTCAACAATACTGATTACACATTTGGCTTTGATACATCAGTAAATATTGCAGTGGAGGCGATCGATCGCCTTCACACAACAGCAGAGTCACACCATCGCGCATTGATCGTTGAGGTAATGGGTCGTCACGCTGGATGGATTGCATTGCACTCAGGTATCGCTGGCGGAGCATCTTGTATCTTGATTCCGGAAGTTAAATTCTCCGTAGACAAGGTCTGCGAGTGGGTTGAATCTCGCTTCAAATCTTCATATGCACCGATTATCGTGATCGCAGAAGGTGCTATCCCACAAGATGGCGACATGATCACAAAAGACTCAGAGCTTGATGCCTTCGGTCACGTCAAACTTTCAGGAATTGGCGAATGGTTAGCTAAAGAGATTGAAAGCAAGACAGGCAAGGAAGCTCGCACATCTGTTCTCGGTCATATTCAGCGTGGTGGTACACCATCAGCATTTGACCGCGTTCTTGCTACTCGCTTTGGTCTTCAGGCGATCACTGCAGCATCCGAGGGCGACTGGGGCAAGATGGTTGCACTCCACGGCACAGATATCGTTCGAGTTCCGTTGGCAACAGCTACCGAAAAGCTCAAGACTGTCCCTATCGAGCGTTACAAAGAGTCTGAAATCTTCTTCGGCTAATTCCCGTACAAGAACTCGCTCACACCTTCTATCCTTAGGACCATGATGACCTCACTTGACTCACTCTTTGACGAAAGTCTTGTGGCAGCCCAACAACCACAGTGGCCTGGCGGAAAAGATGGAGAGCCTGTTAAGGCGGCAGTCACTCGTTTGAAAACATTGCCACCTCTGGTCTTTGCCGGAGAGTGCGATGATCTCAAGGCAAAAATTGCAGATGCTGCTGCAGGAAAAGCGTTCTGGCTTCAAGGTGGAGATTGTGCGGAGACATTTGCCGCTGCAACCGCTGATTCCATCCGCAATCGCATCAAGACGATTCTGCAGATGGCTGCTGTCTTGCAGTATTACTCCAGTCTTCCTGTTGTAAAAGTTGGTCGCATGGCCGGACAGTTTGCAAAACCGCGTTCTAATGATTTAGAGACACGTGGCGATGTGACACTTCCTGCCTATAGAGGCGATGCGGTCAATGATTTGGAATTCACCTTAGAAGCCCGTACTCCAAACCCTCAGCGCTTAGTTGATGTGTACAACACATCTGCTGCAACGTTGAATTTGGTTCGTGCATTTACTCAAGGTGGCTTTGCAGATATTCGCCGCGTTCACGAATGGAACAAGGGCTTTATTCGCGATTCCAGCGTAGGCGTTCGTTACGAAGAGATGGCTAAAGAGATTGACCGCGCGCTAAGTTTTATGAAATCAGCTGGAGTTGATCCTGAATCATTTAAGAGCGTAGATTTCTATTCAAGTCATGAAGCTCTGATCTTGGAATACGAAAAGTCATTAACCCGTATCGATTCTCGCACAGGAGATCCCTACGATGTCTCAGCACATTTCGTATGGATCGGTGAACGCACACGGCAACTAGATGGTGCACACATAGATTTCGCTTCAAAGATCCGTAACCCAATCGGCGTCAAACTTGGGCCGAAATCAACTGTTGATGATGCACTTCGTTTGATTGATCGCTTAGACCCTAATCGCGAACCGGGTCGTCTTACATTTATTACTCGCATGGGAGCTGGCAAGATTCGCGAGGCACTCCCTGCTCTTGTGGATGGAGTAACTAAGTCAGGTGCTCAAGTTTTGTGGGTTTGTGATCCTATGCATGGAAATACCTTCGAATCAGCTACCGGATATAAGACACGTCGATTCGACGATGTCATGGATGAGGTAAAGGGATTCTTTGAGGTACACAAGTCTTTGGGCACACATCCTGGTGGAATACATATTGAGCTCACCGGTGATGATGTCACCGAATGTCTTGGTGGTGGAGAGCAGATTTCAGAGACTGATCTCGCCTCACGATATGAGAGCGCCTGCGATCCACGCCTTAATCACTCTCAATCACTCGAGCTGGCATTTCTTGTCGCTGAGATGTTGCGCGATCGCTCAGACCCCTCCACTATACTATAAATAACCTAACAAAGAAAAGAGAAAAACAAATGGCAACTATCGTGAGCAGAAAGAGGAAATGTCTAACGCAATGGCCCTATTGATTGCATCAACAACAACTCCGGTAGGAACACTTAACCTCATCGCTGATGGCGAGCTTCTGCTCGGCGCAAATTTGAGTTCAATCAGAGCGCTCAAAGAAGGGCTCGATTCAACCTATCGTGGCTCTGAGTTTAAGGAAGTGAATAAGATCCCAGTGATCTCAGATCTTATTTCAGATTATTTTGACGGGGATCTGGCTGCAATCAATGGAATCAAAGTGAGCCAACCTGGCGGATCTTTTTCTCAAGCCGCATGGAAGGCGATGCGACGCATTCGGGCAGGCAAAGTACTTTCATATGCAGAGCTAGCCAAGAATTCAGGAAGTCCCAAAGCGGTGCGCGCCGCCGGTAGCGCATGTGCCAAGAATGCAATTGTCCTCGTAGTTCCATGCCACCGAATCGTTAAATCTGGGGGAGCACTTGGAAATTACGCCTACGGTGTGAACAAGAAACAGTGGCTTTTAAGCCACGAGGGTCTTACGTAAAACTTCAATCGCCTTATCACACTGAGCATCATCAAAGTCTCGATGTGTCACAAGGCGTGCAAAGTGTGGGCCGAGAGCTCCAATAAGTAAGCCTGAATCTTTACAACGTTGCGCTAGTTCTGCAGCAGCCATCCCTATCGCCTTGAGATCTAGTCCGACAATATTTGTTGAAACCGATGCTGGATTGATCAGTGAAGAATCAACCTGAGCGATAGCTGTGGCAAGTGCTTTTGCGCGACGGTGATCGTCTGCAAGGTTTGAGATGTGATGTGTAATGGCATAGTCGGCCGCTGCGGCAAGGATTCCAACCTGGCGCATTCCAGCGCCATATCGCTTGCGCCATATTCGGGCTGAGGCAATTCGTTCCTTCGTTGAAAGAGCCATCGATCCGATTGGTGCACCGAGACCTTTAGAAAAACAGACGCTGATCGTGTCGGCGTATTTACCGTACTCTGCAAGAGTAACTCCGCTTGCAACGTGAGCATTCCAGATACGCGCTCCATCAAGATGGATGGCGATTCCCATTTCATGCGCCTGCTCGTGCAGTAACTTCATCTGATCAAGTGGCTGAACTGTTCCACCACCAAAATTGTGGGTGTTCTCGATTGCAATTGCTGCAGTAGAGACCAGATATGGACCAGCATTCGGTGCAGCGATCGCCAGCGGATCCTCTGCTCGCAATGTTCCAGATGGAGCTAGCCATGTGCGCGAAGTAATTCCTGAGAATGTTGCTGCGGCTCCGAGTTCAGCGCGAACAACATGAGAGTTTGTTTCAGCGAGTATTTCCTGACCAGGTTGTACAAGTGTGCGCATCATCAATTGATTAGCAAGTGAACCAGTAGGGGTAAATAGGCCAGCCTCTTTACCAAAGAGTGCTGCAACTCGTTCTTCGAGGGCATTTACTGCGGGGTCATCACCATAGACATCATCTCCGACTGGAGCGCTTGCGATGACTTCACGCATCGCCGCAGAGGGAGCTGTGACGGTATCTGACCGGAGATCAATCATTGGAAGGTTCCTTCACGACGATGAGGTACATCGCAATAAGTAAGATGATTCCACCGAGTGCAACTTGCATCGTCATTGTTTCACGGCCGATTGTGATTGCAAAGAGGGCTGCGAAAACTATCTCCAAGGTCAAAATCACTGCGACCTTTGTTGGCTCGATATGAGCTTGGGCCCATGTTTGAACAATGAAACCAAATGCGGTGCAGACAATTGCAGTGAAAAAAACTACCGCCCAGACGCCATTGTCAGGTGGCGCTTGATATCCCTCTGCAAAGGCGAATCCACCAGTGAGCACAGTGACAGCAAAGAGTTGCACCGTCGTCATGGCATAGACATCTCGCCCAGTGCTCCATTGGCCGAGCGCAACGATGTGTGCACCAAATGCGATAGCGCAGAGCAATACAAGAAATTCTCCAAAGCCCATTGACCAACCACGTAGTGAAAGTAGGGCTAAGCCAACAGTGGCGAGTGCTACACATCCCCACGTAAATAAGGAAATCTTCTTTCTCAAAATGAGAGCTGAAATCAATGGCGTTACAACAACATATAAACCGGTGAGAAAGCCTGTTATTGCTGCACCCGTGCGTGCTAACCCTTCTGTCTGAAAGATAAAGCCAGCGCCAAGAAGTAAACCAGCTGCAAATGCCTTAAGAAAGAGGTCCTTAGTTATCAGACGAAAGACCGTAGGTCTGAAAGCAATGAGGAAGATGAGTGCAAATGCAAACCGAGTGAAGAGGAAGCTATTGACACTCTGGCGTTCAATGGAATCTTTCATAACTACAAATGCCAGCCCCCACGAGGCGGCCAAAAGGATTAGTGCAACGGGCGCAAAACGTATTCTCCCAGGATGGGTATTCATCATGATGAAGCCTTAGCCCTTTCGCAATTTCTTTAGGAGTGCAATCTCTTTTCCATGCTCAGGTTCCATACCTGGAGTTTCCAGAATCAGGGGAGCGTTGGTAACTGCAGGGTGTGCCAATAACTCCTTAAATGGATCGGTACCGATAAAGCCTTCACCAATATTCTGATGACGATCTTTGAGCGCACCACAGACATCCATCGAGTCATTTGCGTGAATCAATTGGATTCGTTCCGCTCCGGCAACTTCTACAAGGAGATCGAGGGTCTCTTTCATGCCACCTTTTTTCGCAATGTCATGACCAGCTGCGAAAACATGGCAGGTATCAAGACAGATACCAACTTTAGGATGATATTCAAGCGCTTTGAGGTAATGCTCTAAATCTTCGAGACGCTTCACCAGTGATTGACCTTGCCCAGCTGTTGGTTCCAGCAACAGATAAGGCGCATCTTCGGAGAGAGCATTGAGAATTGGCATCATTCCCTCATGGATTTGCTTCCAAGCGCTCTCGACAAAATCTTCATTCACGGCAGAACCTGTATGAACTACAACGCCTAGCGCGCCAATTTCTTGGCCACGTTTGAGTGAGTATTCAGTTGAGGCTAAAGAATTCTTATATGTGCCTTCAGTTGGTGAACCCAAATTTATGAGGAAGGGAGCGTGAACATAGACTTTTAGATCTAATTCAGCAGCTCGCTCACGGAAGAGAGCATCGGCCTCATGATTTGTTTCAGGCATCGCCCATCCGCGTGGATTAGATGTAAAGACTTGGATCGCTTCAGCCTCTGTGATGCGTGCATACTCAATGGAGCGTTTGGCCATTCCACCGCTTGTAGGTGTGTGGGCTCCGATACGTGGCAGGGCTGCTTTTGGCATTTGCCTACCCTACTGTGAGAGTCACCGTACTTCCACGCTTGACCTTCGCGTTGACCTTCGGATCTATTCCAATCACCAATTTGGCAGTCTTTGTAACCTTCTTAACGACAACTTTTAACCCTAAATCTTCAAGAAGTGCAACAGCGCGCTCTTGGGTGTAGCGCATCACATTTGGTATGTAGACAAAGGCAGAACCTTTGGAGACAAAAATCTCAACCGCAGCACCTTTAGGAAGTGCGGCACCCGCAGCGGGTTGCTGCGAAATGACTTCACCAGGCATAGCCTTTTCATCAAATGCATATGTTGTTGTGACATTAAATCCAGCGGCAGTCAATTCATTGAGTGCCTGCTCACCATTAGTACCAATAAATGATGTAAGGCTAAATGTTTCGACACCTTTACTTACAACCATATCAACTATGGTCTCGCGCTTCACACGAGTCCCTTGTGCAGGATTCGATGAGATAACAAATCCCTTCGGCACTTTGGTGCTGAAAACTTCGGTGATATCGCCGACCTTAAGTGGAGATTTTGCCAAGAGATTTACGGCCGCTTCTGGAGTCAGGTTCACGAGAGAGGGGATTGTGTATCGCTCCGCTCCTTTTGACACCACCAAATTGACAGTGCCACCAAGTGCGATCGAATCCCCAGCAAATGGATCAGTTGAAATTACTTTTCCCTTTGCAATATCCTCATCAAAACGTTCTTCAACCACCAAAGTCTTTAGTCCAAGAGCAGTAAGCGTGGAGTTAGCTTGTTCTGTCGTTGCTCCGACAACAGATGGAAACTTCACTGATGCACCAGGGCCGATAAGCACCCACCACGTCGTGATTCCTAAAAGCACAGCAAGTCCAGCAGCAATCCACCTATTGCGGCGAACTCGTTTACTGACTTTTCTGCGCTCTCGGACCTGCACCGTTGTCTCTTTTGTGCCGGGAGCAGCAGCAACTGGAAGCGTAAGTGAGATTCGTTCAGTCATCTGTGCAAACTTCCCACGAGATTTCTTCTTCTTGCTTCTCATTGGTGCAATCGGAATATCTAACTCAAGACTCATTTGCGGCGCTGCTGGGTTAAGTGCCTGCGAAATTGCAAGTAATTGGCTATGGAAAATCTGGCAATCCCGGGGACGTTCATCCGGATCAACACTCGTTGCAGCAAAAATTAGGTCATCCAGTGCTTTCGGAACTTCTGGAATAAGCGAACTGATGCGGGGTACACGTGAATTCACATGCATAAATGCAATTTGAATGGGTTCTTCACCTTCAAAAGGTTTCGTTCCGGTAAAGATCTCAAATGCAGTAATGGCTGCTGAATACACATCGCTCCGTGAATCTGCAATTCCGCGCGAAACTTGTTCGGGGGATAGGTAGGAGACACTTCCCAAAATGACACTTGACTCAGCCGTCATCGTGCTGCCGATCATCGCACCTTTTGCGAGACCGAAATCTGTGATCTTTATGCGGCCTTCTTTAGATACCAATATGTTTTCAGGCTTTACATCTCGATGAACTATTCCTAAGCGATGCGCGGCACCGAGTGCGCTAAGCACAGGGAGTAAGAATTTAATTCCATCTGCAAACGCGATCTTGCCTCGCTCGTTGAGATACTCACGCAAGGTATGTCCGTCGACAAGTTCCATCACGATGAATACTGCTGGTATTCCGCTCTGGTTCCAGCCTTGATCTTGCACTGCAACAATGTTGGGATGACTTAGCGCTGCTGCAGCCTTAGCTTCACGGATGAAACGCTCAACAAATTGCTCATCTTGTGCAAGATGTGAGTGCATGATCTTGACCGCAACTCGTCGATCAAGACGAGTGTCGATGGCCTCATAGATTGTGGCCATGCCTCCAGCATCCATCTGGCGCAAGAGCTGATAGCGACCATCAATGAGGTTGCCGGTGAGGTCGGACATACGAGAATTTTAGGTTGAAAGAAGGAATTCGCAGCGCTCTTTCGTCCCATCTGCTGCAAAGTGTTGCTCTTGTAATACCAGCCATCGCTTCATCTCAGGGGAAATATTCTCGCCATCTCGTTCGATCACTCGTTGATATCCGATGAGTGGATCCAGATCGAGCCAGATCGAGGTTGCCAAACTTTCTTCGATCGGAAGTTGTGCGCTGGCAACGCCCTCGAGAATGAGTAGTTGCGTCGATGGGTGAGACTTCCCCTCATGGAATTCACCAGCAATCCAGTTAAATGATGAATAAAGCAGTGGCTTTTTAGCTTTATGGCATGAAGTGAGCCAGCTCAGCGTCTTCGTTAACTCTTCTCCGATTGCATTCTCCCAACCCGGGTAGAGCTCATCCATATGAATGACTGTCGTGCTCATGTGTGGAGATAGCGCTAAGAAAATAGTCGATGCCAGTGTTGTTTTTCCGGCACCTGCCGGACCATCAATTGCAATGATGGGTTGATCAACCCCTTGCGCAATCTCAGAGAGTGCTTCGATAAGTTGCATACCATCGCCTCCAGCCCACGGCTGCTACCACTGTGAAGACAACATAGAGGATGGAAGTTGGGTAGAGCTCTTGGTTGTAATAAAGCGCGGTGTACCCAATATTGACGACAAGCCAGATAATCCATGTTTCATATTTCTGGTAGACCATCAGCAACTGAGCTGCGATTGATCCAAAGAGAAGAATTGCATCCGCATATGTCGAGGCTGCACCGATTCGATCTAGAACTGGGGCCAGCGCAAGAGTTGCCAGAATGATTGCAACTGCTGTGTAGATCCGGTAACTATTCTTCAGTGGACCCGGGATTGCACCTTTCTTACCCCATCCAAACCAACCTGCAATCGCTGCAGCAATAAAGACAAGTTGTAGCACAGCACTTGCGTATAGTTCCCATTGAAAAAAGAGAATTCCGTAGAGGACTGCGCTGAAGGCAACCCAGGGCCAGGTGATTCGCTTACCTGTAACACCTAGTGCGACACCGATGAATGAAATGATCGCTGCAAATATTTCGAGGGTAGACATTACTAATCCTTTCCTCATCCGCATTACCGGACGGGTCAAGCGGTCGATCTCCCAATGAGATCCTCTCAGCAGCGTTACAAGTAACGCATGTGCTCCCGCGTTTTTAGTCTAGCGCACGTCTTGCAGAAAGCGCTTGAATGTATGCCTTACCGGCAACACGAAGCCTTCGTGCAGTAGAGGTTTTTGCGCGCTTATTAAAGATGTCATAACCGATGGCTTCAACTTCATCAACGATTCCGCAATAGAGTTCACTCGCTGCGCGAATGCATGGCCTGCTTGTGGCATGTAAAAGATCAATTCCGGGAGCTGCCTCTGACTGTAACTGACGCACTCGAGCAATCTGAAACTTAAGGGCCTGAATTATCTCAGGCGTAAGAACTCTGGCGTAAAGCATCTTCTCATCTACGCCATGCGCTGCTAATTCATCAAGGGGTAGATAGATACGTCCACGATCGAGATCCTCTCCCACATCACGGATGAAGTTAGCTAACTGAAAGGCAATTCCTAATTTCTTCGCGCTCTCGTAAGCATCATCGGAAAGCACGCCAAGAATCGGAACCATCTCGAGGCCAATCACCGCAGCAGAGCCATAGACATACTCACTGAGCGCTTCATAGGTGGCGTAGGTCGATACGGTCAGATCCATCTCCATTGAATGCAAGAAATCAACAAAGTGTTGGTGAGGAATACCAAATCGAGTAACGGTATCTACCAGGGCTGCACCCACTGCATCATTACTTTTGCCTGCAGAGAGATCAGAGAGAACGCCAGAACTCCACGTTCGCAAAACGTCAGCTTTTTCTTGGGGGGTCAGCGTTGAAGCAAGGTCATCCACAATCTCATCGGCATAGCGGGCAAAGCCATAGAGCGCGTGAACAAATGGACGTTTAGCTGGTGGAAGAAGGAGTGTTGCCAAGTAATACGTTTTTCCATGCAACGAATTAAGTCTCTTGCACTCGGCATACGATGCGCGAAGTGCAGGATCAGTAATCCCGGCTGCATCAAGTTCGTTCATTACTTAACAGGTCCAACAATTCGTTCTGCAGCAAGGCGACCTGAGATAAGAACCATTGGAACACCGACGCCAGGTTGCGTGCCTGAGCCAGCAAAGACAATGTTTTCAAAACCAGCTGCGATGTTACGAGGTCTGAATGGGCCTGTCTGGAAGAAGGTATGCGCGCTAGCAAATGGTGCACCACGCATCATGCCCTGGTTCTCCCAATCAAGAGGTGTTGTCATTACCTCTGTCTCGATACCTGCTTCAAAATCAGTATATCCGCGCTCTTCTAGAGTCTTTATCATCTGATCGCGATATGGACCAGCCTGCTTCTTCCAATCAATATCTGCATCCAAGTTTGGAGTCGGATAAAGAATGTAATAGGACTCTTTGCCTGCAGGAGCAAGAGATGGATCATCCTTGCTTGGAATTGTTACAAGTACTGATGGATCTGTCATGAGGACCTTCTTGTTGATCAATTCATCAAAGACGCCATCCCATGATTTACCGAAGTGAATATTGTGATGCGCGGTGTGTTCGTATTTCTTTGATGATCCAACCAGAAGAGTCACACATGATGGCGAATACTTCAAGCGCTTAATGTTCAGCGGAGTCTTACCAAGAAGATCGCGCCAGACAACGGGTAGATCTGGGTTCATGACGATGGCATCGCACTCATAACGCTCACCTGTTGCTGTTGTTACGGCGCGAGCACGCTTATTCACAACTTCAACTCCGGTAACTTCGGTGTCATATTTGAAGACAACGCCATGCTTTTCGGCAGCTGCAGCAAGTGCGCGAGGAACAGCGTGCATTCCACCCTTGGGGAAGAAGACACCGTTCACAGAATCCATATATGCAATCACGGCATATATTGCCAACGCTTGCTGTGGGCTGACACCGGCATACATAGCCTGGAATGAGTAGACCTTTTGCAAGCGAGGATCTTTCAGGAATTGGTTGACCTTTGGAGCAAGTCGTCTAAAGCCACCGAGTGCAACAAGGCGAGCAAGGTTTGGTGTCAGCAAATTAAATGGTGAATCGATATTGCGATCGATGAAATCATTCATCTCGTACTTGTAGAGCTTGGTAACAAAATCTACGTATCTACGATATCCAAGAGCTTCCTCTGGGCTTACAGTCCTTGCAATTTCTTCTTCCATCTCTTGAGTATTTGCATGGACGTTAATAATGCTGCCATCGTGATAGAAGGCGCGGTAGAGAGGCTTTACCGGTGTGAGGTCTAACCAATCCTTCATATCTTCGCCCACGCAGGAGAATGCATCTTGAATCAAAGAAGGCATTGTCAAAACACTTGGACCGGTATCGAAGGCATATCCATCTTTATTAAGGAGACCGTTTCGACCGCCTGGAACACTTGCTCGCTCAAGGACAGTTACCTTGCGTCCTGCACCAGCAAGGCGAAGTGCAGCGCTGAGTCCGGCAAGACCTGCGCCGACTACAACGACGTGATCAGTGGGGCCCTTGATACGTGCAACCATTTTTATCTCCTAGCTCTTCCGCGCAGTTGCACTTGCTGCAAGCGCGGCCAATAGTTCTTGTGAATCTTCTGCAATTTCAGGTGACTTGGAAGCTGTCAGCGCATCGAAGGTGAGTTTTTCGATGAGACCTTCAACGCTATCTACAGCGCCACTCTCGTTGATGATTCCGCGAAGTTTTTCAATTACTTCAAGGGAGAGCTCAGGATTTCCTAAATGTGTTGATAGTTCATGGCGACCAGCATCTGTGGTGCGCTCCATCGCCATAGCCATGAGGACGGTACGTTTTCCTTCGCGCAGATCATCTCCAGCAGGCTTTCCAGTTATGGCCGGATCTCCAAAAATACCCAAGAGATCATCGCGAAGTTGAAATGCTTCGCCAAGTGGCAGCCCATATTCGGATAAACGCCACGTTAGTGGATTGCGAATTGCAGGATCTCGTTGAGCGATAGTTGCACCGAGGTGTAATGGACGTTCAATGCTGTACTTTCCAGATTTAAAGCGTGCAATACGAAGTGAGCGTTCTACGTTGTGGCTCTTTTCGCCCGCCTCGCGAACATCGAGATATTGACCAGCCATTAACTCGATTCGCATCTCATCATGAACAACAAGTGCATCAATTAATTGGTCTGAAGAAATCCCTGATGCATGGAGCATGTGATCTGATTGCACAAGTGCTAGATCACCTAAAAGAATTGCAGCAGCGGCTCCGAATTGTTCTGAAAGGCCGGCAAGTGCCTGCTCTTGATGTAAGTTTTCAAATCTACGATGCATCGCAGGTTTTCCGCGACGAGTATCAGAGGCATCCATCAAATCATCATGAATGAGTGCGCATGCTTGCAAGAATTCCAGACTTGCAAAGGCTTTAATCTCGGCTGGACCGACATCTTTTCCAGCTGCCTTATGGCCAGCGTAGGCAAAGAGTGGGCGAAAACGTTTTCCGCCATCAAGAATAAATTCTTCGAGCCCATCGCAGACCGGAGTCAGTTGAGATCCGATAGTGGTCAGATGTGAGCGGGCTTGCGTTAAATATGAAGCCAAGGCTGCTTGTACTTGCTCACGAACCGATACGAGCTCATCCATAACCTGACTATTCACGAGGGCAACGGTACCCTGACCGCGTGGAGATGCGACTTGAAAAGCGAATGTACTCATTTGAGTTCTTCCCTCCTAAAGATGTGGCAGGGGAGGATCGCCTCTGGCAGGCCTTATCTAGCCTGGCCACTTTGCATCCAGATTTTGTCGCAGTTACGTACGGCGCGGGTGGTGGAACACGAGACCGCACTATTCGAATTACTTCAGAGATCACGGCTCGCACCAATATTCCAACAGTTGCGCACCTCACATGCGTAGGTTCAACGCGTGATGAACTCATTGACATTCTTCATCGCTATACCGAATCTGGAATCAAAAGTATTTTGGCACTGCGCGGAGACCCGGTTGGCGGACCGCGTGCGCCATGGACGCCAGTTGCAGGTGGACTGACTCATGCCGATGAGCTCATTACATTGGCTCGTGAACATGGTGATTTCACGATTGGTGTTGCCGCCTTTCCTGATGGCCATCCAAACTCAGAGGGAGATTTTGGAAAAGATATTGACGTTCTTCTGCGCAAAGAATCTCTTGGAGCTTCTTTTGCAACAACCCAGTTCTTCTTTGAAGTCGATAAGTGGAAGCGCTTAGTTGATTCATTGGCCGCTCGAGGTTCGAGTATGCCAATCTTTGCTGGCGTTCTCCCAGTTACCAATGTGAAGTTGTTGACCAAGATGGCAGAGCTAGGTGGAACACCAATCCCAGACTCAATCGCTTCACGTTTTGCAGCAGTTGAAGACAATCCAGAAGATGTCCGTAAGTTAGGTGTGGAGATTGCCCTTAATTTATGTAACGACTTGATTGATGCAGGAGTTCCAGGTATCCACTTCTACACAATGAATAGTTCGACTGCGACTAGTGAAATCTTTGAATCTTTACAAGATCGGCGCTAAGCGATGAAACGTGAAGAGTTTTTTGCAACATGGAGCAAGCTCCATCTGGATGCAGAAATTAAGGGAATAGTTAAGGGTTGGCTCAGCATCTCTTATTTCATTGCTCGTGGATTAAGCGCTTTAAGAATTACACCAAATGTTTTGACGCTACTTGGCGTACTCACTGCAACGGCTGCTCTCTTCTATTCAAATTCAGTAATTGCCCTGATTTTCCTCGTGCTGTCTCTGATTTGTGATGGCGTTGATGGAAGCGTTGCCATTGTTTCGGGCAAGGTCAGTCAATTTGGAGCAACTCTTGATGCCGTCGCCGATCGAATTACAGAAGCGCTTTGGTTCTTTGCTCTCTATCAGTGGGGGATCGCACCAGAGATTTGTTTAGCGTTATTTGCTCTTGCACTCACGCAGGAATATGCCAGAGCACGCATGGCATCCCTTGGTTTTCACGAGATTGGCGTGGTGACAATCGCAGAACGGCCAGTGCGTGCAAGTGGGATTGCGATCTTCATGGTCCTTGAACTACTTAACTTTTCATTTGCCCCATACGCAATCTACATTTTTACGGTAATGGCAACCTTTAGTGTCTATCAAGTGATGAGAGCTGCTCACCGCTATCTTGCGTGATAATTGCTTGAGCAACAATCTCAGCGCTTAGCCCTACAAGAGGTAAGCCTCCGCCAGGGTGAGCACTTCCACCAACGCAATACAAACCTTTCAGTGGGCTACGATTTTTGGCACGATTGAATGCACTCCGTGATCCATTGCTCGAAGTGCCATAGATAGATCCGCCCGGTGCCAAAACGCTAGCCTCTAAATCTGCGGGGGTGCGAATTTCTAAGAGATCAAGGCGATTTCGAATTTGAATTCCGTGAGATTCAATTCGATCAATAACTTTCTGCGCGTACTCGTTTGCAAAGTCACGATTGCTCCAATCAAAGGAATCTCTTCCGTGACGAGGAGCGTTGACTAAAACAAACCAAGCTTCGTGTCCTTCTTTTTTGACCATCGTCTCATCGCGGGGAGCACAAATGTAGATCGTTGGATCATCCACTGGAACTTTCCTGCTAAAGATCGATTCAAACTCTTGATCGTAATTCTCGGGGAATAGAACCGTGTGGTGTTCAAGTCTTGTTTCATCTGATGGTCGAAGTCCTAGCAATAAGGAGAAGCCAGCAAGTGATGGCTCCATCTTGGCGATTGAACGCCCCGCTCTGCGGACTGAACTAGGCGGATTCTTGATCAGTTTTGAATAAATTACCCCTGCATCAGCATTTGCGACA
Source organism: Candidatus Planktophila sp. (assembly GCA_044372065.1). Classification (GTDB taxonomy): domain Bacteria; phylum Actinomycetota; class Actinomycetes; order Nanopelagicales; family Nanopelagicaceae; genus Planktophila. Next base: position 79,090 of record JBILSO010000001.1, on the reverse strand, counting down.
ACTGTTGGTGCAGAAATCTCACGACCATCCTCAAGAGATATACCTGTGACACGACCACTCTCATGAGTGATCTCAGAGACGCGAGCATTGAATTCAAAGACAACGCCACGGTCTAAGCATCGTTGATAAAGAGCATCACCGAGCTTTCCGATACCTCCAGTGATATGCCAGGCACCGAAAGCTTCTTCGACAAAAGCAATTGACGATAGGACTGCTGGTGCAACACGAGGATCTGATCCGCTGTATGTGGCATAGCGATCAAGAATTTTGCGAAGGTGAGGGCTCTTGATTGCAAGCCCACGGATTGATTTCCAAGGCGAGATGACAAACAAATCTTTCATGAGTGATTTTCGCTTCAATAAAGAAGCAACAGATTTAAGTTCTGATTCGATAAATGGTTCGCGGGAAACATCCCACATGGCTTCTGCTCGACGCATGATCTGACCCCATTCCTTCGATGCATCTTTGCCATAGGAATCCGAAATTGCCTGCAAAGTTTTAGTGCGCGAGAGATTGGCAAATTTCACAGAAGTTCCATCATGGAATCGATAATCAAATGATGGATCGACGGGAGTGAGTTCGACGACTCTGCCTAGAACATCTCCGGTACGTTGAAAGAGATCTCGATAGACAGCCGGAAGTGTGAGAAGTGAAGGTCCTGTATCAAATGCGTAACCTTGAATCCACTCGGTGCGACATTTTCCACCGTGGCGATCGCTAGCTTCGAATACGTGAACCGAGTACCCCTTTTTTGCTAGACGGGCAGCTGTTGCCATTCCACCCATTCCTGCGCCGATAACAACGACGTTTTTTCCTTTCGTCGTCATACCGACCTTCCTTTCCACATGATCTTTGTGTGAAAGAAATTGGAGTAGATCAAAAGATAGATAAAGAAAACGGTGGAGATGGGATGTAAGAGACTATCGATGATGAGCGAACGAGAAGAAATGGCAGAAACCACACGTGAGGTGATAACAAGCAGTAACGCAGTGGTTGCCATCGGTGATCCGAAGAATGAATAGATAAATGGAAGGAGTCCAGAAATGGCCATCACTGCTGCGAGCAAAAGAGAACCAAAGGCCCCACCAAATCCGGTAGACATTGATTTTCCATATCCGGCTCGGATCTCTTTGAAGGATGAATACATTCGCGTTGCTGCAATCTTTGAGCCATCACACACTCCACCGCTAAATCCACCACGAATGAGGACACGCGCTAGATCAATATCATCTAAAACACTTGATTTGATGGCTGAAAATCCACCAACGCTAACGAGGGCACTTTTCTTAACTAGGAGGAATTGGCCGTTAGCAACAGCCAAGGATGGACGAGAACTTCTCATTGCTAGACGTAGTGGAACCGTAGTCATCCATGTCCATTGCAAGAGAGGCTGTACAACTCTCTCTGACATTGTTACTGCAATTTGGTATGGGTAGGGCGAGAGAAAATCTGATTCTGTTTTCTGCAGAACTGAATCCATTGCTGATAGCGCATTAGGTGCCAAACGAACATCAGCATCAACGGTCACAATGTAATCGTGTGTTGCATGGCTAAGCCCTTGCGATAACGCCCATGGCTTTCCTAGCCACCCATCTGGAAGCTCGGCTGCACTAATAACTTTCATGAAAGGGATACCAGCGATTGATTCAACTAATAACTCGCCAGTTCCATCCGTTGAGTTGTCATCAATAAATACAACTTCATACTTTGCATGATCGAGCGCCCCAAGGGCGGCAACGAGGTCTGTGACGTTTTCAGCCTCGTTGCGACACGGAACTAGTAAGGAAAAACTCAAATTCTGAGAGCCCTGTGCTCGAGGTCGAACAATTGTGAAGGCATTAAAAATTGCCATACTCAATAGGAATGCATTGATTACAACGGACAAACTGAGAAGGGCAGACATGTCAGTTAGCTGCGATTAAGCCACTGAGTAAAGAAGTACGGAGCAAGAATTGCGCCGTAAATGAGAAAGGCGACAAGTGCTAAGCCCTCTCGACCAAAGAAGAAGAACTGAGCAATAAATCCACCAACTAAGCTCCAACCTAAGTAGATGTTGGCAACTAAAGTACTTGGTGCATCTTTACGTCGTTCAGTGGGAAGGATAAAGTTCAAGATTGCCATAAGCGTGAGGCCAGAAAGCAACCAGCCAAAAGGATTCGATAATGGAATCTCTGGAGCATATGGAAATGATGCGCCAGTAACTTCCCATGTCCAGCGTCCAGCTGCAACCATCTGAGGATCTAAGAAGAGATCCCAACCCATCAAGATTGCACCACCATAGAGAAATACCCAGGCACCGGCAATGCGCCGAGCAGCGATGAGTGCCGGGTAAGCCATCATTGTCCAGGCGAAGAGAACAACTAGTGGGACATCAAAGATAAAAACACCAAGAGTTTTACTGTATTCGTAAACACCAAATGGCCAACCGGTATTCACGCCGATTGTTTCGATGACCCATGCAAAAAGTGCTGTGATTGCGAGATAGGTAAGCGCAAACTTGTTTCCAAAACTTAGCCGTGCATGTAGAAGCATCGCAGCCGCGCCACAGTAGACCGTAAGCAGTGTAAGAATTTCGAGTGCTTTTCCATCTAACAGCGGATAGGGAATCTGGAGCAGGATCGCAATAGCAAGAACTACAGTCAGAAATATCTTTGATCGTTGAGACTGCCCGCGGCGACGATTTGCCCGCGGCGTGAAATCTCTAATCGACATGGGCTAAGTCTGCCCTACTAGAGTTCACCGCGCACATGGCGTACGGCGAAGCGCGAAAATAGCTCTTCGGCATACCAGTTGTACTGCGCCGTGGCCTTGATCGCTCTTTGATGTGCCTGACCTTTATAAGCAAAATCACGTAAGGCTTTCCCGCTTTCCCAGAGAGAGAAAGTGCCCTGTAATCCAATCGGCGCTTCACCAATCCCGATCGCCGCAATGAGACCGGGGGATTGGTGCAGATCTGCAGAGACTGGTGGAACCGCTTTCCAGAATCTAACATTCTGAAGCCATTTAATTCGCGCACGAGTTATAGCAACTATTTGAGAATCGGCTGCTGGAGTAACGCTCCAGTCAAACGGATTAGAACCTGACCACAATCCGTGGGCAGAAATTGGATCGAGGATCAACCGAACTTCATGCTGTGCTCGCGTATTCCAAGAACGAATAACCGAAAGTGAATCAATTGATTCCAGTGCACGCTCGTCAATGACGACGAGAGCGCCCCAACGTGTCAGATCGGCATCACTTGGTGTGAAATTCTCACCAGTTCCGGTGCCAAGCATTTTGGCAAAGTTCACACCGGCAGATCTACGCAAGCGACCTCGATCGCGCGCCATAGAGAAGAATGCGAATGGAATCTGACTTCTCTTGATTGTCCAAAAATATGCGACTACGACTTGAGGCACAATCATTCTCCGACAATCATCGGCGTAGCTTTAGTGCAGGCTAATAATTCTGCGTAGCTAGTTGGGTAAACCGCATGCGGATGTCCGGCGGCTGCCCACACGACAGCGTAATCATCGAGCGCTTCATCGATCAGAGTGGTTTCAGGTTGAGATACCCATCCAAGTGGGCTCACTCCACCGATTGAATAACCGGAAATTTCTTTGACGAAATCTGCATCAACGCGAGAAAGTTTTTCAACTCCCAAATTCTTGGCCACAAGATCAGTATCAACGCGATGGCGACCACTTGTAATGATCAGGAGAGCTCCTCCAGATGGTAGTTTGAAAATTAGCGAAGATGCGATTTGGCCAACCTCAACTCCGAGCGAATCAGCAGCTTCTTGAGCAGTGCGGGCACTTTCACTCAAGGCATGGATGCGACCAGTGACCCCCAGTCCATCCATCGCTTCTTGTGCGCGTTTTACTGATGCGCGTTCAAGTATGTGCTCCACGTGTGGATAGTACGACATCTGTCGCATCGCCCGCCGATCGTGTTCGGATGGTTTAGCGTTAGCGACTATGAGTCCACAAAGATTGCGCGCAACCGCTCCTGTAGCAATTGCCGAGCAGGCTCGCAAGTCACTCTTGGCCATGTTCCTGCTTATGGGCATGGTCTCAATGGGTTGGGTTCCGCGAATCCCTGAAATTAAAGATGCTATTGGATTAAGTAATGGGCAATTCGGATTCATTTTGCTTGCCAGCACCTTTGGATCTGTGACGGGTGCTCAAATCGGTGGTCGAGCGATCCATACATTTGGTTCTCGCCGAGTCACGCAAGTGGCGATTTCAATTATGCCTCTGGGACTTGCTGGAATGGGCTTGGCCAATTCCGCTCTTACCTTGGTCATTTCGCTCTTCGTGATGGGCTTTGGATATTCGCTCATGGATATCTGCTTAAACTCTCAAGGATTTGTTGTGGAACGGATTGTTAAAAAACGCTGCATGTCGACACTTCACGCGATGTGGAGCCTTGGTGCATTTTTAACAACTGTCATTGGTGGCTCAATTGCACGATTTGTTTCCTATGAAGTTAATCTCGTAGCAATTGCAATCTTTGCTGGAATCGCTTTTGTACCTGCAGCTTTCTTCCTTCTGCCTGCAGATCTTGATGATCATGATGGAGGCGAAGAGGAGACGAGTGCAAAAATTCCGCTCTTTGGAAAGAGCGTGGTTCCGCTCTGGGGGCTTGGAATTGGATTACTCGGCTGCATGATTGCTGAAGGTGCAGCAAGTGATTGGGCTGGAATCTTGCTTCGCGATGACATGGGATATGACAAGGGAGTGAACGCTTCTGGGTTTGCTTGTTTTGCCTTAGCCATGATTGTCAGCAGATTACTAGGTGATAAAACTTTGGATCGTTTAGGTCCTGCAATGACGGTAAAGCTTGGCGCGTACATCGGAGGAGTGGCTTGGGGTGCAGCGATACTGATTGCAGTTCCACTTTCGCAATCACATCCACTTCCAGCGCTGATCATTATCAATTTAGGTTTTATTGCAGTCGGTTTTGGAATTGGTCCGATGTTCCCTGCATTTATCTTGGCCGCAGGAGCAACGCAAGGCGTTGCACCCGCAGTTGCTATTGCGCGAGTAGGCGTTATCGGTATCGCTGGTTATTTCTTTGGTCCAACACTAACCGGATTGATTTCAGAATTCACGAGTTTGCCGATTGCGCTATTTTTCCCAATCGCCATGCTCTTTTTGGCTGGATATCTATCGCGCACAATCCACACCGATAAAGATCGCCACTGACTCAGCAACCCTTAAACGATAAAGAGTCGCTCTATCAGAGTAAAAATCGCGACCGAAAATAGTAGATAGGCAAAGATTTTTCGCAGAACAGTGTCTGCAATCGGTAATTTAATACGTGAGGCAATCTGAGCGATAACTACTGCACTCGCTCCCATGATCAACGGTATTTCCCAAGTGACTTCGCTCCATAATGCGTTGTGACCAAGTAGCGCCGTCGCGGAATTTATTGCAATAACGAAGAGGGCGGTGCCGGCAGCAATTGCATGGGATGTTCCAAAACCAAGGACTAAGACTGGAATAACAAGGAAGCCTCCGCCGATGCCAAAGAGTCCAGTGATGCATCCAATAAGGAGCGAAATCAAAATGAGCACTGGCCAGCTCATGCGCTTATGAATTGTTGTAAGCGGTGAACCAAGCATGCTTAAACCTGCGAAGATGATAACGAGAGAGAAGCCAATCGCTATGAAATCCTCTGGCAGGCGATGGACAATCGATGAGAAAGCAATATTTGTCGTGAGTCCAATAGCCCAGATTGCAAGCGCATCCCGATAGTAAATTTCTTTCTTTCTAATCTTTGCACTCGCTCCCGAGAGCGCTGCAGAACCAACTACCGCTAATGCAGCTGTAGATGCCACAGAAGGTTCAAAGCCAAATCCGTAAATCAAAATTGGAACGGCCAACATAGCTCCGCCGGCACCAACAAACCCTAAGACGCTTCCAATGAAGACTCCTGCTATGAGTGCGCCGAGGATCTCCATGGCCCAATCGTCTCAGAAAAATTCCTGCAAAAAGAAGATTGCCCCTGGTTTCCCAGGGGCAATCTTGTACAGGTAGAACTTAGTTAAAGAATGAAACGCTTCCGATATTGAATAGAAGATCATCGGCTGTGACTGCACCTGATGCGAATAGTGCAACGAGGATTAGAGCAGCACCAGCAAGGGAGATGTCCTTATTGAAGGCAATCTGCTCGTTCATCTTTGCAGTTGCATCGGTTTCTTTCCAGAAGTTATGGAAGATAACTGCTGCAAGAACAAGTGTGATTGCGATGAGCAATGCGCCTAGATCAACATAGGTACCAATTACGATCAAGATTCCGCCAACGAGGAAGAAGAGTCCACTTGCCATTACTCCAAGCTTTGCTGCTGGAAGCTTCTTGTACTGTGCGTATCCGGTCATGGCCTCAAGCTTTGCGAAGTGACCAATGCCTGAAGTGATGAAGAGGGCTGCGAAGAGCACCTGGCCGATGAATAGAACGACGTTCATATTTCTCCTTGATTTCCTTATGGGGGCGAGTCCATTTGTGGACTCTCTTATCCTCACAGTCTAAAGGAGATAGTTGAAATTTCAACTATTTAAGCCCTACTTGAGCGTGGTGTGTCGCCCCACGGGCTTGCTCTTGTCAGGGGTGTGGACTAGTTTTCGAACATCTGTTCGAATAATCTTTTGATAACTAGTCCACACAGCAAGAAAGAAGGCGAAACCCATGTCAGTCCCGGAGATACGTCCACCTCATGCATCGCATGAAGTCCTTGCAGATGGCGTAGGTGCTTTAGCGACACCGATCGAGTTCACCTTTAAAGGTCGTCGCTTTCGCATCCATGCCGTTCTCTCGCGATGGTGTGAAGCGGGTGGATGGTGGAACCGAGTCAGTGATGGTCGTTATCGCCCTGATGATGGAGCGCGTGCTCTGTGGACGGTAGAGGCTGCACCGATTGGTGCGCTGACAACATTTGAAATCGAACGCGATGAAGCTACCGGGCAGTGGCTCATTAGGTCGGTCTAGATAGCTTATGAGTTTTATCCATCTTCGCGTTGCTAGCGCTTTCTCCATGAAATATGGAACAACGCAGCCAGGCGATCTTGTTGAACAAGCACGTGAGTATGGGATGCCGGCACTTGCTCTCACAGATCGTGCAACTCTTTCGGGGGCTATTCGCTTTGCTAAGGCATGTGTGGCTAATGGCGTTGCACCGATTATTGGAATCAACTTACCGATAGAGATTACAGCTGGCGATAAGAGCGATAAGAAGGCTCCTGAACAACGTGTGACTGTCTTGGCACATGGTGATGGGGGATGGGCTCATCTTGTACGACTGCTTACAGGTTTACATATCAATAAAGGTGAGGGTCATACACGGATCACGCTAGAGCTACTCGAAAAGTACAGCGCACATAGCACCCATCTTCATCTTCTCCACGGCCCACAATCACCACTGAGTTATGAGCTAGCGGCACACCGTCCAGAGCGCGCGCTCGATCTCTTTAACGTTACTCGTGAATTCTTTGCAGATCACGCTATTGAATGCGTCTCCCATCTAGTGGCAGGAAACGGGCCAGGCTCCACAACTCATGCTGCTAGATCACTGGTCTTTGCACGTGATCACGATATTGATGCGGTCATCACTAATGCAGTACGAATGCGCAGTCGCAGTGATGGTCCGATCGCAGATCTCTTGGATTGCGCTCGCCAACTTGTTCCATTGGATTACCGACATGTCGAACGCCGTAACGCTGAAGGCTACTTAAAGAGCAGTCAAGAGATGACACTTGTTGCAACTGAGATTGCACGAGCAGCAGGTGAAGGGACTCCACGCGCACTTTTAAAAAGTACGCGCGAATGGGCAGAGCGTGCGCTGCTCTCTCCAGCACGCGATATTGGTCTTGGTGGAATTCATTTACCTGAGCCACATATTGTTGGCGCTACATCGCAGAGTTCTATGCGCACACTTTTACGTTCGCGGGCAGAGGCCGGAATTCACTGGCGCTATAACGCAAATGCTGAAGTGAAAGCTGCCCGCATTCGCTTAGATGACGAGTTAGCAACAGTTGCATCCCTTGGTTATGAGTCTTACTTTCTCACCGTTGCAGATATCGCGCAGATGGCACGCGATAACGGAATCCGGGTTGCAGCACGAGGTAGCGGTGCTGGTTCATTGATCTGCCACTTGCTCGGTATTTCAGGAGTAGATCCGATACGTCATGGACTTCTCATGGAACGCTTCTGTTCACCGTTGCGAGCGGCTCTTCCTGATATTGATATTGATGTCGAATCAGATCGCCGCCTTGAGATTTATCAGATGGTCTTTGATCGTTATGGATCACAATCGCTGCACGAACCAGGTGCCATCTCGCGTGCTGCAACAGTTGCGATGTTTGATACCTATCGTGCCCGCCATGCAATTCGCGATACCGGTGCTGCGTTGGGATTGCCAGCTGCTGAAATTGATCTTTTAGCCAAAGCGATGCCGCATGTACGCGCCCGCAATATCCAGGCAGTACTGCAATCTCTCCCTGAACTTAAAACCTTAAATACATCTGCGCCACTAATGGCGATGACGGTCTCACTTGCACAGGAGCTCGATGGTCTGCCACGCCATCTTGCTATGCACCCCTGCGCAATTGTTCTCTCCGATGGTGGGCTCTTAGATCGCATCCCGTTACATATCAATGCCAGTGGCTTTCCTATGGTGGAATTCGATAAAGATGATGTCGAAGATATCGGTCTCCTTAAACTCGACATCTTGGGTGTGCGGATGCAATCAACGATTGCTTACACGCTCTCTGAGATTGAAAAAATCCACGATAAGAAGATTGATATAGATGCCATCTCACTCGATGATGATGAGACGTATCAGTTGATTCAATCGACGCGAACTCTAGGAATCTTTCAGATTGAAAGTCCGGGACAACGTGAATTAGTGGGCAAATTAAAACCTGGCTCATTTAATGATTTGATTATCGATATCTCCCTCTTTCGCCCAGGGCCAGTCAAGAGCGACATGATCGCTCCCTTTCTCAACTCACGTCATGGCTTTACTGCAGCCGACGTGATTCACCCTGATTTAGCACCAATTCTGCAAGAGACAGAAGGAGTTGTTGTCTTTCACGAACAGGTGATCTCGATTATCGCAATGATGACGGGTATTTCATTGGCGGCAGCTGACGAAAAGCGGAGATCGCTGGGGGATAAGGCAGGACAACAAGAAGTTTGCGATTGGTTCTTCCCTGCTGCCACAGAGAAGGGATACGTACTTGCTGTGATCACCAAGGTCTGGGAAATCTTGCGCGCCTTTGCATCCTTTGGATTCTGCAAAGCACACGCTGCAGCGTTTGCCCTTCCTACCTATCAATCAGCATGGCTGAAAACTCACTACCCAGCAGAGTTTATTGCCGGCGTTCTTACACATGATCCAGGGATGTACCCCAAGCGACTAATTCTTGATGAGGCGCGACAGATGGGAATTGTTTTAGCACCTCTTGATGTCAATAAATCTGATGGAACATATCGCGTGGAAGAGCACGAAGGTGCACAGGCAATTCGCATCGCTCTGTCGACTATCTCTGGAATTAGCGATCAAGAGATCACCTCAATTATTAGCGGCCGTCCCTATGTAGATATTGCAGATTTCATCGCCCGAAGTGGCGCCTCAACACCTGTTACTGAATCGCTCATTCTTACCGGCGGCTTTGACGAACTTCATTCGATTGGTACTGGCGAGATCAATCATCGCGATCTTCTTCTACACCTGAACGATATCGAGAAATCACATTCAGCGAGCAAGAAAGGTATTGGTGGTGCGCAGATGACATTTGGTTTTACACCTCCTGCACTTATCTCAAGTGGACTACCTGATATCACCACTAATGAGCGAGTACGTCATGAGGTAGAACGATTAGGTATGGATATCACTCATCACATGCTTGAGTTCTATGCACCTTTCCTTAATGCAATAGGTGCGGTGCGCTCATGTGATCTTCTTGCACAGCGTTCGGGAGCCGAGGTCTTAGTGGCTGGAGTAAAGGTTGCGCTGCAGACTCCACCTATTCGTTCTGGCCGACGCGTGATCTTTCTGACCCTCGATGATGGATACGGCTGCAGCGATTGCACATTTTTTAGCGATGTGCAGACAAGTAGCGCAGGCCTTCTCTACTCGACATCGCTGATTCTTGTCCGCGGAGTTACTCGGCGTACCGGAGAACGCGGCATTTCTATACGCGCCACAGGGGCGTGGGATCTACGTAACGCCTATGAGAAATGGCAGAACAGTAAGGTAGCTATATGAGTGGCGCGCACGAATCCACAATCCTGCATGTGGATATGGATGCATTCTTTGCATCAGTGACCGAACGCGATCACCCCGAACTCAAAGGTAAAGCTGTTGTCATTGGTGCTGGGGTGCGCGGTGTTGTTACATCTGCAAATTACGAAGCGCGGAAATTCGGAATTAAAGCTGCAATGCCGGTAGGTCGTGCCCAAAGATTGGCACCACACGCAATCTTTATTCCTCCCGACCATAAACGCTATAGCGAAGTCTCAGAGCACATCATGGAGATCTTTCACTCCTTCACACCATTAGTTGAACCCATCTCGCTCGATGAAGCATTCCTTGATGTGACAAAAGCGCGACGTCTACTCGGAGATGGTCGAGCGATCGCCACGGCAATTCGTGCAAAGGTAGAAGCGCAAGAAGGAATCACATGTTCTGTCGGAATCGCTTCCTCTAAGTTCATTGCAAAGCTCGCATCACAACGGTGTAAGCCAAATGGAATCTTAGAAATTCCAACAGATCGCGTACTTACATTTTTACATCCACTACCAGTCTCTGCACTGTGGGGAGTGGGACCAAAAACCAACGAAGCTCTAGAACGACTTGGACTACATACTGTTGGAGATATCGCGCAGACTCCACAACAAACTCTGATTCGCGCACTCGGTCAGGCAGCAGGTGAGTCACTCTATGAACTTGCATGGGGCAGAGATGATCGTGATGTGATTCCGGAAGAACCCGATAAAAGTATTAGCGCTGCCGAAACATTTGATCGCGATATAGATGACCCGGAGATAGTCGCGAAAGAGATTTTGCGAATGTGCGAACGGGCTTCCTCTCGCATGCGTGAACGCTCCCTCTTTGCGAAGACGATCACTCTCAAAGTTCGATTTGCAGATTTCACGACAGTAAATAGATCAAAGACTCTGCCGCTACCCATCGATACAACCCATGAGATCTACGAGGTCGCTAAGGCTCTCTATGAGGCGCTCTCCATTGAGCGTGCTCGTATTCGACTTGTGGGTGTGAGCTTGGAAAACCTTCACACCGATACCCATGAACAGCTGGTCTTAGGTGCCCGTGAGTCGAGTTGGCGTGAACTGCAGGGGGGAATTGATGCTGCCAAGGCCCGCTTTGGGGGTAATAGCGTGCGACCAGGGCGTCTGATTGATGAAAGTGATGAAAGTGACGAATAAGATCAACTTTGGACCAGTCCCTAAGTAGCCCTATTGAAAAAGTTGTTCTAGAGTATCTATATGCCACTTTCTGAGCACGAAAGACGCTTATTGGCGGAGATGGAAGAAGCCCTCGCCGCTGATGACCCACGTCTTGTCAGCGCTATGTCGGGAACTTCTGGGGTGTCACGCAATCGCCTTGGCCTCGGAGTCGCCCTACTGATTGCTGGGCTAGCAATCCTTTTCGGAGGGCTCATTGCTCAAGTGACGATTATTGGCTTAGGTGGATTCCTTACCGCACTGACAGGTTCAATCCTGATCTTCCGCGCAGTCACAGCTCCTAGCCCCCTCGTCTCAGCAGCTCCAAACGGCTCGGAAAAGGCTCCACGCGCTCGCAGTCCACGCAAGAAGTTGGGCGATCGTCTACAGGACCGTTGGGATCAACGAAACTTCGAATAAGCCCATCCAGCACGACTCTCCAGCCCGCCCACAAGGCGGGCTTTTTTCATGCCCAGATGGTGGGGAGAGGTGGGGCGAAAAAGGGGGAAAGGTGGGGAAGGGTGGTTGAAAAAGGAGGAAAGTGGAGTAAAGTGGGGGATTGAGCAGGGTTACACGCTCAATCAGATTCAACCTTGGGGAAGGGGATACCAGATGTTTCTTGGCACCCACGAACCCCGTCTTGATGAAAAAGGTCGCCTGATTCTTCCCGCGAAATTCCGCGAAGAACTTTCTGCAGGTCTTGTTATTACAAAAGGACAAGAACGTTGTCTCTACGTTTTTCCTTCAACTGAATTTGAAACTCTTACACAGACGCTAAGACAAGCGCCAGTTACTGCAAAAGCAGCTCGTGATTATCAACGCGTGATGTTTGCCGGCGCACACGATGAAATTCCTGATCGTCAAGGTCGCGTCACGATTCCACAAGGTCTTCGTACATATGCAGGACTTGAAAAAGAGTGCGTAGTTATTGGTGCAAATACTCGCGTTGAAATTTGGGATGCGCAGGCATGGAATAAATATTTGGCAGATCGTGAAGAAGGTTTTGCTGATGTTTCAGAAGAGGTATTTCCAGGACTTTTTTAAAAGCACACACAACTGAATAGCAATACAACAACTACATAGCGTTCTCTCAATTGTGGCCACCGTCGACCCAATGCCTAGGTTTTAAGGCCGACAGCGACGCCCCTTCCCCGGCGTCGCTTTCGTGAGATCCGTCGGCCGGCGGTGACCAGAGTTGAGAGAGCGAAACATAGACAAGCACTGAGTATCAGAGAAGGAATGGGGGAGACGATGAAACACATATCAGTAATGCGAGATCGCTGTGTAGATCTTCTCGCTCCATCAATTGAAAATTCTCGCACTCCAGTTGTTGTAGATGCGACACTCGGTCTGGGTGGTCATACAGAAGAACTTCTTACTCGTTTTCCAGATTTAATTGTTATTGGGATAGATCGCGATCCAAATGCACTTCTACAAGCACGTGAGCGACTTTCAGTTTTTGGCGACAGGCTAATTACTTCGCATGCAGTCTTTGACAGCATCACAGATGTTGTCACCTCACATGGATATTCAGAGCTCTCTGGCGTTCTCTTTGATCTTGGAGTTTCATCAATGCAACTTGATGAAGCAGACCGTGGGTTCTCTTATTCTCACGATGCTCCGCTAGATATGCGCATGGATAGCACCCAGGTCATGACAGCCTACGAGATTGTTAATCATTACGAGCCTGGCGCACTAGTAAAGATTCTGCGCACATTTGGTGAAGAGAAGTTCGCTACTCGTATCGTGGAAAACATTGTTAAGGCGCGAGCAATAGCACCACTGAACTCCACCATACAGCTAGCGACATTGGTGAAAGAGAGTATTCCTGCAGCCACCCGACGTACGGGAGGTAACCCAGCCAAGCGCACCTTCCAGGCGCTACGAATTGCCGTCAATGACGAACTTGGAGCAATCACCCGCGCGATACCTCAAGCCTTAAATTTGGTAGAAGTAGGTGGCCGCGTAGTAGTGATGTCATTCCAATCACTTGAAGACAAGATCGTAAAGGAATTCTTTGTAGAGGCATCGACTTCAAAGAGCCCACGTGATCTTCCTTTGGAGCTCCCAGAATTTGCTGCAAAGTTTTCGCTCGTCATCAAAGCGAGTGAAAAAGCCAGCCAAGCAGAACAAGATGAAAACTCACGTTCGACATCGGTTCGCCTTCGTGCAATAGAGAGGGTGGCCGCTTAATGTCGATCGCTGCTCTGGCTCAACAAACGCGCGAACGCGTTGTCACGCATTCTTCACGAGCGCTACTTAAGATCGTTCCTCAGACAACTGATGGGGCACAAGCAACTCACAAGTACTTCGCTAAATTTTTATCGTTAGTTTCGGTTCTTGGATTCCTGGCTCTCCTTGGGGTAAACACCCTGCTCGCCCAAGATGCTTTTGTACTCTCAGAGTTGAAATTGGAATCAAAGATGATTGCAGATCAACGCGAGGCGATCTCCCGCAAAATGGAGATGTATTCATCCCCACAGGCGTTGGCTAATCAAGCTGCAGCGCTAGGTATGAGTCCATCTGAAGACCCAACATTCCTAAATCTCACACAAGATATTCCTGTAGTTATTGATGAGGGCGGGATTACACGTGGGTAATTTTGAACTCTCGATGAAACGCATCCGCACCCTCTTTATTCTTTTGGTACTCATTTTCACAGTCTTTGCTGCCAGACTTGTTCAGATTCAGGGAATTCAATCTGCCGAATACACTCTCAAGGCAGCGAATGAAATGCAGAAAACTCGAGTGATCGCAGCACCTCGAGGAGATATCACCGACATTAACGGGGTGGCATTTGCTCGAAGTGTCTCGGCAATCAATATTGTGGTGGATCAAAAGCTGATTAAAGATCAAGCACGAGTGGCAGCATTCGCCGCGCCTATCCTTGGTCTCACTGAAGAGGAAGTCCTCGTAGCAATTACTGGAGATAAGCGCTACTCCATGGTTCTTGAAAGCGCTGAGCCAAGTACATGGAATCGACTTTCCCTAGCGATTGAAAAATACAATTCAACTCTGAGCAATAAAGAGTATGACAAAAGAATTGTTGGGTTTTTTCCGGAACGAAACTATATTCGTGAATACCCTTCAGGAAATCTAGTTTCTTCACTCGTAGGATTTGTGCGTAAAGATGGTTTAGGCGCTTCCGGTATCGAATTGAGTATGAACTCATCGATCACAGGAGTTCCGGGTGTTTATTCGTATGCAACAGGTCGTGGAGCTGAAATTCCTGGCTCACAAGCAGAAATTGTTGCGGCTCAATCTGGAACGACTGTAAGGCTGACAATTGACCGAGACATCCAGTGGGTTGCCTACAAAGCCATTGCTGAAGCAGTAAAGAGTGCACGTGCAAGCAGTGGCACAGTGATTGTGATGGATCCAAAAACTGGAGCAGTGCTTGCACATGCAACTGCACCAACTTTTGATCCAAATAACACTAAGAACGTATCTCTTGAATTGATGAGAAACCCCTCAGTCCAGGATGTTTATGAGCCTGGATCAACTGGAAAGGTGATGACGCTAGCTGCGGCCTTAGAAGAAGGCACCATTTCTCCAGAAACTGTCTTTGATGTCCCTTACAAGATTCGCCGTGCTGGTGAAGACTTTAAGGATCACGAACCCCATCCACTTCAGAAATTAACTACTGCAGGAATCTTGGCGGTCTCGAGCAATACTGGAACCATTAAAATCGCTGAGACCATGAGCAACGACACTCTCCACTCATACCTGACTAAATTTGGTATTGGAACAAAAACTGGTGCTGGTCTACCAGGTGAGAACGTGGGACGTTTGTTGGCAGTCAAAGATTGGTCCGGAACGACAGCTCCAACAGTTGCTTTCGGGCAGGGATATTCACTTAATGCGATGCAGGCAACAAGTATCTTTGCAACCCTTGCCAATGATGGAATTCGAGTTTCTCCAACAGTGATTGCAGGAACAAGTGATGCCTCTGGCAACTTCACTCAATTCAAAAATGAAAAAGGCATTCAGGTTGTGAGCGCTGCAACTGCAGCCAAGATGCGCATCATGATGGAGAGTGTTGTTTCCTCGCACGGAACTGCACCGAGTGCGGCGATCCCTGGATATCGAGTTGCTGGAAAGACAGGAACAGCATGGCGCTATGACGATAATTGCGGATGCTATAGCGGGTATACGGCTTCCTTTATTGGTTTTGCTCCTGCTGATGCACCAGCTTTTGTCATCAACGTAACGATTCAAGCTCCTAAGGGTGGACACTACGGTGGCGCACTTGGTGGTCCGGTGTTCAAGAAAGTAATGACCTTCGTTCTCCAGAGTAGACATATCGCACCGACAGGTACAGCTGTTTTACCAGTTGCGCTGAACAAGGCTGAACTAGATAAAAAAGCTCGCGAAGAGAAAAAAGCAGAGACTGTAAGGGTTTCTCAAGCGAGTTCGAGGGGATAAGCCATGCGCCCACTCCTTGATCACACCATTTCAGTTGAAGAAATTTCTCGTCTCATTGGCTTAGAGATTGATCTTGATCCGTCATTGACATTTTCTGGCGCTACTTCAAGTGATGCCGATGTAGTTGAGGGAGATCTCTTCCTTGCTTATCCGGGAGCGAATACGCATGGAGCACACTTTGCCTCTAGCGCCATTTCGCGTGGCGCTCGAGCAATTCTCACTGATGCAGATGGTGCCAAGATTGTCGCGGGACTTCCAGTGATTGTCGCTCCCCACGCTCGCACCGCAGGTGCACTCGTGAGTGCACTTCTCTACTCAAAACCAATGCAAGAAATGGTCAGTATTGGAATCACTGGAACGAATGGAAAGACAACAGTAAGCACTTTGCTTTACCAACTCTTCCAAGAAGCAGGCAGGGAAAGTGGTCTGATCGGTACTGTCGAGACTCGTATTGGTCGAGATAGCGTCGCCAGCGCCAGAACAACACCCGAGGCAGATGCGCTTCAGGCTCTTGCCGCAACAATGAGCGAACGACATCTGCGACACCTTGTGATGGAAGTTTCAAGTCATGCAATGGTGATGCAGCGTATGGTGGGATCGCACTTTGCAATGGTTGGTTTTACAAATCTTTCACAAGATCATCTAGATTTTCATCAGGGCATGGAAGAATACTTTAAAGCGAAGGCAAGCCTCTTTACCTTGGAATACGCTGATCAAGCATTTATCAATATCGATAACGAATTCGGAGAACGCCTGTTTAACGAATGCGGCATTCCTGCTACTTCCTTATCGCGCAATAATCCCAAAGCGAGTTGGCATTTCATCTCGATCACTCCGACCACAAGTGGTACAGCCTTTACCGCTCGTGGCGCTGGTGGAATCCTGATCGAGAGTTCAACACCTCTTCGAGGATATTTCAATCTAGATAACATTCTCTTAGTACTTGCAATCGCAATAGAGTGTGGCATCGATCCACTGGATTGCGCGGCGCTCATCCCACGCCTTAAGGGAGCACCTGGACGTATGGAGTCCGTTGATTGCGGTCAAGATTTCACAGCCCTTGTTGATTACGCCCACACTCCTGATGCGGTACGAAATGTCATTGCAACAGCTAACGAATTCACTACTGGAAAGGTCGTTGCAGTCTTAGGTTGCGGGGGAGACCGCGATGCTTCGAAGCGACCATTGATGGGTAGCGCCCTGATTGAGGAATCCGGTATCGCTATCTTTACAAGCGATAACCCACGCAGTGAAGATCCTAGAAAAATTCTTGAAGATATGAGTAAGCATTTATCTGTTGTGGAGCCCTCTCGAGTAATCACTGATCGCCATGAGGCGATCGCTTATGCAGTCTCACTCTGCCAGCCTGGTGACACTCTTCTTGTTCTGGGTAAAGGACATGAGAACGGGCAAGAGATCAATGGTCAGAAAATAGATTTTGATGATCGCCTCGTACTTGCAAGCATCTTGGAGGAGTCACGATGAACTCCATGATGGCTTCAGAGATTGCCCAGATTATCGGCGGCACCCTTTCAGGTGACGATATCTTGGTCACTGCTGCACCAACTTTGAAATCCTCTGAGGTTGAGCAAGGTGGAATCTTTTTAGCTATTCAAGGTGAGAAAGTTGATGGACACGATTTCGTCGACGAAGCCTTTTCGCATGGAGCGGTTCTTGCAATTACCACGCGCACTGTCGCTCATAGACACGTTCTTGTCGCAGACGTCACGACTGCCCTGACCCTTTTGGCACGCTTTGTACGATCAGAACTAAAGGATCTTACGGTTATTGGGATTACAGGCTCACAGGGAAAGACAACGACAAAAGATCTTCTCCGCCACATGCTCTCCCAACATGGCGAAACCGTTGCCCCAGCTGGAAATTACAACAATGAGTTAGGCGTACCGTTGACGCTGTTAGCTTGTTCCTCGACAACAAAGTACGCAGTTATTGAAATGGGAGCTCGTCACTCTGGAGATATTGCACATCTGGCATCCATAGCTCAGCCAGATATCGCCGTTGTACTTCGAGTGGGAATGGCTCACGTTGGCGAATTTGGATCGATAGAAGCGATAGCAAAGACAAAGTCAGAATTAATCTCATCGCTATCGAGCACTGGTATTGCAATTCTGGGACAGTACGATCCGTACACAAAGGCAATGAAGATTTTGCATGATGGTCGAACGATTGCTTTTGGAACCGCGCACACAGATGAAGTTCGTGCTACAGAAATTGAAATGCGCGAAGGCCGCCCACACTTTGATCTGGTAACTCCTGCAGGTCGAGCGGCAGTGGGTCTTCGGATTGTGGGCGAGCACCAAATTTCAAATGCCCTTGCCTGCGCAGCGGTAGGTACCGCACTCGGCTTCTCAGTAGATTCAATTGCAACTGCGCTCTCCACTGCAATTATCGAGAGCAAATGGCGTATGGAGATTCACGAGTTCTCTGGGGTACTCCTCATCAATGATTCATATAACGCAAGCCCAGATGCCGTGGAGGCTGCTCTTCGTACTCTCATACTCTTCGCACAGGAACGGGGCGGGCGAGCATGGGCATTTTTAGGAAAAATGGCTGAACTCGGCGAGTCATCAGCCTCAGCCCATCAACAAGTTGGCACCCTTGCCTATCAGATGGGAATTGATCATCTTGTCTGTGTAGATGCACCGGAATATCAACCTGCGCCACAGAGTGACGGTCAAACAAACCTTCATATTTGTGATCGCAATAGCGCCCGCGCTATTGCGCATCAGATTGAGCCGGGAGATGTAATTCTTGTAAAAGCATCGCGTTCGGAAAGTTTTGAAATTCTTGCAAAAGAGATCGAAGAAGTAGTTAAGGCAAACATCGTCACAGGAGAAGCAGGGGGAGAAGAGTGAAGTCAATCCTTGCTGCTGGTGGCTTTGCACTCCTGCTCTCACTATTTGGCACGCCACTTCTAATCCGCGCATTAGCTAAGAAGGGGTATGGCCAGATCATTCGTGACGATGGTCCGTCATCTCACCATACCAAGCGCGGAACGCCCACAATGGGCGGAATTATCATTATCGTCGCTTCAATTGCTGCCTATCTCATTGCACATCTCCTGAGTGGAACAGCCATCACTGCTTCGGCGGTCTTAGTAATCGGACTCGTAGTCGCACTAGGACTTGTAGGGTTTTTGGATGATTGGCTTAAGGTCTCAAGAAAGCAATCACAGGGACTGACCTCACGCCAAAAATTATTCGGACAGGTTGTCGTTGCTTCAGTATTTGCATATTTGGGAACTAAGTTTGCAGACTCGGATGGGTTAACACCAATTTCGTCTCAGCTTTCAACGGTGAGAGATACTTCAATTACTCTCGGTGCTGTCTTGGTAGTTGTGTGGGTTGCGCTCATGGTCACCGCAACAAGTAATGGAGTTAATCTCACAGATGGTCTTGACGGACTTGCATCAGGTGCTTCAGTTCTTACATTCATCTCATTTGTACTGATTGGTGTCTGGGAGTTTGGACAGAGCTGCGCGGTTTCACCAGGAATCAATTGTTATGAAGTAAGAGACCCACTTGATATCGCAGTCTTGGCTGCCGCCTTTGCCGGTGCGTGTACTGGATTCTTGTGGTGGAACGCTTCGCCTGCAAAGATATTTATGGGTGACACTGGATCACTTGCCCTCGGTGGCGCGCTAGCCGGAATCGCAACGATGCTGCGCATCGAGCTACTTTTGATTCCGCTAGGTGGACTTTTCGTCATCATCACAATGTCAGTGATTATCCAGACTCTTTACTTCAAAATTTCCGGTGGAAAACGAGTCTTCAAGATGGCCCCACTACAACATCACTTTGAACTCATGGGATGGGGAGAGGTAACGATCGTGATTCGATTCTGGATCATTGCTGGCCTCTGCGTTGCAGGCGGACTTGGTCTCTTCTACGCAGATTGGATTGCAGGCTAAAGGCGCTTGCGAGTAATTATCGATGAGTTTCTCCCAAGATCTGCAGCATAAGAAAGTCCTTGTGCTCGGTGCTGGTGTTACGGGGCTTGCTTCTACCCGTGCACTGATTGCTCGGGATGTAAACGTCACAATTGTTGATGACACAGTCGCATCGGATAGCGAATTCTCAATATCAAATCCATCTGAAGTAAGCGTTTCTGATTTTGATTTTCTTCTCATCTCCCCTGGCTGGAAAGAGTCACACCCTTTGATTCAAAAAGCTAAGGGCGATCAGATTGCATTGCTCAACGAAATAGATCTTGCTTGGGCGATTAAAGAAGAGCGATCCCCGGGTCAGAAATGGTTGGCTCTCACGGGAACGAATGGAAAGACAACTACTGTTGAAATGACAGCGGCAGCGCTGCGTGCTGGAGGATTACATGCAGTGGCGTGTGGCAATGTGGGCATGACCGTCATTGAGTGTGTAGATAGTGCGGAGTCCTATGACGTACTTGTACTCGAACTTTCAAGTTTCCAGCTTCATTGGCTGCAACGTGCCGAGTTTGTAGCTTCGGCAATCCTGAATATTGCAGATGATCACGCTGATTGGCATGGAAGCTTTGAAAGTTATGCGCAAGCCAAGATTTCAATCCTTGACCGTTCAATGACAGCAATTCTTAATGGCGACGACAAAGAAGTAGTCACTCGCACAGCACATTGGAATGGCAGAAAAGTTTTTTACTCTCTCGATACTCCAGGACCGGGAGAAATTGGCGTTGTTGAAGAACTCCTTGTCGATCGTGCATTTGTCGCAGATCCACAAGAAGCATCGATGATTGCAGAAGTAGTAGATGTGAAGCCAACCGTTCCACATAATGTCTCTAACGCTTTAGCAGCCGCTGGACTAGCCCGCACGGTAGGTATCTCGCACGAAGCCATCGGCAAGGCACTCTCCGAATTCACACTTGGTCGTCATCGCATCGAGGTTGTGGCAGAGGGCAATGGCATTACATGGATTGATGATTCAAAGGCGACGAACCCGCATGCAGCCACTGCATCAATACTTTCAGCTCTCTCTGTCATTTGGATCGCCGGTGGTTTGGCAAAAGGTGCTGATGTGAGCGCTCTGGTTGCGCGTGCTCACCCACGCATCAAAACAGCAATTCTTATCGGAACAGACCGAGCACTTTTTGCAACGGCACTGGCAGAGCACGCTCCACATGTGAAGGTAATTGAAGTTGACCCACCATCTGATTACCAGCGCGGGGGAGCCTCGAACTCATTCATGGAAGCTATCGTCGCTGCTGCACAGTCTCACGCTGGTGCAGGAGATACAGTTCTTCTCGCACCATCGTGTGCCTCAATGGATCAATTTGTTTCCTATGCCGATCGTGGCGATCGATTTGCTGATGCAGTACGGAAGGCTCTGGGATGAGTAAGGCACCGACTAAGAACAAGTTACAGAATCCTGCAGCCGCATTTTACGGTTTGGTGATTTCGGCAGGGCTGCTTTCAATCATCGGTCTCGTGATGGTGTTCTCGGCTTCCTCTATTTACTCACTCGATACCAAGGGTTCTTCCATAGCAATTTTTATACGCCAACTTATCTTCCTGGCCTTCTGTATTCCGATGGCAATCCTCCTCTCTAGACTTTCGCATGATCGTTGGAAGCTACTCGCCAGATTTGGTTTGGTAATTTCAATCGCACTCTTGCTCGTTGTGCGAATTCCTGGAATTGGAAAGTCGGTCAATGGAAACCAGAACTGGATATCGCTCAAAGTTGTAGATGTTCAACCGAGCGAGCTAGCTAAGTTTCTACTCATCTTGTGGGCCTCACAGTTGCTGGCATCGCGACTTAATGCAGGCTTCATGCGAGTAAACGTATTGGCACTCATTGCGCCAGGATTTATCATCGCCAGCGCTCTTGTCATGTGGGGGCGCGATCTCGGCACAGCATCTGTTCTCATGGCAATTCTTGGTGGTCTGCTATTTGTCTCAGGAATTCCCTTACGCCTTGTTGGAACTCTGACTGCAACTGCGGCTGTTGCAATCGGATTTTTGATCGCAACGACGCAATACCGAGCAGCACGCTGGAGTGTTTTCCTTAATCCCTTTGATCCTGCTCAGTATAAGAATGAGGGATGGCAGCCAGCCCATAGCCTTTTGGGGCTAGCAAGCGGTGGAATTTTTGGCGTCGGTCTGGGAGGAAGCAGACAGAAGTGGGGCAATCTTCCTGAAGCACATACCGATTTTATCTTTGCTGTCATCGGCGAAGAACTTGGGCTACTTGGAACTCTCTTCATTTTGGCACTACTCGGAACGCTCATTTACTGTTCTCTTCGTATCGCAATGCGATCAACTGATTCATTCACACGTTTTGCTTGTGCAGGAATTGCGTCTTGGATTGCTATTCAAACGATTCTCAATATTGGATCTGCCGTAAGTCTTCTTCCAGTTGTGGGCGTCACTTTGCCTCTTCTCTCTTACGGTGGTTCGGCGCTGATTGCCACTTATCTTGGCATCGCTTTTATTGCATCGAGTGCACTTCGAGACCCTGAGATAAAGTCAGAAGTGAAGAATTTTGTCGCACAAAGATTGCATCGATAAATGAGAAGTCGAAAAGTAGTTTTTGCAGGGGGAGGTACTGCGGGGCATATTCAGCCCGCGCTCTCAGTTGCGCGATTATGGAAGCAAGCTCATCCAGCTGATCAGATCGTCTTCCTTGGGACTTCATCTGGTCTGGAGACAAAACTAGTTCCGCAGGCAGGCTTCAGCCTTGAGCTGATTACACGCGTCCGTGTTCCGCGTTCGCCATCACCAGTTCTATTGAAAGTTCCTGGATCACTGCGCCGTTCAATGAGTGAATCAAAAAACATTCTTAAGGATGCAGATCTTCTTATCGGTTTTGGGGGTTATGTCTGCGCTCCTGCCTACTTGGCAGCCCGATCACTCAAGGTTCCAATCGTCATTCACGAAGCAAATGCAGAACCTGGGTGGGCAAATAGACTTGGGGCGCGCTTTACCGATGCACTGGCAGTGGGATCTCCTGTTACTCATGGACCTTTTTCTCAAGCACTGATTACCGGTCTACCCCTGCGCGATGACATCGCAGAGCTGTTAACTACCCACCGAAATGCAGATGCAGATACGTGGAATGCAATCAGAGCTAAAGCCAAAGCTGATCTCGGAATTCACAGCGGGAACAAAGTTCTCCTAGTTTTCGGTGGATCACAGGGTTCTCAAGCCATCAATAGCGTGATCGAAAGTTCTCGAAAGTTAATCAAAGGTAAGCCAATCACCATTGTGCACTCTGTGGGAGCAGCCAATACTCTGCCAGCTAGCGATGAGAACTATCACCCAATCCCTTATATAGAAGATATGGCTACCGCCTACCTTGCCTCTGATTTAGTAATTGCACGTAGCGGTGCGATCACATGCTCTGAAGTAAATGCACTTGGAAAGTACGCACTCTTCATCCCCCTTCCGATAGGCAATGGAGAGCAGTCGGTAAATGCTGATCATCTGGTGCGGAAGGGGCGTGCGCGTGTTCTCGAACAGAGTTCATTCACCGCCAGCTGGCTACTGGATAACATGGACTCCATGTTGGCTGCGAGCGATCAATTCAGTGATCTTCCAGATTTTTCTGATCTTGAGGCCGCCGCAAAGATTGTAGCTTTAGCTGAACATCAACTTTCGGGTCGCGAAAGATAGATGATGCTTCAAATAACTCTCGATCATTGGGTTGGAAAACGAATTCATTTCATAGGAATCGCGGGCGCTGGAATGAGTGGGTTGGCTCGGATCGCTCTTTCTCACGGACTTGGAGTATCTGGAAGTGACTCTAAGGATTCATCTGTTGTCTTAGCGCTTCGCACTCTCGGTGCAGATGTATATATCGGTCACAACGCCGCACATCTTGAAGGCGTTGATGTTGTGATTTATTCGAATGCAATTGCACCTAGCAATGTAGAGATACAGCGAGCAAAGGAGTTAGGGATTCCACTCCTGACTCGTGCACAAGCTCTCGCCATCCTCATGTCTTCGAGCAAGAGTCTTGCTGTGGCAGGAACCCATGGAAAAACAACAACATCTTCAATGCTCACTGTCGCACTTCAAGCCTGCGGCGTAGATCCATCTTTTGCAATTGGGGGATCACTCACTGCCTCAGGTTCAAATGCTCATCGTGGAACCGGGGAACTCTTTGTGGCCGAGGCAGATGAATCCGATGGTTCATTTCTCGAGTACCGCCCATTTAGCGCGATTGTGACAAATGTTGAACATGATCATGTTGATTTTTTTGCTACTGAAGAGTCTGTGATGGATATATTCACACAGTTTGCCCAATCAATTAGCCCAGATGGATTCTTCATCTACTGCAGGGATGATGAAGGAGCGGTCAAGATCGCGGCGACTGATTTTGCGGCCACCAAAGTTTCTTACGGACAAGATGAGAACGCTGATCTCCTTATCGACTCCGTTAAGTTGTTGCCGGGTGGTTCAACGGCGCGTGCTTTATGGAAGGGTAGAGCGATCGGAACTTTGGAATTGCAAGTCCCAGGCCATCACAATCTGCTCAATGCAGCTGCGGCGCTAGCAATGGGTCTTTCTCTTGGCCAGCCAGCAGCCGATCTGCTCGAAGGGTTGTCCTCATTCCAAGGTGCTGGGCGAAGGTTTGAACTCAAAGCGAGTATTGCAGGAATCAGAGTGATTGATGACTATGGCCATCACCCAACTGAAATTGATGTCACGCTTACAGCAGCCCGCCGATATGCCGGAGACGGTCGCGTTCTTGTGATCTTTCAGCCTCACAGATACTCCAGAACTCAAGCATTTCTAGAGCAATTCGCCGAGACTCTTGATCTTGCAGACCTAGCAATCCTTTTGGAAATATATCCAGCGAGTGAAAAACCTATTGCAGGTGTGAGTGCCTCACTGATTTCGCAAAAAATGCAACGCGGAAAATTTATTCCTAATTTCCTCGAGGCGTCGGAGGAGATAATCTCGATGGCAAAACCTGGAGATGTAATCCTGACGCTTGGTGCCGGAGATGTAAATTCTTTAGCGCCAATCATCGCTCTTGGACTTGAACGACGATTCGAAACGCCATCCAGTAACTAATGTCATCTCGCACACGAAAACTTCTCTCGCCCCCGTTGGCTATTGTGGGAGTGCTGATTATCGTGTTGGCATACTTTTTGGGATGGTCCTCGATTTTTACCGTGAAGAAAATCGAGATCCAAGGAGCTCCAACAACGTCCGTTCAGGAAAATATAGAGACGAGGAGTCAGATTGAGGTGGGCCAGCAGCTGGCAAGAGTAAATCCGCAATCAGTTGCTAGGAGAGTTGAGAAGCTAACCTGGGTCAAAGATGTAACCATTTCGCGAGACTGGTTGAGCGGAGTTGTTGCTATCGAAGTAACTCCCCGCCAGCCCCTAGCCTTCTTTAATTCGGATCAAGTACCCGGACAAACCATCGATGAGGAAGGTCAGCTCTTCTCATTACCTGGATTTAGCAATCCTGATCTTGCTCTCATTTCAGCCAACAATCCAGATAGCGCCCTGAAGGCTAATGAGCTCTTTACCCAGCTGCCAGAGAGTTTTCGAAGGAGCATCACGTCGATGGTAGCGACTTCAACTAACACCTTTACCCTGAACTCAACTCTTGATGGTCGCGATATCCGCATTCGATGGGGAGACGGTCAAGACATTGCATTGAAAATATCCGTGATCAACAAGCTGCTTAAATTGCCTGAAAATAAGCGAATTAAAGTGATTGATGTTGTAGCACCATATGCACCTATCGTTAAGTGAGTTGTGAAGTAAATGAGGAAAAAAATCTTGTAAAAAACTCTCAAGGTGTAGATGAGAAATTAGTTCGAGTCGGTATTTGATTGCTGCCTTTGATCAGCCTAAGTTGACGGCCATTAGAGAGATGAATCGTAAGTCTCAAGGCGAGGTTTATAGTTCATGAGGAGGACTCACGTGGCTGCACCGCAGAATTATCTAGCTGTCATCAAAGTTGTTGGAATTGGTGGCGGAGGAGTCAATGCGATCAATCGCATGATCGATGTTGGCCTCAAGGGCGTCGAGTTCATTGCAATCAATACAGATGCACAACATTTACTTATGAGTGATGCTGATGTGAAGTTAGATATTGGCCGCGCTTCCACAAAAGGTTTAGGTGCAGGTGCAGCTCCTGAAAAAGGACGTCAAGCTGCAATTGATCACACTGAAGAAATTGAAGAAATTCTTCGCGGAGCAGATATGGTTTTTGTCACCGCAGGTGAAGGTGGCGGAACTGGAACAGGTGGCGCACCAATCGTTGCAAAAATCGCGCGCGATCTTGGCGCACTCACGATTGGCGTAGTTACTCGCCCGTTCTCATTTGAAGGAAAGATTCGCATGCGTCAAGCAGAAGAAGGCATCGAACTTCTTCGCAGCGAGGTAGATACTCTGATTGTTATTCCAAATGATCGACTTCTCGCAATCTCTGATCGCAATATCACTGCTGTAGACGCGTTTAGAAGTGCAGATCAGGTTCTACTTTCAGGTGTTCAGGGAATTACCGAGATTATTACTCAACCTGGACTAATTAACCTTGACTTTGCAGATGTGAAAACTGTGATGACAGATGCTGGTTCGGCTCTTATGGGAATTGGTTCAGCCCGCGGCGAAAACAGAGCAGTCAGAGCTGCCGAACTTGCAATCTCCAGTCCGCTGCTTGAAGCATCTATCGACGGTGCAATGGGAGTTCTACTCTCAGTTGCTGGCGGTTCAGATCTTGGCCTCTTTGAAATTAATGAGGCTTGTGAACTTGTTCAAGCCGCAGCACATCCTGATGCACGAATTATCTTTGGAACAACGATTGATGATGCCCTCGGTGACGAAGTTCGTATCACTGTGATCGCTGCAGGCTTTGATGGGGGAGAACCAAAGAAGGTTCCCGTCCCCGTTATTGATGCGGCTACTCTGGGCGGCGTTGCTGATCCTCTTCCTGATAACGATCCTCTGCAGGTTGCGATAGATCTTGATGCAACTAGGCCTACTAAACGTGTCACTTTCGAAGAGCTCGTCGCAGAAGATGAGATCGACGTGCCAGACTTTATGAAGTAATAGTGAATTACAGTTTTACAGATCGCACCGGTGGTTTATCTGCCGGTGCGTTTCTTTCTCTGAATTTAGCGAGCCACGTTGGCGATGATCACGCCACTGTTTTTGCAAATCGGGCAGAACTTGAGACTCGCCTTGGCCTGCCACTTCAATTTATGGATCAGGTGCATGGGAACACAGTTGCTTCTATCGGAGCAGAGATCGTCTCGGCACCAACAGCTGACGCCCTAGTTACAGAAAGTACTGCAATTGGTCTCGCGGTCATGGTTGCCGATTGCATTCCTCTTTTGCTGGCCAGCTCACAGACAGTGTCTGCAGTTCATGTTGGTCGTAAAGGACTCATGAATGGAGTTGCGCTTAATGCGATTCAAGAAATGCGCTCTCGCGATACTACTGAGATTACAGCGGTTGTGGGTCCATCAATCTGTGGCGAGTGTTATGAAGTCTCCGAGGATATTTATGATGAAGTGAGACAGAGTTTTCCACTTGCAGCAGCCAAGACACGAGAAGGCGGATTAGCGCTTAATATCTCCCGAGCGCTTATAGATCAGTTGGAGCACATAGGAATTACGGTTGTCGATGAAGGACGCTGTACGTTTGAAGATAACAAGCTCTACTCTTATCGCAGAGATGGTGTAACAGGACGCCAAGTAGGAGTTGTGTGGTTATGAGCGAACTCGATCGCAGGGCAGAACTTTCGCTCTCTCTGGCAGATGTTCGAGAGCGCATTGCTCGTGCCACTTCTCAAGCTTCGCGAAAAGCAGATGAAGTCACACTCGTTGCAGTCACCAAAACCTATCCTGTGAGCGATGTTGAGATCTTGCATCAGTTAGGTGTTACTGATTTTGGCGAAAACAGGAGCGCGGAGGGACTTGAAAAATCAGCGATCGTTCCCTCACATTGGCATTTTCAGGGACAGATTCAGAGTAATAAAATTGCCGCTATCTCTTCCTGGGCCAGAACGGTTCACTCTTTGGATGACCTCTCCCATGTCGCAAAGTTCGATAGAGCAGTAGGAGAAATTCCTGGAAAACGACTCAATGTTTTCATTCAGATTTCACTTGATGGAGACACTTCCAGGGCCGGAGTTAGGGGAGACGATTTGTTTGTCCTTGGCCAGGCAATTTCTTCTACACAACATCTAGAGCTGGTTGGGTTGATGGTTGTCCCTCCCGTCCAAGCCGAGCCAAATAAGGCATTTTCAGAAGTAGCTCTTCTTGCTCAGAGATTTCGTCAAGAGTTTCCGACAGCACAATCCTTATCCGCAGGAATGAGCGGAGATTTTGAAATTGCTATCGCCCATGGCGCGACACACATTCGCGTGGGGAGCCAAATACTCGGACTCCGCGCTCTGCACGCGTAAAATTACTCGCATGTCTGCACTCAATAAAGTAATGGAGTACCTCGGCCTCGTTGATGGCCCAGAGGGAGCTGCCGAAGAAGTTAAGCCAAAAGAAGTTCGTCGCGAAGAGCGCGTAAGAGCGATAACCCCGACGGCATCTGCAACGCCAGCAACGTCAGCATCCTCTACAAATGGCGTGACAGTTATTGGTGGGCGCGCCCATGTTGCAGTCGATCCAGTTCTTGATCTTGAGCCCTCATACAACATCGTCACATTGCACCCACGTTCATATTCAGAGGCACGTCAAATGGCGGAGCACTATCGCGAGGGCAATCCAGTAATTATTAATCTTGACGATATGGATGAATCAGAGCGTAAGCGACTTGTAGATTTTGCAAGCGGCTTGGCTTTCGGTCTTCGAGGTGGAATTGAAAAAATCACCAGCCGCGTATTTCTACTCTCACCTGCAAACGTAACTGTTCGCACTGAGGATAAAGCAGCCTATGCGCAGGCAAGTTTTTACAATCAGAGCTAATCAGTAACTTTGCATTCATATGTTTAAAGAACTGATTCTCAATCTACTCACCTTTTTTAAATGGGTTCTCTTTGCGCGCCTTATCATCGACTATGTAAGAATGTTTGCGCGTAATTGGCGTCCAAAGAGTGGACTGATTGCTCTCTTTGAAGTCATCTACGCCATCACTGATCCACCGATGAAGTTTGTTGGTCGATTTATTCCACCACTGAGATTAGGTGGAGTCTCTTTGGATCTTTCCTTTATCGTGCTCTTGCTCGCACTTAATTTTGCATCAACTATTGTGAGAGAAACTCTTTAAGCTCTCTTGAGGTTGACAGTAAGTCCAAGTTCGTTTTCGCCCACTTCGAGAGACTCATCTCGGGTAAGCGAAGTCGCAAGAACTTCTCCACTAATGTGTGAATCTTGCGCAGAAATTGCATCAGCGATTTGAGGTAGAGCGTTATAAGTAATTGAGATGCGATCTGAGATATCGAGACCATCGCTCTTGCGTCGATCTTGAATGAAGCGAATAACCTCTCGAACTAGTCCTGCCTCAATAAGCTCGGGCGTCAGGGCCAAATCGAGTGCTACAGACTCACCGTCGTGACTTGCGACCATCCACCCACTCTTTGGAACTTCAGTGACAACAACATCGCCAAGATCAATCTCAAATGTTCCAACTGTTGCGCTGCTCTGGCTTCGAAGAGTCTTCACCAATGAAGGCGCATCGGCTGCTGCAATCAGCTTGGCAACTGCCTGAACGTCTGCGCCATATTTTGCACCGAGCGATTTGAAGTTTGCCTTGATTGAGATATCAACAAGGTCGCCATCGGCATCTGCAATGTCAGCAAGATTGATGACATTGAGCTCGTCTGCAATTTGATCTTTCATCTCGTCCGGCAGTTTGTCCCAGCCAGCTGCTGAAATCAGTGCACGCCCCAGTGGCTGGCGGATTTTGATTCCAGATTCGGCGCGAGCAGCTCTTCCTTGCTCAACTACACGGCGAGTCATTGCAACTTGCGTGCTCAGCGTGCGATTGATCCATTGTGAATCCGCGATAGGAAAATCTGTGAGATGAACAGATGCAGCAGCACCTGGGCGTGCAGGACGGATCAGTTCCTGCCACGCATGCTCTGAGATAAATGGAACCATTGGAGCAAGAAGCTGAGTAAGTGTCTCTAAACACTCATGGAGGGTTGCAAGAGCTGCAGTATCTCCATCCCAGAAACGACGTCGAGATCGACGCACATACCAGTTAGATAGATCATCGATAAATGCAGCGAGGACTCGACCGGCTTGTTGAGAATCGAATTCGGTATATGCCTTATCGACTTCTTCGATCAGGATATTGAGTTCAGATAAAATCCAATGATCCATCAAAGAGCGATCTTTAATTGCCGGTGATTGAGCAAGATCAAAGTTAGATGCATGTGCGTAGAGAGAGTGGAAAGAGATTGTGTTCCAGTAGGTCAGCAGCGTCTTTCGCACAACATCACTTATTGCATCATGACCAACTCGACGAGCAGACCAGGGAGATCCAGCTGCAAGCATGTACCAACGCACAGCATCTGCTCCGTGTTGATCCATCAGCGCAATCGGCTCTAAAACATTTCCTAGATGTTTGCTCATTTTGCGTCCATCTTTATCAAGGATGTGACCCAAGCAGAGCACATCTTTATAAGAGGATTCGTCAAAGACTAAGGTTCCGATGGTCATCAGGGTGTAGAACCAGCCGCGGGTTTGATCGATAGCTTCGCAGATAAAGTCAGCCGGATATGCCGCTGCAAACTTCTCTTTCGAGCCTTCCTTATGCGGATAACCCCATTGAGCAAATGGCATTGCTCCGGAATCAAACCAGCAGTCAATGACTTCCGGAACTCGCACCATCGTGCTCGCACACTCTGCGCATGCGAAGGTAATGTCATCAACAAATGGACGATGTGGATCCAGCTCGAGTAAATCTGCTCCGGCTAGTTGGCCAAGTTCTTTGAGTGAATCAACACAGATCTCATGTTTATTTTCACAACGCCAGATGGGTAGAGGAGTTCCCCAGAATCTATTTCGTGAGAGAGCCCAGTCAATGTTGTTGTTGAGCCAGTCTCCATAACGACCCGTCTTGATGGTCTCAGGGTGCCAATTGGTTTTCTCATTTTCACGGATGAGCGCATCCTTGATAGATGTCGTGCGGATGTACCACGACGGTTGTGCGTAATAGATCAGCGCTGTGTGGCATCGCCAGCAGTGCGGATAAGTGTGCTCATATTGAAGGTGCTTATAAAGTACGCCACGAGATTTCAGTTCCTTTACAAGTGGCTTATCTGCATCTTTGAAGAAGAGACCACCGACCAGTGGAACTTCTGCCAGGAATGTTCCGTTAGGAGCAATTGGGTTAACGACGGGTAATCCATAGCTGCGACAAACCTGTAAGTCATCTGCACCGAATGCAGGTGCTTGATGCACTAAGCCAGTTCCATCTTCGGTAGTGACATAGGTTGCCAGAACAACGAAGTGAGCGTCAGGAATCTCGACAAAATCCAGTGGGCGTGAATATGTCACTCGTTCAAGAGTTGAGCCCTTGAAGGTTTTGAGAATCTCGACATCTCCGGTCAAGCTACCTGTTAGCGCCTCTGCCACAACAAGCACTTCAGAAGCATCTTCGTGAGTGACTCGCGCTGCTACATAATCAACGTCAGGGTGAACGGCGATCGCAGTATTTGAAACCAGTGTCCATGGAGTTGTTGTCCATACGAGCAAAGATGCGTCGAGATCTACTAATTCACCAGAGGTAATCGGGAATCGGATAAAGACAGAGGGATCAGTGACTGTTTCATACCCTTGCGCTAATTCGTGATCGGAAAGACCTGTGCCACATCGCGGGCAGTAAGGAGCAACGCGATGGTCTTGTACAAGCAGACCTTTCTTCCAGATCTCCTTGAGTGACCACCAGACGCTTTCCACATACTCTGGTGACATCGTCCAATACGCTTGATCAAAATCAACCCAGAAGCCCATGCGTTCAGTCATCGTTGTGAATGCGCCTACATGTCGCGTGACTGACTCTCGACACTTGTCGTTAAAGGGAGCGATACCAAATTTTTCGATGTCGCCCTTGCCTGAAAATCCCAACTCTTTCTCGACTGCAATTTCAACGGGAAGGCCGTGGCAATCCCATCCGGCTTTTCGTGTAACGAATTTGCCCTTCATCGTATGAAAACGTGGAAAGACATCTTTAAACACGCGAGCTTCAATATGGTGCGTTCCTGGCATTCCATTTGCAGTAGGTGGACCTTCATAGAAAGTCCACGGAATCTGACCTTCACGGGCCTTGAGAGATCGTTCGAAAATTGATTGGTCAGCCCACATCGCAAGAATTGAGTGTTCCATGGCAGGCAGGTCAATCTGGGCTGCGAGTGGGCGAAATTGTGAGCTCATGAGGGTGCCGAGTCTAATGCAGGGCAGTTCACCTGCCCCAATCGCCGCCTGCACCGCATGCACCGCTGCAATATTTTCACCTCGTTCATGAGTGGCCTATTTGGTAGAAGTCGAAAAAGCGCATAAGGTGCGCGGCGTGTCAGCAAAAAAGGTAGTCAAGAAGGCGGCGAAGCCTGCGAAGGCGGCGAAGAAAGCTCCCGCGAAAAAGGCCCCTGCCAAGAAATCTGCCGTTAAACCAGTAAAAAAAGTAGCGAAGAAAGCTCCTGCTAAGAAAATTGCAAAGAAAGCGCCGGCAAAGAAAGTTGCTGCTAAAAAAGTTCCAGCAAAGAAAGCACCTGCAAAAGCTCCGGTAAAAAAGAGTGCACCAGGTAGACCATTCCCATCTAAAGCTGGCAAGCCAACACTGACCGTTGATGAGAAATCGCAGACAGTTTCAGTTGCAACCGTAATTGCCCCTGTTGCGGCACCTGTCGTTGAAGAGCGTCGCCTTGTGATGCCACCACCACCTCGTCCAGTAAAGAGTGGAAAGAAAGTTGCGCCCCTTAAGCCAATCAAATCTGCCCCGACACCTGTCACCGCATCCGCAGGTGAAACCCCATGGAGCGCTGCAGAGTTAAAGGCGATCCGTATCGAACTTTCAAAAGAATTGCTTCGTCTTAAGCATGAGCTTGAGTTAATTGAGAATGAAATGGAAGCGTTGATCGCAGATTCTGGCGAGGGTGCAGGAGATGATCAAGCTGACTCAGGCACAAAGACTTTCGAGCGCGAACATGAAATGTCTCTAGTAATCAATGCACGCGACATGGTTTTGCAGACAGAGCGAGCACTAGAGCGCATCGACAACAAGAGTTACGGAAATTGTGAAGATTGTGCAAATCCAATTGGTAAAGAACGACTGCAAGTATTTCCACGAGCAACTCTATGTATGATCTGTAAGCAGAAAGAAGAGCGACGCTAAAGGTGCCTCTGGCAAGACTTACCCATCACTGGCAACGCCTCTACTTTCTTGGAGCTTTCATCTGGTTAATTGATTACTCGACCAAGGTGTGGGCCCTTAATAATGTGAGCCAAGTTCAGCCGATCAAAGTAGTCGGTTCAATCCTTCAGCTTCGCTTAGTCTTTAACCCTGGTGCAGCATTTAGTTTTGGCACCAGCTTTACCTTCATTTTTACAATTCTCGCGATCCTCGCTGTCGCTGGAATCGCCTACTACTCAATCCGGGTTGCAGATGCGCGGTGGGCTGCGGTTTTAGGACTTGCTCTGGGTGGCGTCGTTGGAAACCTCACTGATCGAATTTTTAGGCAACCATCGATATTCAATGGGCATGTGATCGATTGGATTGAACTTCCACGCTTTCCGGTGTTTAACGTAGCCGATATGGCAATAGTCTTCGCAGCGTTACTATCAGTATTTCTAATCGCTAAGGAGATTCCTCCTTTTGCCCCATCAGGCGCGCAGAAGTAATCGAGGAGAATTATGGCTAGAGAATTGCGAACGCTGAGCGTTCCTGAAGGTGTTGCAGGCGAACGTATCGATAGCGCACTCGTTCGAGTGCTGGGTCTTTCTCGATCTGCGATTGTGCGACTAATCGATGATGGAGATATCACGTGTGAAGGCAGGCCATTGGGCAAATCTGATCGCGTCAGTGCTGCACAAGTAATTGATGTACTGCTTCCCGAGACTATCGAGCGAGACCCAATTCCACTCACGCCTTTAGAAGGTTTAGAAGTTGTTTACAACGATGACCATATTCTCGTGATCAATAAACCAGTGGGATGTGCCGCACACCCAAGTCCAGGATGGCACGGACCTACAGTTGTTGGAGCACTAGCTGCAGCCGGTTACACCATTTCAACTTCAGGGGCAGCAGAGCGAACTGGAATCGTCCATCGGCTAGATGTTGGAACCAGTGGTTTGATGGTTGTTGCCAAGACTGATCGAGCATTCACAGTGTTGAAAGAAGCATTTCGTACACGAAGTGTTGATAAGACGTATCACGCACTCATTCAAGGTCACATTGATCCTCCCACAGGAACAATCGATGCACCTATCGATCGACATCCAAAAATTGATCACCGGTTTGCCGTAGTCGCAAATGGAAAAGAGAGCATCACGCATTACGAGCTGATCGAGTATTACCGCTCAGTGAGCATGATTAAGGTTGAACTAGAAACTGGGCGTACGCACCAAATTCGAGTCCACTTCAGTGCGCTCAATCATCCATTGGTTGGTGACACCACCTATGGGGCTGATCCTGTTCTAGCAAAATCGCTGCAGATGGCGCGCCCTTGGCTTCACGCCAAGGAGCTACGTTTCACCCATCCCATCACTGAAGAGCAGATGGAGTTCAAGGCTGACTATCCAGATGACCTTCAGGCTTGTCTGGCGTTGCTATCCGATGCTGTCATTCCGTAAGTGCTAATTTAGCCAGCCTATGAGCGGCAACCCTTCAGATTCATTTGTGCATCTGCACGTCCACACCGAGTACTCGATGCTCGACGGTGCTGCGCGTGTAGGAGACTTGGTGGCCGAGGTTGCGCGCCAAGAAATGCCCGCTATTGCCATGACAGATCATGGAAATGTTTTCGGTGCCTTTGATTTCTATAAGCAGGCAACAAAGGTTGGCGTAAAACCAATCATTGGTATTGAAGCTTACGTTGCTCCAGAATCACGACACGAGAAGAAGCGCGTGCAATGGGCTAGCGGTGGTGAAGATGATGTGTCGGGCGGTGGCGCATATACCCACATGACAATCTTGGCCGAAAACAATCAAGGACTTGCAAACCTTTTTCGCCTCTCATCCCTTGCCTCTCTCGAAGGGTATTACTACAAGCCCCGTATGGATCGTGAGCTTCTCTCTCGATATGCAGATGGTCTTATCGCAACAACGGGATGTCCTGGTGGTGAGATACAGACTCGATTACGCATGGGAAATTATCGCGAGGCACTCCGTGCAGCAAGTGACTACCGAGATATTTTTGGAGCTGCAAACTTCTATCTTGAAGTGATGGATCACGGCATTGATATTGAGAATCGTGTGAAGGCAGACCTACTTAAACTTGGAAAAGAACTCAAGTTGCCGCTACTTGCGACCAACGATCTGCACTACACATTCCACGAAGATGCACCAGCACATGAAGCTCTTCTCTGCGTTCAATCTGGATCAACCTTGGCCGATCCAAAGCGCTTTAAATTTGATAACAGTGAGTTCTATGTAAAGACCGCCGCTCAGATGCGCGAGCTCTTCAAAGATATTCCAGAATCGTGCGATAACACCTTACTTATTGCAGAGCGCTGCAATGTGACGCTACGCGAGGGTGAAAATCTCTTACCTCAGTTTGAGGTCCCCGCAGGGCATACCGAAGATTCATGGCTTCGAGCTCTCTCTCATGAGGGGCTGCAGAAGCGCCTTGGAGATCGATCAACTCCAGAACATATTGCTCGCCTCGATTACGAACTTGATGTGATGATCAAGATGGGATTCCCTGGCTACTTCCTTGTGGTTGCTGATCTATGTTCACATGCACGCGAAGTTGGAATTCGAGTAGGCCCAGGCCGTGGATCTGCAGCAGGATCACTTGTTGCATATGCGCTCGGCATTACTGGATTAGATCCCATCGAACATGGTTTGCTTTTCGAGCGCTTCCTCAACCCTGAGCGAATCTCGATGCCAGATATCGATCTCGACTTCGATGAACGTCGCAGATCAGAGATGATTCGTTACGCAACACAAAAGTATGGAGATGACCGTGTTGCTCAAATCATTACCTACGGAACAATCAAATCTAAGCAAGCTCTAAAAGATGCCACTCGCGTTCTTGGTTATCCATACGTAATCGGTGAAAAACTCACAAAAGCGCTTCCACCATCAGTCATGGGTAAAGACATCACTCTTGGTGGAGTATTTGATAAAGATGATCCACGTCATGGTGAAGCTGGGGAGTTCCGCACGCTCTATGACACTGACGTTGACTCAAAGCGCGTTGTAGATCTCGCTCGCGGCTTAGAAGGACTGAAGCGCCAGTGGGGTGTGCATGCTGCGGGCGTAATTCTTTCGCGTGAACCATTACTTGATGTCATTCCGATTCATCGCCGTGAAGCAGATGGCGCAATCATTACCCAATTTGATATGGGTGCATGCGAGGCTACTGGTCTACTCAAAATGGATTTCTTGGGACTTCGAAATCTCTCGGTCTTAGACGATGCACTTGAAAATATAAAACTCAACCTTGGAATAGATGTCGTACTTGAGGATCTGCCCCTGAGTGATGCCAAGACATTTGAATTGCTTGGACGAGGCGACACGTTAGGCGTTTTCCAGCTCGACGGTGGACCAATGCGAGCTCTCCTTCGCAGTATGTCACCAGATTCATTTGCAGATATCTCAGCTGTGATTGCCCTTTATCGCCCTGGCCCGATGGGCGAAAATGCACACAACAACTATGCAGATCGTAAAAATGGTCGGAAACCTGTTGAAGCAATTCACCCCGAACTTCGTGAACCATTGGCAGATATTCTCGGTGATACCTACGGCCTTATTGTTTATCAAGAGCAGGTAATGGCAATTGCCCAAAAGGTTGCTGGCTTCTCTCTTGGTCGTGCTGATCTTTTGCGTAAGGCGATGGGAAAGAAGAATAAAGAGATTCTGGATAAGGAATACATTCCATTTGAAGCTGGAATGAAAGCAAACGGTTTCGGTGATGCTGCCATTAAGCGACTTTGGGAAGTTCTGATTCCATTCTCAGATTACGCATTTAACCGTGCACACTCAGCCGGCTATGGTGTCGTTTCATTCTGGACTGCATATCTCAAAGCGAATTATCCAACTGAATACATGGCCGCACTACTCACAAGTGTTCGTGATGATAAAGACAAATCTGCACTTTATCTCTCGGAATGTCGTCGAATGGGAATCAACGTTCTCCCACCAGATGTCAATGAATCTAATTCTGAGTACACCCCTCGTGGAAGAGATATTCGCTTCGGCCTTGCGGCTATTCGCAATGTGGGAGAAGGCGTGGTCGCTTCGATTAAGAGCGCACGTGAAGCCAAAGGAAACTTCACATCATTTGGTGATTTCCTTGCCAAGGTAGATGCGCAAGTGTGTAATAAAAAGACGATTGAATCCCTGATTAAAGCGGGTGCATTCGACGAGCTTGGTCATCATCGAAAAGCGCTCGTCGCAATTCACCTTGAGGCAATCGATGCTGTCATTGAAAGTAAGCGCGCAGAAGCCATCGGCCAATTTGATCTCTTTGGAGATATGGGTGGCTCGGCCGTCAGCGGTTTGGAAATCGAAATCCCTCAAGGTGAATGGGATAAAGCGACTCTTCTCGCATTCGAACGCGAAATGCTCGGCCTTTACGTATCAGACCATCCGCTTTTGGGTGTTGAACATATTCTTCGTTCGAATACAGATATGTCTATCAGCGCTCTCGTCGATGACGGGGGAGCCCAAGATGGATTTGTGACGATCGGCGGGTTGATTACCGGGATTTCGCGAAAGGTTTCGCGAACTGGATCCTCATGGGCGATAGTCACTGTCGAAGATCTTGAAGGTTCACTCGAAGTTCTCTTCTTTGCTAACACCTACAATCAGTATGCACTCACTCTCATCGAAGATCGCGTAGTCACTATTCGAGGCCGAGTTGATCGCAGAGATGATCAAGTTCGATTTAGCGCTGTTGAGATGACCTCTCTGGATGTTTCTAGCGGCCCAGTTGGTCCTTTAATGATCTCTCTTCCGATCTCGCAATGCACGCCGCCTATTGTTGAAAGGGTGAAGGAGATCTTGCGTTCTCATCCGGGAAAACGCGAAGTGCATCTCCAGATTGAAGATTCTGGAAAGAGCACCACAATGAAGATTGATGCCCTCGTCACATCATCGCCAAGTTTGAGCGCTGACCTCAAGAGCATTCTCGGTCCGGATTGCCTCGTGCGTAGCTGATCACGCGAATTCACTCCTCATCCGAGAGGTCCCACAAAGTAGACTGACCGAGTGATTCGAAGAGTTGATCTACGTGGTTTTCGCCACTCCAAGGCCGAGGTCCAACACCTCTTGCCTCGGGCAACTCTTGATGTCAATGAAGCGATGAAGTTGATCGCACCGATCCTGAGCCGGGTTAAAAATGGTGGTGTAGAAGATCTTCTCTCCTTGGGTGAGGAATTTGACGGCGTACGCCCGCCGTCACTTCGCGTTCCACAAGAGGCGCTGGATACCGCTCTCGCAAATCTTGATCCAGAAATACGTCGCAGCTTAGAAATTTCAATCGAGCGAATTCGTAAAGTTCATGGCGATCAAGTGCGTGCACCACACACTACAAAAGTTGTGGATGGTGGGACCGTCACTGAGCGCTGGGTTCCTGTTGATCGCGTTGGTCTATATGTACCTGGTGGTCGTGCTGTTTATCCATCGAGTGTCATGATGAATGTCATTCCAGCCCAGATCGCACAAGTTGAGAGCATCGCTGTTGCTTCGCCGCCGCAAAAAGATCATGGGGGATTGCCGCACCCCACCATTCTTGCAACCTGCGCACTTCTTGGAATTACCGAGGTGTACGCAGTGGGTGGCGCACAAGCTATAGCCCTTTTCGCATATGGCATGAAAGGTCTCTGCGAAAAATGCGACATGGTTACCGGTCCTGGCAATATCTACGTTGCAGCAGCAAAGCGTGCGCTACGTGGTGTGATCGGAATCGATTCAGAGGCTGGACCAACCGAAATTGCAATCCTTGCAGATGAGACAGCAGATGCTCGAAATGTTGCAGCTGATCTCATTAGTCAAGCAGAGCACGATGTTATTGCAGCTGCAGTTTTAGTTACCTCATCACTTGAACTTGCTGATGCAGTTGAAAAAGAACTCGAAAGACAAATCAAGCTCACAAAGCACTCAGAACGCATAACTACTGCTCTCTCTGGAATTCAGAGTGCAATTGCCATTGTTGATGATCTCGCGCAGGGAATTGACGTTGTTAATGCGTATGCCGCCGAGCACCTTGAAATTCAAACCATGGATGCACGCGGTGTTAGTGCAAAGATTCGAAATGCTGGCGCCGTGTTTATTGGTCCATTTACTCCGGTATCACTTGGCGATTACTCGGCTGGCTCTAATCACGTTCTACCTACAGGAGGATGTGCCTGTCACAGCAGCGGACTTTCTGTTGCAACATTTCTCCGTGGGCTTCACTTCATCGAATACGGTGAGAGTGCATTTAGAGATATTGCTCCTACGGTCATCACACTCGCTCAAGCTGAAGACCTACCAGCACATGGCCAGGCGATGAGTGCGCGATTGGAAGATCGATGACAGATTCACGCTGGCCCGCTTGGCTGCCCCTGCGAAAATCACTTGCTCCACTTTCTGCTTACGGAGCACCTCAGGTCGAGGCAGAGGCCACCCTGAATACCAATGAGAATCCGTTCTCACTTTCACCTGAACTTGTTTCAGCAATTGCAGCGCGGGTTGCAGAAGTTGCTTCGAGCCTCAATCGATATCCCGACCGAGATGCACTCGCGCTTCGATCTGGTTTAGCGAGCTACATAAACGAGCAGTCAGGTACAGCATTTTCTGCATCACAAGTGTGGGTTGCAAATGGAAGTAATGAAATCATTCAATCCTTGTTTCTGGCATTTGGGGATCGTGCTGCTATTGGGTTTCTCCCTTCATACTCAATGCACCCTCTTATTGCTCGTGTGACCTCAACGGAGTGGATAGAAGGCAAGCGGCGCTCGGATTTTTCACTAGATATCGATAGCGCTATTTCTCAAATAACGACGTCAGCCCCAGCCCTGACCTTCATCACAACTCCCAATAATCCGACCGGTGAAGGTGTTTCGATAAGCGATATTGAAAAGATCGCACAATCAGTTTCGGGGTTGCTCATTGTTGATGAGGCCTATGCAGAATTTTCCGATGAGAAATCTGCAGTAGCTCTCATCACCAAATATCCACAGATTGTTGTCATTCGCACAATGAGTAAAGCATTCTCATTTGCTGGAGTTCGAGTGGGATATTTACTCGCACACCCATCAGTGATCGATGCAATGATGTTAGTCAGATTGCCCTATCACTTGAGCACACTCACTCAAGGCGCGGCGCTAGTTGCGCTAGATTTCAAGGACGAGTTGCTCTCAGGAGTTGCCCAACTGCGAGCTCAGCGAGATCTTGTTGCAGCATCACTTCGCGAGATGGGACTGAGCGTCCTTCCAAGTCAGGCCAATTTCCTACTCTTCACCGGCTTTCGATCGCCGTCGCAGCAGTTGTGGCAAGAGATGCTTGATCGAGGAATTTTGATTAGAGATGTGGGATTATCAGGCTACTTACGCACCACAATCGGCACCGGCGCCGAAAATGAAAAGTTTCTACATGCGCTACGAGAGTGCTTGGCTAAGGAGAAATCATGAGAACTGCACGCGTCGAACGAACAACAAAAGAGTCCAAGGTTCTAGTCGAACTGAACCTAGATGGAAGCGGGCAGATTAACGTAGATACAGGAGTGCCGTTCTTCGATCATATGCTCTCTCAACTTGGGAAGCACTCCGGATTTGATCTCACAGTAAAGACTGAAGGCGATGTTGATGTTGACTCTCACCACACAGTTGAAGATACATCTCTAGCATTTGGACAAGCTCTTCGCGAAGCACTGGGCGATAAGGTTGGCATTCGTCGTTTTGGTGATGCCATGGTCCCACTCGATGAAGTGCTTGTTCAAGCAGCCGTTGACCTATCAGGTCGTCCTTACCTTGTTCACCGTCAGCCAGAAATTGTCGAACTCATCGGAACATTTGATACAACTCTAGGCAAGCACATTTGGGAATCTATAGTTGCCGAAGCGCGTATCGCTCTTCATATTCGTGTTCTTGAGGGCCGCAACGCACACCATGTCTTTGAAGCGCAGTTTAAGGCTGTGGCTCGTGCACTCCGTGATGCAGTTGCACTTGATGGGCGAGTCAGCGGTATTCCTTCAACCAAAGGTTCACTCTAATTTCAACAATTGCAATTCTGGATTACGGTTCAGGCAATCTTCGGTCAGCAGCTCGAGCTTTTGAAACATCTGGCCATCACGTAATCCTTACCTCTGATCCAGATGTAGCACGCGAGGCAACTGGACTAGTCGTTCCCGGAGTAGGAGCCTTCTCTGCCTGCATGAACGGATTGAATAAAGTTAAGGCTGCAGAAGTAATTCAAGCTCGCTACAACAAAGCACGCCCAACATTTGGCATTTGTATTGGGATGCAAGTTCTATTTGCAGATAGCGACGAGAACGGGACTCATTCAGGAATAAAGATATGGCCAGCTTCTGTGAGCAAATTACAGGCACCTGTCTTACCGCATATGGGTTGGAATACCGTTGAACCAGATACTAAATCGGAGCTATTTGCAGGCGTTGAAGGCGAATCCTTCTACTTCGTGCATTCATTCGCGGCTCGTGATTTACCTGGAGTGATTAATACGTACGCCACCCACGGAGAAGAATTCCTTGCTGCAGCAGAAGATGGTGCGTTGAGTGCCACGCAATTTCATCCTGAAAAATCAGGCCGTGCGGGTCTGGCACTGATTAAGAATTGGAGTAAAACGTTATGAGCATCCTTGAACTATTGCCAGCAGTGGATGTCAAAGACGGCCGTGCAGTTCGCCTTGTTCAGGGCGAACTCGCTCGCGAAAGCGTTTACGGCTCGCCACTTGAAGTCGCTCTTGATTTTCAGAACTCAGGTGCGCAGTGGTTACACCTCGTTGATTTAGACGCTGCCTTTGGCCGTGGGGAGAACAGCGCGTTACTTGCTGATGTAGTCGGGCGCTTAGATATCGACGTTGAACTATCAGGTGGAATTCGTGATGATGAATCACTTACACGGGCACTTGCGACAGGATGTCGAAGAGTGAACCTTGGAACTGCTGCCCTAGAAAACCCAGAGTGGACTTCGCGCATCATTGCAGAACACGGTGATCGCATCGCTGTCGGACTCGATGTTCGTGGACATGTTCTTGCAGCGCGGGGATGGACACAAGAAGGCGGCGACCTTTTTGAGACTTTGGCTCGCTTAGAGTCAGATGGTTGCGCACGCTATGTTGTCACTGACGTTACGAAGGACGGAACGCTACAAGGTCCAAACTTGGAGTTACTTAAGGAGGTATGCGCTGCTACAAAAAAACCAGTGGTCGCAAGTGGCGGAATTTCGAGCCTTGAAGATATCAAAGCGCTCTGCGCTCTTAGCTCAATCGGCGTTGAAGGAGCAATTGTTGGCAAAGCGCTCTACGCCGGTGCCTTTACTCTCGAACAAGCTTTAGAGGTAACTCGATCATGACTTTATCTTCTCGAATTATCGCTTGCCTTGATGTCAATGAAGGCCGTGTAGTTAAGGGAGTCAACTTTACCGATCTCGTTGATGCTGGAGATCCTGTCGAGATGGCAAAACTCTACGACAGCGAAGGCGTAGACGAGCTGACATTTCTTGATATCTCAGCCAGCGTTGCTAATCGTGAAACGACGTATGAAGTCGTAAATAGAACAGCCGATCAAGTCTTTATCCCTCTCACAGTGGGTGGAGGAATTAGAACAGTTGATGATGTGGACCGATTGCTACGTTCTGGAGCAGATAAAGTTTCAGTTAATACCGCAGCTATAGCTCGTCCCGAACTAATTTCTGAGATTGCTGATCGTTTTGGCACTCAAGTACTTGTCTTATCTGTTGATGCACGCAGGGCACGAACTGTTTCAGGTTTTGAAGTCACCACTCATGGTGGGCGAATCAGCGCTGGTATCGATGCACTTGAGTGGATTGAGAAGGCAACGCAACTCGGAGTTGGTGAAATCCTTCTTAACTCGATGGATGCTGATGGAACGCGGGCAGGTTATGACATTGGAATGATTGCGAGAGTTCGCAAAATTTCATCACTTCCTCTTATCGCTAGCGGGGGAGCAGGATCACTCGAGGACTTTGCGGCTGCTATTGAGGCAGGGGCTGATGCTCTCTTGGCCGCGAGTGTCTTTCATTTCGGAGTGCATCGCATCGCTGATGTGAAGAAGTACTTATCTGCGCATGGATATTCCGTGCGCACGAGCGCTCTGACCTAGGGCACAATTACCTCATGAGCATCTCTCTTTCACCTGCAATTCTTGAACTTCTCAAGAATTCGGATGACCTGATGCCTGCTATCGCCCAAGACAGTCTCTCTGGGGAGGTATTGATGCTCGCATACGTCAATACAGAATCTCTTGCCATGACAATTGATTCTGGCTTTGCAACCTATTTCAGCCGTTCACGCAATCAACTATGGAAAAAGGGTGAAACTTCGGGACATCTCCAAAAAGTTGTCTCTATCTCGATTGACTGTGATGGA
Source organism: Candidatus Planktophila sp. (assembly GCA_044372065.1). Lineage (GTDB taxonomy): Bacteria > Actinomycetota > Actinomycetes > Nanopelagicales > Nanopelagicaceae > Planktophila. Next base: position 35,566 of record JBILSO010000001.1, on the reverse strand, counting down.
GATGCGATTTTGTTCCAAGTTGAGCAAGAAGGTTCAGCTTGTCACACAGGAGAATTCACCTGCTTCCATCGTGAAATTTATCCGGCTAATAAAGAGAACAGTTAGCCTATATATCGATGAATCTTCAAGAGTTCAGAGAGTATGCATCCAGCTACAACGTAATTCCTGTTTATAGAAAACTTTTGGCAGACGGTGAAACGCCGCTCGGTGTCTATCGCAAATTGACTGGAAACTCATCGGGATCCTTTCTACTTGAATCAGCCGAGCACGGTGGTGTGTGGTCACGGTATTCATTCATTGGGGCGCACTCTCAAGCAACGCTGAGTGAAAGAGATGGCAAGGCTCATTGGATTGGCCAGCCACCAGCTGGAGCACCGCAAGGAATTGATCCACTGGAGGCATTGCGGCAATCTGCTTCACATTTACGTTCACCAAAGATTGCCGGACTGCCACCACTTACTGGCGGTCTTGTTGGTTACATGAGTTACGACAGCGTGAGAGGGCTGGAAAAGTTGCCGTCCTTGGCTGTCAAAGATATTCCTCTTCCTGAAATTGCATTTATGTTAACAAGTGATCTAGCAGTTCTTGATCACTCAGATGGCACTGTCACGCTGATTGCTAATGCAATCAACTGGGATGGAAGCGATGCTCGCGTAGATGAAGCCTTTGCAGATGCACAAGAGCGCTTGGATCGAATGCAACGCGAACTGGCAGCACCACTTGAGGGTCACATCGCACATATAGTTTCAACTATCGAGCCAAGCTTCGATCGAAATATGAGCGAAGAAGAATTTGTTTCAAAGGTTGGTCTTGCCAAAGAAGAGATTCTTGCCGGTGAAGCCTTCCAGATTGTTCTTTCTCAACGCTTTTCAATGGAGTGCACCGCCGATGCAATAGATGTTTATCGCATGCTGCGATTGCGCAATCCATCTCCGTATATGTATCTCTTCAGATTTGAAGGCGGAGTAGATGTTGTGGGGTCAAGCCCGGAAGCTTTGGTGAAAGTGACTGAAGGTCAAGTGATGGTTCACCCAATCGCAGGGACACGTAAACGCTCATCTTCTCCGGAAGAAGATAAGAGGTTGGGTGAGGAACTGCTGGCAGATCCTAAGGAGCGCGCAGAGCATTTAATGTTGGTTGATCTTGGCCGAAATGATTTAGGTCGGATATGCGATGCAGGGTCAGTTGAGGTAATCGATTTCATGAGTGTCGAACGTTATTCACACGTGATGCATATCGTTTCAACTGTGACAGGCACGCTAGCAAAGGACAAAACAGGAGTTGATGCTCTCTTTGCAACATTTCCTGCAGGCACGCTCTCGGGAGCGCCGAAGCCTCGTGCTATGGAGATCATCGAAACACTCGAACCGCATCGACGAGGACTCTACGGTGGTGCGATTGGCTACCTTGATTTCACGGGCAATGTAGATACCTGCATTGCTATCCGGACAGCCCTCATCTATAGCGGTCGTGCATTTGTACAAGCTGGTGCGGGAATTGTTGCTGATTCGGATCCGCAATCTGAAAATCAGGAGTGTCTCAACAAGGCCGCCGCTGTTCTTGGTGCGATCAACGCTGCTCAGGTCATGAGGTCAGCAGAGTGAAGGACCTTCTTCCTATAGCAATCAGCGCCCTAGTCATTGGTGCGATCGTCATTTTTTTGAGTAGACATTTCTCTCTTTCGTCGAAATATGAACGCAAGCCCAAAGTTCATACCCCGTGGAGTGCACAGGATCATGGAATCGACCCGACCGACGAGACAAAATCATGACAGTTCTTGATTCAATCATCGCGGGTGTCCGAGAAGATTTGGCTCTACGTCGTCGTCCTCTGGGTGAATTGCGCGAAAAGTTAGAAAGTGCACCACCTGTAATTGATGCCCACCCAGGCCTGCGCGGTGAAGTGATTAACGTTATCGCTGAAGTTAAGAGATCTTCTCCGAGTAAGGGTTCACTTGCGGTGATTTCGAATCCTGAACATTTAGCTGAGCAATATCAAGAGGGTGGGGCCAGTGTCATAAGCGTTCTCACTGAGGAGCGAAGATTTGGCGGTTCTCTCGCTGACCTTGAGTCCGTACGCAGCGCAGTAAGCATTCCGATTCTCCGTAAAGATTTTATGATTGATGAATATCAGTTTTATGAGGCACGTGCATATGGTGCCGATGTTGTACTTCTGATTGTTGCGGCGCTCTCCGCACGACAACTCAATGATTATTTCGAAATGGCCACTGAGTTAGGAATGGCAAGTCTTGTTGAGGTCCATACTCACGACGAATTGGAGCGAGCGATGGAAATCAATCCTCGCATCATTGGAATTAATTCTAGAAATCTCAAAACACTTGAAGTGGATCAGAAAGCCTTTGCCGAGCTACTCCCAGAAATTCCGGCAGAGATCATCAAAATCGCTGAATCAGGTATCTCTGAGAGAGCCGAGGTTGAACTCGCCCGCAGTTTTGGTGCAGATGCAATCCTCGTGGGTGAGGCGCTAGTGCGAGCAGGGGATCCAATTTCTGCACTGCACACCCTTCGTGGTCTCTAGTACCCTCACCTCTATGAGTCTTGATACGAAGGAAATTATCGGCCACTTTGGTCCTTATGGTGGTCGCTTTGTTCCTGAGGCTCTTATTGGCGCTCTTGAAGAGCTCGAAGCGGCGCACAAGGCAGCTTCAATTGACCCGAGTTTCATAGCAGAGTTAGATCATTTACATCGCACCTACACAGGTCGCCCCAGCATCATTACAGAGGTTCCACGTTTTGCAGAACATGCAGGTGGTGCTCGAATTATTCTCAAACGAGAAGATCTCAACCACACTGGATCGCATAAGATCAATAACGTTTTAGGTCAGGCACTCCTTACAAAACGTATGGGAAAAAAGCGCATCATCGCAGAAACTGGTGCTGGTCAGCACGGAGTTGCCTCAGCCACGGCAGCAGCACTGATGGGCCTTGAGTGTGTTGTCTACATGGGTGAAGAAGATACAAAACGTCAATCTCTTAATGTTGCAAGGATGAAATTACTTGGTGCTGAAGTTGTTGCTGTAACAAGCGGATCTCGTACTCTCAAAGATGCAATCAATGAGGCCATGCGTGATTGGGTAACAAATGTCGAGACAACACATTACTTATTAGGAACAGTTGCAGGCCCGCACCCATTCCCAACAATGGTTCGTGATTTCCATCGCATCATTGGCGTAGAAGCGCGAGCGCAAGTTTTAGAGTTGACTGGAAAACTTCCAGATGCAGTTCTTGCATGTGTCGGTGGTGGATCAAATGCCATCGGAATCTTTCATCCCTTTATCGACGACCTTGATGTCGCCTTGATCGGTCTTGAAGCAGGTGGCGACGGGGTTAGCACAGGCAGACATGCAGCCACAATTACTGGTGGAACTCCAGGAGTTCTACACGGAACTCGCTCATATGTTTTGCAGGATGAAAATGGCCAAACGGTTGAATCGCATTCAATCTCTGCTGGACTTGATTATCCGGGTGTAGGTCCAGAGCATGCTTATCTCCATGACATTGGTCGCGCACAGTATCGAGCGATTACTGATGCTCAGGCGATGGAAGCCTTTGCTCTTCTCTGTCGCACAGAAGGAATTATTCCAGCGATTGAGACGGCACATGCGCTAGCTGGCGCACTTCAGGTCGGTAAAGAACTTGGGCCGAATTCAACGATACTTATCAATTTATCTGGTCGCGGCGATAAAGATGTAGCAACCGCTGCGGCATATTTTGGAATAGATCTATAAAAATGGTTCTGGATACCCCTCTCGATAGAGTCTTGGCGAAGGCAAAGAGCGAAAATCGCGCTGCACTGATTGCTTACATACCTGCCGGTTTCCCAAGCCACGAAGGTTGCAAGAAAGTCATCGCAGCATTCGCTGAAGCCGGTGTGGACGCTATTGAAATTGGATTTCCATATAGCGATCCCGTCATGGACGGTCCGACAATTCAAGCAGCTGCGGTGCAATCATTGAGCCAAGGAACCGGAGCCAAAGAAGTTTTTGAATCACTGCAGTGCGCACATGATCACGGAGTTGCCGCTGTTGTAATGACGTATTGGAACCCAATCGAGCGTTACGGCGTTGGTAAATTCGCACAGGCGATAGCCGATCACGGTGGATCAGGTGTTATTACCCCAGACCTCACAGTTGAGGAATCGCAAGGATGGATCGCCGCCACTGATGCCTCGAAAATCAATCGGATCTACGTAGTAGCGCCAAGCACTTCGGATTCAAGACTTCCAGTTGTTACAAGTGAATGCGGTGGTTTTGTATATGCGGCGAGCATGATGGGAGTCACCGGTACAAGAACGAGCGTTTCATCCTCTGCTGCAGCTTTGGTTGCACGAGTTCGGGAGGCCACTGATATACCTGTGAGTGTTGGTCTCGGAGTTTCAAACCGTGAGCAGGCGAGATCGGTTGCAGCTTATGCCGATGGAGTTATTGTGGGGTCAGCCTTCATCAACGCACTTCTTGATGCACCTGATGAGGCAACGGGTTTACGAGCAGTTAAAGAGTTAGCACAAGAGTTGGCGTTAGGAGTTCGTGAGGGACGATGAAGAATTTTCTTATTGCAAAGCAAGAGTGGATCACAACCATCTTCCGATTTGGCTTTGGTGCATTCCTGCTTTATGCAGGTGGAGTTAAAGCACTCGATCCAGCATCATCTGCTAACGCAATCGCTGCCTATAAAATTCTTCCAACTGATCTTGCACACCTAGCGGGATATATTTTGCCTTGGTTTGAAGTCGCCATCGCAATCTTCCTCATTCTCGGAATCTTCATTCGTCCCGCGGCTATCGCCAGTGCACTTCTCATGTTGATGTTTGCTGGAGCGATCGCCTCCGTCTGGGCGCGTGGGATGCTCATTGACTGTGGCTGCCTAGGAGGCGGAGGAGCCCTTGACCCTTCTCAGGCAACCGAGGCTCGTATCGACTATGCAATTGCTATTGTCCGTGACTTAGCGTTTGTGGGTATGTGTCTCTACATCTTCAAGTACCCTTATGGAAAACTTTCTCTTGATAAGAAGCCCGAAACAACTACCCAAGCTAGTGAGGACCAGGAATGAGTAAGCCAAAGAAGAATTCAGTGAAGTCACAAGGCGGAGATCCATTTACTCGCTGGCTTGTCATCGGAATGGTGACACTTGTTGTTGTGGTTGGTGCTTTCTTCAGCTTGACCAGTGAGAACAAGGCTAAGAATGCCTCCTTTGTTGCTCTTGATTCCTTTCAACCTCTTGGACCGGTACCAGCGATAGTTGATTCTGCAGAAGGTGATGGGATTGTCTTCAATCAAGGGCTTCCACTAAAGATTGATATCTTTGAAGACTTTCAGTGTCCAGTGTGTAAATTGTTTGAAGAACCAATTGGTGGGTATCTCACTTCATTGATTACAGAGAAGAAGGCGCAAGTTACTTACCATCCACTCTCATTCCTCGGTAATGGAACTAAAGATGATGAATCAATCGCCGCCTCTAACGCTGCTTATTGTGCAGTAGATGAAGATAAATTCCTTGATTTTCATAAAGCGCTTATGGATGTCCAATCTCAGGTTGAAAACTCCGGATTCCTTAACTCAGAGAACCTGATCACAATCGGTAAGAAAGTTGGAATCACCACATCTACCTTTGCAAACTGTGTAAACAATAAGTCAAAGCTTGTAAATGTTGTCGCAGCAACTGAATCTATGACTCGTTACGGAGTTCGTGGAACGCCTACAGCCCTCATCAACGGCAAGCTGTGGGAGCGTCAATCACCAGGTTTTGATCTCAACGAGTTCAAGGCTGCAGTTGAGGCCGCAGCTAAGTAATTTCTGAGCCCTTGCATCAGAACTTAGACTTGGGTACTCAGATGTTTACACACTACATACCGTCCCCATCTCAATCCTCTTTTGAGGTGGGGCCGCTGACCTTTCATTTCTACGCGCTCTGCATCATCGCAGGAATTGCAGTTGCCATTTGGTTGGGGGATAAGCGATTGCGCGCCCATGATCCAGCTTTGGTTACTGTCGTCTCGGACGTTGCAATCTTTGCAGTGCCATCAGGAATTATCGGTGGCCGGATTTATCACGTGCTCTCATCACCGAATGATTTTTTCGGTAGTTCTGGTTCACCGCTAGATGTTTTTGCAATTTGGAAAGGCGGACTTGGAATCTGGGGTGCGATCTCTCTAGGTGCCCTTGGTGCGTACTGGGGATATCGACGAGTGGGAAACCGGCGCACAGATATTTCGCTACCTCCCTTCCGTGTTTTTCTTGATGCGCTAGCTCCTGGAATTTTGCTTGCACAGGCGATTGGGCGCTTTGGAAATTGGTTTAACGTTGAGCTCTTCGGAAGACCTCTTGATGCGTGGTGGGCGCTAGAAGTTCCGCTCCTTAAAAGGCCATCGGATCTGCGAACATTTGAAACGTTTCATCCGACATTTCTTTATGAAGCAATTTGGTGCTCACTAGTTGCTCTCACCTTGATTCTCCTTCGCAAGAAACTTCTTCCCGGACAAACTTTTGCAGCTTATATCGCTTCATACTGCCTCGGTCGCTTCTTCATTGAGAGTATTCGCATTGATTCTGCCAATCTCCTCTTCGGATTACGTCAAAATGAGTGGGTAAGCATCGTCATCGGGGCGATTGCGACGGCTTACTTCTTGCGAATCAGGCAACAATCAAAGAGCCTCGGATAGGATTAACTCATGAGTCTTGAAGCGATCTATCTGCGCAATCGCCAGCATCGCGCACATCGCGCGGGCTGGTTGCGTGCTGCAGTTCTGGGAGCCAATGATGGATTAGTTTCAACTGCAAGCCTCATGATCGGTGTTACAGCAGCCGATCCAGGAAACGATAAATTTCTTATTACTGCAGGAGTTGCAGCAATTGCAGCGGGTGCCATGTCGATGGCTGTTGGTGAATACGTTTCAGTGCGCTCACAAAATGACGTTGAAGATTCTGATAGACAGTTAGAGATTGAACATTTAGCTGTCGATCCTGATGGTGAGTTGTTGGAGTTGGCACAGATTTATATTGAACGAGGCCTCACTCCAGAACTCGCGAAAGAAGTTGCACGTCAGATGCATGCTCGTGATCCACTTGAAGCACATTTACGTGATGAGCTTGGACAAACTCCGCAGAATAAAGCACGCCCGTTACAGGCCGCTCTTGCATCGGCTGCAAGTTTTACCGCAGGCGGATTGATTCCATTTGCTGGAGCTTTCGCACCAACGCCGGGAACTGTTGCGCTGAGCATCGTCGGCTTTGCGTTGGTTGGACTTCTTTTCACTGGGATTTTAAGTGCCAAGACAGCGGGCAAGACTGTCTTCGGACCGACCGTACGTGTCATGATCGGCGGCGCCTTAGGCATGGCTGTGACCGCTGGAATTGGTCGTCTGCTGCACGTGAATTTGGGCTAGTTGCCCTAGATCACCATTTTTATCTTTCGCTCTGGGCTGGCACTTGCTACCCTAAGCGCGGGTCAGTGTTGTCCCGTTGAGTACAAACGGTAATCGACAACAGGAGATCTCCTTCAATGGCACTTCCATCAACATTTCCAGCAGCGCAAGGGTTGTACAACCCTGCCAATGAGCATGATGCTTGCGGCGTTGCGATGGTCGCCACTCTCAATAAAGTTGCGACACACGAAATTGTTGCGCAAGCTCTTACCGCGCTTCGCAATCTCGATCATCGTGGTGCTGCGGGGGCTGAACCAGATAGCGGAGACGGTGCTGGAATTCTCATCCGCGTGCCAGATGCTTTTTATCGCGCAATCACAGGCTTTGATCTTCCCGTAAAAGGAAGTTATGCAACAGGCATCGCATTCATTCAACCTGGATTTGATCCAACCACTTTGATCCAAACTCTTGCAAATCAAGAAGGACTGGAAATCATTGGTTGGCGAGACCTGCCTACCAATCCAATATCAGTTGGAAAAACTGCGCAATCTGTCATGCCTATCTTTAAACAACTCTTTATTAAAGGCGGCAATGGCGAAAGTGGAATTGCTCTCGATAGATTGGCTTTTGCTTTACGCAAACAAGCCGAGCACGCTGGCGAAATCTATTTCCCTTCCTTTTCTTCGCAGACAATTGTGTACAAGGGAATGTTAACAACCGGACAACTCGAAGAATTCTTCCCTGATCTCAGTGATGAGAGAGTGGTTTCTCCGTTAGCTCTTGTTCATTCACGTTTTTCCACCAATACATTCCCATCGTGGCCACTCGCTCACCCATATCGATTCATCGCACACAACGGTGAAATCAATACAGTCAAGGGAAATCGCAATTGGATGCGTGCTCGCGAAGCGCTGCTTGAAAGTGATCTCATTCCCGGAGATATCTCACGTCTCTTTCCAATTGTAGAAATGTCAGGCAGTGACTCCGCATCCTTTGATGAAGTCCTTGAACTTCTCTATCTCGGCGGTCGCTCTCTTCCACATGCAGTCTTGATGATGATTCCCGAAGCCTGGGAAAACCACGCAACAATGTCGCGGAAGCGACGTGACTTTTACGCTTTCCATTCTTCACTCATGGAACCTTGGGATGGACCAGCGTGTGTGACATTTACTGATGGAAATCAAGTGGGAGCTGTTTTGGATCGAAATGGTCTGCGTCCATCACGATTCTGGGTTACTCGCGATGGAATGGTTGTTCTTGCATCAGAAGCTGGAGTTCTAGATTTTCCTGCAGAGAATATTGCTCGTAAGGGTCGCCTGCAGCCAGGAAAGATGTTTCTTGTCGATATTCAAGCAGGGCGCATTATCGAAGACGATGAGATCAAGGATTCTTTAGCTGATGCTGCACCTTATGGAAAGTGGGTGCAGGATGGAGTTATCAAGCTCTCTGATCTTCCAGCTCGTGAACACATCATTTACCCGCATTCATCTGTAGTCCGTCGCCAACGTGCATTTGGATATACAGAAGAAGAACTTCGCATCATCATTACTCCGATGGCAAAGAACGGCGCTGAAGCTCTTGGTTCCATGGGAACGGATACTCCGATCGCGGCCCTTTCAAATAAGCCTAGAGTTCTCTTTGATTACTTCACTCAACTCTTTGCTCAAGTTACAAATCCTCCACTTGATGCAATTCGTGAAGAGATCGTGACAAGTCTCGGTGGATCAATCGGACCTGAGCACAATCTGCTCGACCCAGGACCTCAATCATGTCGGCAAATACTTCTGCCATTTCCGGTTATTGATAATGACGAACTCGCAAAAATCATTCACGTTAATGCAGATGAGGATTATTCACACCTACAGTCATATGTAGTGCGCGGGCTCTTTCCTGTCTCCGGCGATGGAAACACGCTACGTAATCGACTTGAGGAGATTAAGGAAGAAGTCAGCCAGGCAATTACCGATGGTGCTCGCATTATCGTTCTTTCAGATCGAAATGGTGATGCCGAAGACACGCCTATTCCATCTCTTTTACTTACCGCCGCCGTGCACCATCACCTCATTCGCCAAAAGACTCGCACCAAAGTTGGTTTGGTTGTCGAAGCTGGTGATGTACGTGAAGTCCATCATGTCGCTCTCCTTATTGGTTATGGCGCAGCAGCGGTGAATCCATATCTTGCGATGGAGAGCGCAGAAGATCTTGTTATCCAAGGTGTAATCACAGGAATCACTCCCGAGAAAGCCGTTCATAACATCATTAAGGCCTTGGGTAAGGGTGTTCTTAAAGTGATGTCAAAGATGGGAATCTCTACGATCGCTTCTTACACGGGTGCGCAAGTGTTTGAAGCTATTGGCATCGCTCAAGATGTAGTCGATGAATTCTTTGTAGGAACAACCTCCCGCCTTGGCGGAGTTGATCTTGATGTCATCGCAGAAGAGACAATTAAACGCCACCACATCGCATACCCACCTGGGGGAGAAGTGCCTGGCACGAAACGACTTCCTATTGGAGGCGAATATCAATGGCGCCGCGATGGAGAGCCTCATCTATTCAATCCTGAGACAGTCTTTACCTTGCAGCATGCAACTCGTTCAAAGCGATATGACGTCTTCAAGCGATACACAAAAGCTGTCGATGACCAGAGCAAAGCGCTGATGACTCTGCGTGGCCTCTTTGAATTCGATACAGCCACGCGTGCACCGATCTCAGTCGATGAGGTCGAATCTATCGCCAGTATCGTCAAACGTTTCTCTACCGGCGCGATGTCATACGGCTCTATCTCGCAAGAAGCCCATGAAACTCTAGCTATTGCTATGAATCGCCTTGGCGCTAAATCGAATACAGGTGAAGGCGGAGAAGATCCTTCTCGATTTACACCTGAAGCTAATGGAGATTCAAAGCGCAGTTCAATCAAGCAAGTAGCATCTGGTCGATTTGGCGTGACAAGTGAGTACTTGGTCAATGCAGATGATATTCAAATCAAGGTTGCGCAAGGTGCTAAGCCTGGTGAAGGCGGACAGCTTCCTGGTAACAAGGTCTATCCATGGATCGCTTCGGTTCGGTATTCAACTCCTGGCGTCGGGCTAATTTCACCACCACCTCATCATGATATTTATTCAATTGAAGATCTTGCACAGTTGATTCATGATCTAAAGAATGCAAATAAGAATGCTCGCATTCACGTCAAACTTGTTGCTGAAGTGGGTGTTGGAACCGTTGCGGCTGGAGTATCAAAAGCGCACGCCGATGTTGTTCTAATTTCAGGCCATGATGGTGGAACAGGTGCTTCACCGCTTACTTCACTGAAGCATGCAGGCGCACCGTGGGAACTTGGTTTAGCTGAAACACAACAGACACTTCTGCTTAACGGCCTTCGAGATCGAATCGTGGTTCAAACCGATGGCCAGCTAAAGACCGGTCGAGATGTAGTAATTGCAGCACTTTTGGGTGCCGAGGAATACGGTTTCGCAACCGCACCGCTAGTTGTATCTGGTTGTGTGATGATGCGTGTCTGTCACTTAGATACCTGTCCAGTAGGTGTGGCAACCCAGAACCCAGAGTTGCGAAAGAGATTTACGGGTAAGCCAGAGTTTGTAGAAACTTTCTTCGAGTACATCGCAGAGGAAGTTCGTGAGATTTTGGCATCTCTTGGGTTTAGAACCCTTCAAGAAGCAATTGGACGGGTTGAATACCTCAATACTCACAGAGCAATTGCTCATTGGAAGACGAGCGGGCTGGATCTAACTCCATTACTTGCTCGTCCAGATGTCGAAAGCTCGCTCTATCAAACAACGACACAGGATCACGGTCTTGTACACGCTCTTGATAACGTACTGATCGAAAAAGCACAGATAGCACTTACCTCAGGGACTAAAGTCGCAATCGAAACAACGGTGCGCAACGTAAACCGCACAGTGGGCACGATGCTCGGTGCGGAGATCACTCGCAACTTTGGGGGAGTTGGACTTCCCGCAGATACCGTTCACGTGACGCTTCGTGGTTCAGCTGGACAATCACTTGGTGCTTTCATTCCTTCAGGTCTAACGCTCAAACTCTTTGGAGACTCCAACGATTATGTCGGCAAGGGATTATCCGGAGGCCGAATCATCGTCCGACCTGACGAGAAGGCATCATTCGAATCAGAAGAGAATGTCATTGCAGGAAATGTCATTGGTTATGGCGCAACATCAGGAGAACTCTTCTTACGCGGCATAGTAGGTGAGCGTTTCTGTGTTCGAAACTCTGGTGCAACGGCTGTTGTCGAAGGCATTGGAGATCATGGGTGCGAGTACATGACGGGTGGAACGGTTGTTGTTCTTGGCCGTACTGGTCGTAACTTTGCTGCTGGCATGTCCGGTGGTCGTGCATTCGTACTCGACCTCAATGCAGATCTAGTTAATACCGAGATGGTCGATGTCATTGCTGTGCCGGCAGACCAAAAGGAAATACTCAAAGGCATTGTGACTTCATTCTTCAACGAAACAGATTCTCAAGTTGCTGGCAATCTTCTTCTTGATTGGGAGAGTTCAGTAGCTCGAATCTCACTTGTCATGCCTCGCGACTATGCACGCGTACTTGCTGCGATGGAGAAGGCGACTCGTGAAGGTCTTCCAGTAGATCAATACGTCATGGAGGTTGCAGCAAATGGCTGATCCAAAAGGATTTTTGACAACGCCACGTGAGACGCCCAAGAGACGTCCAGTAGATGTGCGCATCAAAGATTGGCGCGAAGTTTACGAGCCACAAAGCATGGAACATCTGCAGAAGCAAGCAGGACGTTGCATGGATTGCGGCATTCCTTTCTGCCACTCAGGATGCCCACTGGGTAACTTGATTCCTGAATGGAATGACCTGATTTATCGAGGCGATACAACAGAGGCAATTGCACGTTTACATGCGACAAATAACTTTCCAGAATTCACTGGTCGTCTCTGCCCAGCGCCATGTGAGACCGCATGCGTAGTCGCGATAAATGCCGAAGCTGTCACGATCAAGCAGGTTGAACTTCGTACCATTGAAGAAGCATTTGGAGCGGGGGATGTTAAGCCACTCGCACCAGATCGCCTTACCGGAAAGACAGTTGCCGTGATTGGATCTGGTCCTGCTGGACTTGCAGCTGCGCAGCAACTTACTCGTGCTGGTCATACCGTTGTTGTTTATGAACGCGCGGATAGAATCGGAGGACTTCTGCGTTACGGGATTCCTGAGTTCAAGATGGAGAAAAACATCATTGATCGCCGACTCGCTCAGATGGAGAAGGAAGGCACACGTTTTCGTACAGGCATAAATGTTGGAGTCGACATCACAGGATCTGAATTGCGGCAAAAATACGATGCCGTTGTTCTCGCATTGGGTGCGACCCAATGGAGAGATCTTCCTATCAAGGGGCGCGAGAATAAAGGTATCTACCAAGCGATGGAGTTTTTGCCTTGGGGAAATAAGCAAGCTCTTGACGAAGTAACAAATCCCGAAATCAATGTCGCAGGAAAACATGTCGTGATCCTGGGCGGTGGAGATACCGGAGCAGATTGTCTTGGTACTTCAGTGCGTCAAGGAGCTGCAAGTGTTACCCAACTTGAGATCATGCCACGACCTACAGATGAGCGTCCCGGATCACAGCCTTGGCCTATGTACCCAATGATTTACAGAGTGTCGAGTGCGCACGAAGAGCTTGATCAACGAGTCTTTTCTGTCAGCACAGAAGAATTTATTGGCGACGGCAACGGAAATCTCAAAGCACTTAAACTTGTCGAGACGCAGATGGTTGATGGAAAATTCCAGCCAATTCCTGGAACAGAGCGTGAGATTCCAGCAGATTTTGCTTTCCTTGCCATGGGCTTTACGGGGACAGAGAGCACCCCGCTCTTTGATCAACTCGAAGTTGAGCTCGATGATCGCACCAATGTTAAACGCGATGATTCTTACCAAAGTACAGCAGACGGAGTATTTGTCGCCGGAGATGCCGGACGTGGTCAATCATTGATCGTGTGGGCTATCGCTGAAGGACGTAGTGCAGCAGCTGCTGTTGATCTCTATCTCGAGGGAGATACTCAACTTCCTGCACCGATTGCACCAACTGCTCGGCCGTTGATGGTCTAAGCCAATAAAGCGAACAACTCACCACAATCCAAACTCGTTAGTAATCGATAAAGATAGGTAAGGTATGACTATGCGCCGCGCGAAAATTGTTTGCACACTTGGACCTGCAGTTGAATCACCAGAAAAGGTGCGAGAACTTATCGCAGCTGGAATGAATATGGCTCGCCTTAACCTTTCACATGGTGGTTACGAGGAACATCAAAGCCGACTAGATCAAGTGCGCGCTGCTGCTGCTGAAGCTGGTGTGCCGATTGCAATTTTGGTTGACCTCCAAGGCCCAAAGATTCGATTAGCTCGATTTAAAGACGGTCCACATGACCTATCTCGGGGAGATATCTTCACAATTACCACTGATGAAGTTGAAGGAACAAAGGATCGAGTAGGAACTACATATAAAGGTTTGCCTGGAGATTGCAAAGCAGGCGATCGTATTTTGATCGATGATGGAAAAGTTACCGTTGAAGTGACAGAAGTTAAGGGAAACGATGTCATCACTAAGGTAATCGAGCCAGGTGCTGTCAGTAACAACAAGGGGATAAACCTTCCAGGAGTTGCAGTCTCTGTGCCAGCGCTTTCTGAGAAAGATATGGACGATCTCCGATGGGGACTTCGTGCAGGCGCAGATTTCATCGCCCTCTCTTTTGTCCGAAATGCTGATGACATCAAAGATGTTCACCGCATCATGGATGAAGAGGGAATTCGAGTTCCTGTAATCGCAAAGATTGAGAAGCCGCAGGCAGTTGATAATCTCGTGAGCATCGTTGACGCCTTCGATGGCATCATGGTGGCACGAGGTGATCTCGGTGTAGAGCTTCCTATAGAAGATGTACCACTAGTTCAAAAGCGTTGCGTGGAGTTAGCTCGAGATGCAGCCAAGCCCGTCATTGTTGCCACACAGATGCTTGACTCAATGATTACAAATTCACGTCCGACTCGCGCAGAAGCGACAGACTGTGCAAACGCGGTTCTAGACGGCGCAGATGCACTGATGCTCTCTGGGGAAACTAGTGTGGGCGAATTTGCAATCGAAGCTGTACAGACAATGTCTCGCATTATTCAAAGGACTGAAGAGGGTGGACTAGAAAGAATTCGCCCACTCAAGCATGAACCGCGCACTAAGGGTGGTGCAATTACAAAGGCAGCAACTGAAGTAGGCGCGATCGTGGGTGCCAAATTCCTCGTGGCCTTTACACAAAGCGGAGATTCGGCTCGACGTATGTCACGCCTTCGCTCACCTATTCCAATTTTGGCACTCACTCCAGATCACGGAACCTACAACCGACTCGCTCTTTCGTGGGGCGTTGAGCCGATGATCACGCCAATGGTTTCTCATACTGATGAAATGGTGAAGCAGGTAGACGGGCTTCTTCTTGAGAGTAAGCGCACAACTATTGGCGATAATGTGATGATTGTGGCTGGCTCACCGCCCGGAATTCCAGGCTCTACCAATGCAATGCGTGTGCACCGTATGGGTGATGCTGTTGGTGGCGTTGCTCCTGCCTATCGCTGATCCCTGCGATTCGGTCTCAAGGCAGGGGAGAGGTTAAGATTCCTTCGTTAGCCTCGGTACTCCAACGGTAGAGAGGGCAGTCTCAAACACTGCATAGTGTCGGTTCGAATCCGACTCGGGGCACATGAATATAGAGCGCAAGCAAGAGCCAGTCAGAATAGTCGTGGCTGAAGACGAAGCGCTGATCAGAATGGATCTTGTCGAAATGCTCGGCGAGGCCGGTTATCTCGTCGTTGCGCAAGCAAGTGATGGCGCAGAAGCAATTACCTTAGTAGCAGAACACAAACCTGATCTAGCAATTCTTGATGTGAAGATGCCGATACTTGATGGCATAAGCGCGGCTGAAGAGATTATTTCAACTTGTCCGGTGTTGATGCTTACTGCATTTAGTCAACGTGAACTTGTTGATCGCGCCCGTGATGCTGGAGTAATGGCCTATGTACTTAAACCATTTACGATTAATGATTTAGTCCCAGCCATTGAGATTGCAATAAGTAGGCATCAGCAGATGAAATCTCTAGCCGCTGAAGTTGCAGATCTCCATGAACGACTAGAAACACGAAAGATCATCGATAGAGCTAAAGGCATTCTTATGGCTGCCCTCAATCTCACCGAGCCTCAGGCGTTCTCATGGATTCAAAAGGCAGCTATGGATCGCCGTCTCACCATGAAAGAAGTTGCTCAAGCCGTCATCAGCCCTGAAGCCGTTCCAGAAAAATAGGCCAAAGCACCGTCTCAGCTGGTGATACTGGAATCCCATTTATAACGAAACCGAGACCATTTAGGCCTAAATGGGCCTTGTCCTAGCCTCACCCCAACCATTACTCTTTCGGTCTCCCTGTCCCGGGACACAAGAACAGGAAAGGCACTACATATGAAAAAAAGTAAGTTAGTTTCTATTGGCGCCGTGATCGCACTTGCACTAGGTACCACCGTAGCGGTGGCTCCGATTGCAAATGCTAAAGCACGTGTTGCGACAATCGCATTTCAAGGTCCTCTCACAGGTGAGGAAGCTCAGGTCGGTATCGACGAACTCAACGGCGTTAAGTACGCAGTTGCATTGTTCAATGAGAAGAACAAGGGCAAGATTCAGGTAAAGATCGTTTCAGTTGATGATCAGGGAAGCGGAACAGAAGCAGCTAAGGTTGCTCCAGGAACAGCTTCAAACAAGAGCATCCTCGGACTCGTAGGACCTGCATACTCTGGAGCAACAATTGCTTCACTTCCATTCTACAAGCAGACAGGTCTTCCATTGATCTCACCATCTGCTACACGCGTTTCAATTACAGATCCAGCACAGGGACTCATTGGTTTCCCAGTGTTCCACCGTATTCCAGTAACTGACCGCGTTCAGGGACCTGCGCTTTACAAGCTAGCAACAAAGGGCGTTACAGCTCCTAAGGTGTTTGTGATCGATGATCAGTCACCATACGGTGTTGGCCTTGTTGACTACATGAAGATCGGCGGCGCAGTTCTTGCTGGTCAAGACAGCGTTCCAGATAAGACAACAGACTGGTCAGCTTCAATCGCTAAGGTAAAGACAGCTGGAGCAAACGTAGTTATCTTCACTGGTTACTACGCACAGGCTGCAACTCTCTACCGTCAGCTTCGTGACTCAGGCTACACAGGCATCCTTGCTGGTGGCGACGGAGTACTTAGCCCAGGAATCTTGACACTTGCAAGCGCTTCAATTCTTGAAGGCGTTCGCCTCACTGCAGGAACTGTTCCTCTTTCTGAGATCGATCCAAAGATCGAAGCAGATTTCAAGAAGAGAATGAAGGTTTCTTCAGGAACATACGCTGCTGAGTCAATCGACGCTGCAAATGTATTCCTTAACTGCATCGCAAAGGGTGTTTCTACACGCCCAGCAATGTTGAAGTGCGTAAAGGCATACAAGGGCAAGTCAATCTCAGGTGCTGCTCTTTCATTTGACCGCAACGGTGATACTGCTGGTGGAGTCATGAACGGCTTTGAAATCAAGGCTGGAGCAATTAAGTACACAGGTGGAGTAAAGTAAATATTGTTTAGTCTTTGACTAAGCAAGAAGTCTCTACGCACAGCACCTGGTAAGAAATTACCAGGTGCTGTGCACTTAATTTTCTAATTTTGTAACTCACAATCAGGAAGAAGCAACGTGTTAGGTAATTTTCAAGATCAGTTTGCATCATTGACGGTAGGAGGCCTGAGCCTAGGTTTCATTTACGTGATGATCGCTTTGGGCTACACGATGGTCTATGGCGTTCTAAGAATGATCAACTTCGCTAACTCCGAGATCTTTATGTATGGAACTTTCGCTTCTATTCTGGTCGTGCGAGATGTATTTGGATTCACCCAGCAGTCAGAACCAGCAGTCGGCGCGCGTCTCGTGTGGATCCTCTTCCTTTGTCTATTAGCCTCGATGTTGATGTCAGGAATTCTCTCTGTACTCCTCGAGTTAGTCGCATATAGACGACTGAGAAATCGTGGCTCGAATAAATTGGCCCCATTGATTTCGGCAATTGGAATGTCAATTGTCTTGGCAGAGTTCATGCGAATCCTGACCGACTCACGCTACGTCGGTAGCCCACGTGTGATGGAGAAGAAGACTTTAGCTGCCCCATTTGGAATTGAATTGAGAGTCGATAACATCATTATCGTCGTCTCTGGATTAATACTCTTTATCGCATTGAGTCAGTTTGTGAAGCGTACTCGTCTAGGAAAAGCCATCCGAGCTGTCTCTATGAATGAAGATGCATCTCGCTTGATGGGTGTAAACCTGAATTTCGTTGTCTCAGGTACTTTCTTAATTGGCGGATTGATGACCGGCGCTGCTGGCTTCTTCTACATTCTTAAGTATGAGAACACCGCATTTAACATCGGTTTCGAATTGGGAATTGCCGCATTTACAGCCGCAATTTTGGGTGGAATTGGAAACATTAAGGGAGCTTTCTACGGAGGCATCGGTCTCGGTTTGATTGAAACCTACGCTTCCTTCTTCCTTGGTACCCAATGGAAGGCTGTTACCGTTTTCGTCATTCTTGTTGTCGTTCTTTATTTCAGGCCGAATGGTGTGTTCGGCGAAGCAATCACACAATCGAGGGCATAGATGATAAATCTAAGAGATGTTGGAGCTGATTTCTGGGCACGCTCTGGTAGACCTGTCCGCGTTTTAATCGCACTGGGTGCGATCGCAATGGCGGCTTCATTGCCATTCCTAGGTGGAACTTTCCTCAACACACCGATTGCAGATTATGGATCGGTTCTTGTTTTTCCTATAGCAATCTTTGTAATCATGGCCCTTGGCTTAAACATTGTGATCGGAAAGAGCGGACTTCTTGATCTCGGTTATGTTGCGTTTTTTGCTATCGGCGCTTACACGATGGGATTGTTGGGAACTAAGACTGGCTTGAATACATGGGAGATTCTCCCAATCGGTATTGCAATGGCTATGTTTGCCGGTCTCATTCTCGGAGTCCCTGCGCTACGTCTGCGCGGAGATTATCTAGCCATTATTACCCTTGGCTTCGGTGAGATTGTGCGCATCACGGCATTGAATTTGAACTCAATCGGTGGCGCAAATGGAATTGTCGGAGTTCCAACTCCGCCGACCATATTTGGCTTGGAATATACATTTGATAATCACAGACTCTATTTCTGGACATTCTTAATCATCATTCTTCTGACGATTTGGATGATTCGTCGACTCTCGGCTAGACGCCCAGGTCGTGCGTGGGAATCTATCCGCCAGGACGAAGACGCTGCTGAACTCATGGGAGTTCCTACCTTCAAATACAAGATCTGGGCATTTGTTTTGGGAGCTTCAGTTGGTGGAGCTGCCGGCGTTCTCTATGCTTCGAAGACACTCTTTATCTCACCAGATAACTTTACGCTTCAAGTGTCTATTCTCATTTTGGCCTGTGTGGTCTTCGGAGGAATGGGAAATATTTGGGGCGTAATTCTTGGTGCAGTAATTCTTGGCTACCTTCCAGATCGAATTCGCTTCCTCTCCGATGCACGCCTCCTGGTGTTCGGTGCAGTACTCGTGATCATGATGAATCTTCGTCCTGATGGCCTACTTCCAAGAAAGAAGCGCGAGAAAGCTTTGCCTGGGGAGGAGTCAAAATGACCAAGAATGTACTTTCATTTAAGAATGTCACCATCAAGTTTGGTGGTGTAACTGCCCTTAATGACGTGAGTTTTGAGATCAACGAAAAAGAGATCCTCGGACTCATCGGCCCGAATGGTGCTGGTAAGACGACAGTGTTCAATGTGATCACAGGCGTTTATCAAGTAACTAGTGGAGATATTTCATTTTTAGGTAAGTCGCTCAAAGGTAAGAAGCGTTACAGAATCACTCGAGGCGGCATTGCTCGAACTTTCCAAAACATTCGCCTCTGGGGAGATATGACCGCTCTCGAGAACGTTATTACAGCCACTGATACTCATAAGAAGTCAGGCTTACTCAGCGGGTTGTTCGGAATGCCTATCTCCCGTAGAGAAGAGAAATCAGATACTGCACGAGCTCAGGAGATTTTGGATTTCATCGGCATTGGTCAATATGCAGATCGACTTGCAAAGAACCTTCCTTATGGCGTCCAGCGCCGATTAGAAATCGCAAGAGCACTAGGTACGAAGCCGAAGTTGTTGCTCTTGGATGAGCCTGCAGCTGGATTTAACCCTGCAGAAAAAATTGAATTAGCCGAAACCATCAAGCGTATTCGAGATGCTGGTTACACGGTTCTCTTAATTGAACATGACATGTCGCTAGTTATGGGCGTTTCAGATCGAGTTGTCGTTCTTGATTTCGGTCAGAAAATCGCTGATGACCTACCTACCGTTGTACAAAATGATAAGCGAGTCATCGAAGCCTATTTAGGAGTGCCTGAAGATGCGTCTTGAAATAAAAGATATCCATGTTCATTATGGAAAGATTGAAGCAATTAAGGGTATCTCTGTCGTAGTCAATGAAGGTGAGATCGTCACGCTTATCGGCGCTAATGGCGCGGGTAAGACAACAACGCTAAAAACTATTTCAGGGTTGAGACCAATCAGCTCTGGCTCGATCTTCTTCGACGGAAAAGATATCTCCAAGATGGCTGCCCATGACAGAGTTCGTCTTGGGATTTCACAAGCACCTGAAGGTCGTGGCATCTTCTCTGGAATGACAGTTTTAGAGAATCTCGAAATGGGTAAATACCATCTCAAGATGAAGAAATCTGAGATCGCTACAGATCTTGAACGTATTTACAATCTCTTCCCTCGCTTGAAGGAGAGAGCGACTCAAGCCGGAGGAACTTTATCCGGTGGCGAACAGCAGATGCTGGCAATTGGACGCGCGCTCATGGCTCGCCCAAAGGTTCTCTTGCTTGATGAACCATCGATGGGTCTGGCACCTCAAATGATCGCGAACATTTTCCGAATCATTACAGAGATCAACAAGCAAGGCGTAACTATCTTGCTAGTTGAACAGAATGCTCAACAAGCTCTTTCTAGAGCCCACCGCGCATATGTTCTTGAGACTGGATCTATCACTAAGGAAGCAAAGGCTAGCGATCTACTGAATGATCCTCACGTTAAGGCTGCCTATCTCGGCACTGGAGCGAATGAAATTTTCTAATTCTTGAGAAGAAGTTATTTTCTCTCCGCAAGAATCATGCAGGTAATGCGTGCGCTACACGTGCGCTCTCCTTGGTCATTGGTGATGACGATTTCATAGACGCACAGTGTTTTTCCGAGAGATACTGCAGTTGCAACGCCGGTTACAAATCCTGTAGTTGCTGACTTGTGGTGCGTAGCGTTGATATCTACTCCAACAATCCGACGTGTGGGTCCAGCGTGAATTTGTGTTCCTATAGAGCCGAGAGATTCAGCTAAGACCACATTTGCACCACCGTGGAGAAGGCCGATTGGTTGAGTATTACCTTCCACTGGCATTCGACCCACGAGACGTTCGGGGGATGCTTCAAGAATTTCGATACCCATCTTCTTATCGAGGGCACCACTGCCGCGCTCACGAACAATGTCAAGGAAATTTGGTTGCGTCATAGTTGGGGAGTTTATACCTAAGATAAGGGCCATGGCCAAGAAGAGACTGCTTCTTATTGATGGCCACTCAATGGCCTACCGTGCATTTTTTGCTCTGCCAGCAGATAACTTCACTACTGCAACCGGCCAGCACACCAATGCTATCTACGGATTCGCCACGATGTTGATCTCTCTGCTCAAGGACGAGAAACCCACCCATGTCGCCGTTGCCTTCGATGTCTCTCGAAAGACTTTTCGAAGCGAGATTTTTCCTGAGTACAAAGCTAATCGCGCTAAAACTCCTGATGAGTTTCGATCTCAGATGTCATATCTCAATGATCTTGTTTCTGGTTTTGGCATAACACAATTTGCGGTAGATGGTTTTGAAGCCGATGACATAATCGCCACCTTAGCCACTCGCGCCGAAAAAGATGGCTTCGACGTTTTGATCTGCACAGGAGATCGCGATAGCTTTCAACTAGTTACAGAATCGATCACCGTTTTATATCCAAAGCGTGGCGTGAGCGAGATGGCGCGAATGACGCCACAGGCGGTCATTGATAAGTATCAGATGACACCGCAGCAATATCCAGATTTTGCAGCACTTCGTGGAGACCCAAGCGATAACTTGCCTTCAATCCCGGGCGTTGGAGAAAAGACGGCTGCAAAATGGATTATCGAGTATGGCTCCTTAGAGAAATTGCTTGAAAAATCTGACGAAGTCAGTGGCAAAGTGGGTATCGCTCTGCGCGAGAATATTGAAAGCGTCAAGCGCAATCGAGAACTCACTCAACTTATTCGCACTGTCGAGATTGAAACAGATCCCGTCGCGCTTGCATGGTCGGGGGTCGAGCTTTCAGCTCTTGCACCGCTTCTCGAAAAACTTGAATTTAGAACACTCAAGGATCGACTATCTGCCATCACAATATCGAAAACAGATCATGTAGCCCCAGCCGTTCCTACACTCTTCGCACGAGAAGTTGATCAAAAAGTTCTCACGCCCGTGGAAGTGAGCGCAAAGATCGCTAAACATCCAGGTGAGATAGCTCTCTCCTACGAGGTTATAGATGAGAAGGTCGATCGATATTCAGTGGCACTTTCTTCTGACGAGGTTTATCTCGTACATTCTGGCGATATTGGATCTTGGGGCGCTGATGCAGATATTCCAAAGATTGTTCATGACGGCAAGACGCTCTCTCGGATAAGTGAGATTGAGGGCATAGTCTTTGATACCAGCCTTGCTGCCTATGTTCTCAACCCAGGTGTGCGCTCCCACGAAATTTCAGACCTTCTCGAGCGCTTTGGAGATGGTTCGACTTTAGATCTGACTTCTCCTGAGAGTTTGCTGGCATCTTCTGCCTCACACCTCTTCACTCTCAGAACTTCGTTGGATCAAGAACTGAAAGCTCGTGGAGTTGAGGGTCTTCTCTACGATCTCGAACTACCGATCGCACATCTACTTGCTGTCATGGAACGCAGAGGAGTGGCAGTCGATCGCAGGAAACTCGCTGATCTCTTGAACTACTTTGAATCTGAAGTGACAACGCAGACCAAACTAGCCCACGATTCTGTTGGCCATGAGTTTAATGTGGCATCGCCGAAGCAGTTGCAGGTGGTGCTCTTTGAAGAGTTGGGACTTCCAAAGACTAAGAAGATAAAGACCGGCTTTACTACTGATGCCGAATCTTTAGCGTGGCTCTTCGCTAAGTCCAAGCACCCAGTCTTAGCAGCACTACTACGCATTCGAGAGACAAAGAAACTAGCGACTACGATCGAAGGATTGATTGCAGAGATTGCATCTGACGAACGCATACATACTCACTTTGCACAGACTGTGACCGCCACAGGTCGACTTTCATCCGTTGGTCCTAATCTGCAGAACATTCCAGTTCGCACCGAGGAAGGACGCAAGATCCGGGATTGCTTCGTCGCAGGCAAGGGATTTGATCAACTAATTACTGCAGATTACAGTCAGATTGAGATGCGCATCATGGCTCACCTATCAAATGATGCACACCTTCTTGAAGCCTTTTCATCTGGCGAGGACTTGCATGCAACTGTTGCAGCTGAGGTTTTTGGAGTAGCTGCTTCCGATGTTGATGCGGAGATGCGTCGCCAGATTAAGGCAATGTCATACGGCCTCGCCTATGGCCTTAGCTCTTACGGCCTTGCAATCCAACTCGATCTCTCGCCCTCTGCTGCAAAGGATTTAATGGATCGCTACTTTCTTCGCTTTGGTGGAATCAGAGATTACTTGAAGAGCGTTGTTGAAGAAGCACGTAAAGTTGGTTACACCGAGACGGTGTTAGGTCGCCGTAGATACCTGCCAGATCTCATGCACGATAATCGCGCACGGCGCGAAATTGCAGAGCGAATGGCTTTGAATGCACCGATTCAGGGGTCTGCTGCTGACATCATTAAATTGGCGATGCTTAACGTTCAAAAGGAGCTTGTTGCTCAAGGGTTACGTTCAAGGTTATTGCTACAGGTTCACGACGAATTGATTCTTGAAAGCGTGACCGAAGAGATCGAAATTGCCACTGAAATTCTTCGCCGCGAAATGGGGAATGCATATCCACTCAAGGCACCGCTAGATGTGAATGTTGGCGTTGGAAAGAGCTGGAACGAAGCAGCCCACTAAATCATTTGTTGCGATCGGAATTATCATCCATCGCGGCTAGATCTTCTTCATCTGTGGGAAGGTCGTTAGCAGCAGCAAGTCTGTTCTTACCGAGGTTGAGAATAATCAGACCAAAGAAGATCATGAGTGGAAGCATTGCTAAACCGATTCTCGGAGAGAAGTACTCTGAAACAACTCCGCCGACAGCCGCTCCGACTGCCATGAAGGAACCTTCAACGCTCCAGATCCAACCAAGAGAAGAAGTTTGAGATCCTTGCGGTCGTACCGCCTCAAGAACTTCGAAGTAGAAGACTTGAACTGCGCCTCCTACGAATCCAATAGATGCTCCAACTAGCGCCATCGTCCAATTGGGATAAGTGAACGAAATGGGAATGCAGGCAAGAAGCCAAAAGAGGTAAGCGCGCCGCAATGCAGGTAGTGGGGCTAACTTTTTCGAAACCAAGCCACCAAGCAGTCCGCCGATGACATTTGCAATTCCAAAGGCGGCGAAGATCCAGGCAACGCGGTGAGCTACATTTTCTTGCGTTGCAAATGCTGGCACTGCGACGTCAAAGACCCCCCATCCAAAGCCTATGAAACAGCCTTCAAACATCAGAAGCTGCATGACGGGGTTTTTTAGCAGACTTCCTTGACCTTTCACTTTTTTCTCTGGGATCCAATTTCTTGAAACGGGAGTCAGCGCGAGCGCTGCGCCGCCAATAAACATCAACGCTGCGACAACGTCGAGAGCAAGGTAAGGACGACTGGAGAGAGCAAGGGCTGTCACTACAACAGGCCCGACTACTGTTGTCGAACTCATCATTGACGAATCAAATGCGTAGGCTGTCCTTAAGTACGACTGTGGAACTAGATCTTTCCAAAGAGGGCGCACTGATAAATTGATTGGGGGAGCAGTGATGCCAAGAATGAAGGCGGCTATGAGTATTGAGCGCGATGTCTCCATTTGATTGAGAGTAAGAATGAGGACGGTGTAAGCCGGAACCAAAACACGTAGCGGCCACTTCTGCCCCCAGCGATCCATTACTGAACCACGTAAACCGGCTGTCACCGCACCAGCGAGGGAGTTCAACCCAATTGCAAAACCAGCGACTGCTACCGAGCCGGTTTCCTGTTCGGCTTTGAAAAATATGCCGAGGCCAATCATTCCGTAGGCTAATCGAGCAGGAAAAGCACTTATTCCCAGTGTGATCACTTGAGGAAAGGCGAAGAGTTCGCGATAGCGCTTCATGAGACTCTCATTCTACGCTCGGATTTGCCCCGTGTGACCTCACCCCCGTACGCTTCACCCGTTCTTCAGGCAAATCGCTTGAGTCCTATTACTTTCTATCCCTACGGAGCTCACTTGTCTACATCACCAGTAATTGCAGTAAATGATATTGGATCAGCAGCAGATTTTCTTGCAGCAATCGAAGGCACAATCAGAAATTTCAACGACGGAGACCTCGTCGAAGGTACAGTCGTTCAAGTAGATCGCGAAGAAGTACTTCTTGATATTGGGTACAAGACAGAAGGCGTAATTCCTTCACGCGAACTTTCTATCCGCCACGATGCAGATCCAAATGACATTGTTAAGGTTGGCGACAAGGTAGAAGCTCTTGTTCTTCAGAAGGAAGATAAAGAAGGACGCCTCATCCTTTCTAAGAAGCGTGCTCAGTACGAGCGTGCATGGGGAGAGATCGAAGGCAAGAAGGAGCGCGACGAAGTTGTCGTCGGAACTGTTATTGAAGTTGTTAAGGGCGGACTTATCGTTGATATCGGGTTGCGTGGTTTCTTGCCAGCATCTTTGGTTGAAATGCGTCGCGTCCGCGATCTGACACCATACATTGGCAAGCAGGTCGAAGCTCGCATCATCGAACTCGACAAGAACCGTAACAACGTTGTTCTTTCACGTCGCGCATTCCTTGAGCAGACACAATCTGAATCTCGCACAACATTCCTCAACCAGCTCCAAAAGGGCCAGGTTCGTACAGGTGTTGTTTCATCTATCGTTAACTTTGGTGCATTCGTTGACCTAGGTGGCGTAGACGGTCTTGTTCACGTCTCAGAGCTTTCTTGGAAGCACATCGATCACCCAGGTGAAGTTGTTGAAGTGGGCGATGAAGTAACTGTTGAAGTTTTGGAAGTTGATTTCGAGCGTGAGCGTGTATCACTTTCACTCAAGGCAACACAGGAAGATCCATGGCAGGCATTTGCTCGCACCCACACAATCAATCAAGTTGTGCCAGGCGTTGTAACCAAACTTGTTCCATTCGGTGCATTCATTCGCGTCCATGAAGGAATTGAAGGACTTGTTCACATCTCTGAGTTGGCAGAACGCCACGTAGAAATTCCTGAGCAGGTTGTTGCCGTAGATGACGAGCTATTCGTCAAGATTATCGATATTGATCTTGAGCGTCGCCGCATCTCACTCTCATTGAAGCAGGCTAATGAAGGAACTGAAGTTGAGATCGAAGCATTCGATCCAACACAGTACGGAATGGCTGCACGTTATGATGCAGATGGAAACTTCATCTATCCAGAAGGTTTCGATCCTGAAACTCAGGAGTGGAAGCCGGGCCATGAGGCACAACGTGAGGAGTGGGAACGTCAGTACCAGGAAGCTCAAGTTCGTTTCCTTGCTCACAAGAAGCAGAAGGCAGAAGCAAAGGCAGCAGACGCAGCCGGAGCAGCTGCTGAAGGTACTGCTGAATAAATAATCGTAAGTAAGAATGCCCCATACGTGAATCGTGTGGGGCTTTCTTTTTTCCACAACGACACGGGTAGGCTCTGCGCATGAAGGTAATTGCACTCACTGGCGGCATAGGTGCCGGTAAGTCAACAGTCGCTCAGTTCTTTAGTGAGCTCGGAGTAAATGTTGTCGATGCCGACCAGCTTGCTCGGATTGCAATTGAACGAGGCAGTCAGGGTTTCGACGAAGTCGTGGCACGGTTTGGCGAAAAGATTTTGGCCAACGGTGACATTAACCGAAAGGCTCTTGCAGAAATAGTCTTCGCAGATCCCGCAGCAAAGCGTGACCTCGAGGCAATAATTCATCCTCGCGTCCAGAAACTATTCGCGCAAGCGGTAATCGACAATGAACCCGCAACGCACCTCATTTATGAGATTCCCCTCTTAGTCGAGACTGATGCCGCGAGTAAATTCGATTTCATCGTTACTGTTGAAGCAGATGAAGATCTTCGAGTGGAGCGACTATTGGCCCGAGGAATGTTCATATCAGATATAAAGGCCCGCTTTGCAAACCAAGCGCCATCACAGGCGCGAATTGAAATCGCAGATGCGGTCATCATGAATGATGGAGATGAAGATCATTTGCTGCGTCAGGTTGAAAATCTCTGGGAGGGGCGAATTGCTGACCTCTCATCAGAGAGATCCCGCTAGTAGGCTACTTGCGTGTCAGATAAAGGCGATCTCTCCCGCAACAACTCTCCGTTTCAGGTTATCTCTGACTATGTACCTGCGGGAGATCAGCCTCAAGCTATCGAAGAGATTGCTCAACGAATTAATGCCGGGGAGAAGGATGTTGTCCTGTTGGGCGCAACAGGAACGGGAAAGTCGGCAACAACAGCCTGGCTTATTGAGCGTCTACAAAGGCCAACGCTGGTCTTAGCTCCCAATAAAACCCTTGCCGCGCAGCTCGCGAATGAGTTTAGAGAACTTCTACCCAATAACGCAGTCGAGTATTTTGTCTCTTACTACGATTACTACCAACCAGAAGCTTATGTTCCACAAACCGATACCTTTATTGAGAAGGACTCAAGCGTCAACGATGAGGTAGAGCGATTGCGTCACTCGGCAACTAACTCCCTTCTCACTCGACGTGATGTCATCGTGGTTGCCACGGTTTCGTGTATCTACGGACTCGGTACTCCTCAGGAATATATAGATCGAATGATCCACATCAAGGTGGGGGACGAGATCGAGCGAAATGCTCTGTTGCGCAAGTTTGTTGACGTTCAGTACAAACGAAATGACATCGCCTTCGAACGTGGCACCTTCCGTGTACGCGGCGACACGATTGAGATAATCCCAATGTACGAAGAGCTCGCAATCCGCATTGAGATGTTTGGTGACGAGATTGAAAAGATTATGACCTTGCATCCGCTTACTGGTGAAATCATTCGTGACGAGAATGAAGTACACATCTTCCCAGCCACACATTACGCAGCTAGCCCAGAGACTATGAAGCGCGCTATTGGCGATATCCAGGATGAGCTTCAAATCCAACTCAACCTCTTTGAAAAGCAGGGCAAGCTATTGGAAGCACAGCGCCTTCGCATGCGCACCACTTTTGACATTGAGATGATGGAGCAACTGGGATTCTGTTCGGGTATCGAGAACTATTCTCGCCATCTTGATGACCGCAGCCCTGGGTCGGCGCCACATTGTCTTTTGGATTACTTCCCAGATGATTTCTTAGTGGTGATTGATGAAAGCCACGTCACTGTTCCGCAAATCGGTGCAATGTATGAAGGCGACGCATCACGAAAGCGTACTCTCGTTGAACATGGGTTTAGATTGCCAAGCGCACTTGATAACCGCCCTTTGAAATGGCCAGAATTTCTTGAACGAGTCGGTCAAACCCTCTATCTCTCAGCTACGCCAGGAAAGTATGAGATGGAAAAGGTCGGGGGAGATGTAGTCGAGCAAGTAATTCGACCTACAGGACTTATAGATCCAGCAATCATAATCAAACCAATTAAGGGACAGATCGATGATTTGCTGGAAGAGATCAATGTACGAGCCGCTAAGAACGAACGCGTTCTCGTAACCACATTGACCAAAAAGATGTCAGAAGATCTCACTGACTACCTACAAGAACGAGGAGTGCGAGTGCGTTATCTGCACTCAGAGGTAGATACCTTGCGAAGAGTAGAGCTGCTTCGAGAGTTACGTACAGGCGAGTATGACGTGTTGATCGGTATCAACCTACTGCGCGAAGGACTTGATCTGCCGGAAGTCTCACTGGTTGCTATTTTGGACGCAGATAAAGAAGGTTTCTTACGTTCAGCCACATCCCTTATCCAAACAATCGGAAGAGCCGCCCGAAATGTTTCAGGTGAAGTTCATATGTATGCAGATAACATCACTCGTTCCATGGCTCTTGCAATTGATGAAACCAATCGTCGACGTGCCAAGCAGGTGGCCTACAACCTCGAGCGAGGGGTGGATCCTCAACCTCTTCGAAAGAAGATTGCAGATATCACCGACCTCATCACTAGGGAGAGCGAAGACACTTCAGCCCTCCTTGAAAGCGAGAAGGTATCTGGTAAAGGTTCAGGCGGAGCACTTTCTGTAGGACTCAACGCTAAAGGGGTAATCTCTCTACCGCGCAAGGATCTAGTCGCCTTGATAGGCTCACTCACCGATCAGATGAGAAGTGCTGCGGCAGATCTTCAATTTGAGGTAGCGGCCAAGTTACGTGATGAGATTCGCATCTTGAAGAAAGAACTTCGATCTATGGAAGAAGCGGGTGTTTAAGTGACTATCGAGAAACTGGTCGTTCGTGGTGCCCGCGAACACAATCTCAAAGATGTTTCGCTCGATCTTCCGCGCGATGCGCTCATTGTCTTTACCGGACTATCCGGTTCAGGAAAATCAAGTCTTGCTTTTGACACCATCTTTGCAGAAGGTCAGCGTCGTTACGTCGAATCACTTTCTGCATATGCCCGACAATTTCTGGGACAGATGGATAAGCCAGATGTTGACTTTATTGAGGGACTCTCGCCTGCCGTTTCCATCGATCAGAAATCTACCAATCGCAATCCACGCTCAACCGTGGGAACGATTACTGAGGTCTATGACTACCTTCGTCTGCTCTTTGCTCGCGCTGGTCGACCACACTGCCCGCAGTGCACAAAACCTGTTTCTAGGCAGAGTCCGCAGCAGATCGTTGATCAAATTCTTGAACTTGCACCCACCACAAAATTTCAAGTACTAGCGCCTGTTGTCCGCGAACGTAAGGGAGAGTTCGTTGATCTCTTTACAGATCTCGTTAAGCAAGGTTATTCGCGCGCGATCGTAGATGGAGAAGCTATTTCGCTCTCTGAGCCACCCAAGTTGAAGAAGCAGGAAAAACACACGATTGAGGTTGTCATCGATCGACTCACCGCTAAAGCTGAATCCAAATCTCGCCTTACCGACTCCATAGAGACAGCGTTGAGACTATCGAGTGGCATTGTCCTTCTCGATTTTGTCGATGCTAAAGCTGGGCAGGAAAAGATCCACACGTATAGCGAGCATTTAGCCTGCCATGATTGCAACCTCTCCTTCGAAGAGTTAGAACCACGCTCCTTTTCATTTAACTCTCCATTCGGCGCTTGTCCTGAGTGTTCCGGTATAGGAACAAAGCTAGAAGTTGATGAAGAGCTCATCATTCCTGATGATGGTTTGAGTATTAATGATGGCGCAATTGCTCCTTGGTCCGGTGGTCAATCATCTGATTACTTTGTCCGCCTGTTAGAAGCCCTATCCAATGACATCAAGTTCTCACTCGATGTACCGTGGAAGAAGATTTCGGCAAAAGCCCAGGATGCCATCCTTAATGGGTACGAGTATGAGATCAAAATGCGATACAAAGGTCGCTACGGAGCTCGAAATTACACCACAGGTTTCGAAGGTGTCATCCCGTTCATCCATCGCCGCCACAGTGAAACCGATAGTGATTACAGTCGCGATAAATACGAGGCATATATGCGCCAGATTCCATGCGCTGCTTGCAACGGTGCACGCCTCAAGCCAGAAGTTCTTGCTGTAACTATCGGTGATAAGAGCATCGCTCAGGTGTGTGAGTTGTCCATTGATGATTGTGCAACCTTCTTGAAACAGGTGAAACTCTCCAAGCGCGAAGCGCAGATCGCCGAGCGAGTCATGAAGGAAGTTCATGCACGTCTTGGCTTCCTCCTCGACGTTGGTCTCGATTACCTTTCCCTAGATCGTCCTGCCGGAACTCTTTCTGGTGGAGAAGCACAGCGAATTCGTTTAGCTACTCAAATCGGTTCAGGATTAGTGGGAGTCCTGTATGTTCTTGATGAACCAAGTATTGGACTTCACCAACGAGATAATCGTCGACTCATTGAGACACTCACGCGTCTGCGCGATCTAGGAAACACCCTGATCGTTGTAGAGCATGATGAAGAGACAATTCGTACTGCCGACTGGGTCGTCGATATCGGGCCTGGTGCTGGCGAACATGGCGGAAAGGTTGTTGTCTCAGGATCCTATGAAGACCTCATCGCATCCAAAGAATCCATCACTGGTGCCTATCTCTCTGGTCGACGCGCTATCGACATTCCCGCTCAACGCAGACCTATTGATCCAAAGCGACAAATAGTTATCAAAGGTGCGAAAGAGAATAACCTTAAGGATGTAGAGGTTTCTATTCCATTGGGTACCTTTGTCGCAGTTACGGGCGTCAGTGGATCTGGAAAATCAACGCTCGTTAACGATATTTTGTATTCAACTCTTGCTAATAAGCTCAACGGTGCACGAATTGTTCCGGGACGTCACAAGACAATTACTGGAATCGATCAACTCGATAAAGTTGTCCACGTAGATCAGTCTCCGATTGGTCGTACGCCGCGCTCTAACCCAGCAACGTACACGGGTGTCTTTGACAAAATTCGTGCTCTCTTTTCAGAGACTACTGAAGCGAAGATACGCGGATATCAGCAAGGACGCTTCAGCTTCAATGTTAAGGGTGGTCGCTGCGAGAACTGCACGGGTGATGGAACTATCACCATTGAGATGAACTTCTTGCCTGATGTCTATGTTCCTTGTGAGGTCTGCCATGGAGCGCGCTATAACAGAGAGACTCTTGAGGTCCATTACAAAGGCAAGACAATCGCTGAAGTATTGGATATGCCGATTGAAATTGCTCATGAATTCTTCGAGTCAGTTCCTACGATTGCACGATTCCTTAAAACCCTCTGCGATGTAGGTCTTGGATATGTTCGTTTAGGACAGTCTGCGCCAACTCTCTCGGGTGGAGAAGCTCAGCGAGTAAAGCTCGCTACTGAATTGCAGCGACGTTCAACAGGGCGAACAATATATGTTCTTGATGAACCAACAACTGGTCTCCACTTTGAAGATGTGAATAAACTATTAGGAGTATTGAGTCGCCTTGTTGATTCCGGTAACACAGTTATTGTGATTGAACATAATCTTGATGTGATTAAGTGTTCAGATTGGGTTATCGATATGGGACCAGAAGGTGGTTTCCGAGGTGGAATGGTCGTCGCCGAAGGCACTCCAGAACATGTTGCGACTGTAAAGGAGAGCTACACAGGTCAATTCTTGCGAGAAATTCTAGAGAGCAACCGCTCCGTTAAGAAACCTGTAACGAAGAAGAAGTAGAGATGGCAGATCCAGCCAGCTATCGCCCAACTGAAATCCCAGAAGAACCTGGGGTTTACCGTTTCTACAATGATAAAGATAAAGTTATTTATGTAGGCAAGGCGAAGAATCTCAAGAATCGATTGAGTTCCTACTTTCAGGCCAACTTGGCTCAGAAGACGTATCGCATGGTGCACGAAGCTGTTCGCGTTGATTGGACCATCGTCAAAACCGAGCTCGAGGCACTCGCTCTTGAGTTTTCTTGGATCAAGCAA
Source organism: Candidatus Planktophila sp. (assembly GCA_044372065.1). GTDB lineage: Bacteria > Actinomycetota > Actinomycetes > Nanopelagicales > Nanopelagicaceae > Planktophila. The sequence continues at coordinate 3,324 of JBILSO010000001.1, read as the reverse complement.
TATCACCCAACCTATAACGTTCAGTTCAAAGATGATAAGTCTTATCCCTACCTTGCAATCTCGATCGAAGATGAGTATCCACGTATTTTCATCACTCGAAAAGAGAAGCGTCCTGGATTGAAGTATTTCGGACCATACACAAATGCCTGGGCGTTAAGGAATACATATGAAGTATTACTCAAAGTATTTCCGGTGAGATCCTGTAGCGCTGGAAATTTTCAGCGAGCTCAAAGAACGAAACGACAATGTCTTCTCGGTGATATCGGCAAGTGTGCCGCTCCTTGCGTGGGATGGGTGACTCCTGAGGAACATCGCCAAATCGCCATAAAACTTGATGAGTTTATGGAATCAGGCATGGAGGATTTACTCCCTGCTATGCGCAGTGAGATGGAGTTGGCAGCATCACGCGAAGAGTTTGAGCGAGCGGCCAGACTTCGGGATCAGATTGAATCATTTGAAAAAGCACAAAGATCAACCCAAGGCAATCTCTCTGATGATCTCGATGGAGACTTCATCGCAATCCACGAAGAAGGCTTTCATGCGGCAGGTTCTATCTTCATGGTGCGTCGCGGTTCAATTAAGGGTTCACGTTCCTGGATTGTTGATCAAGAGAGAACTCTCGAAGGGGAGGACCAGTGGGCTTCACTTCTCTTCTCCATCTACGGCGATGCGGCAACTGACATATCCTCGACAATTCACATTAATCAGGAGCCAGCCGATATTGAATCATTGTCCTCATGGTTAACATCCATCGCTGGTCATAAAGTTCAGATCAAGGTTCCACAACGTGGCGAGAAGGTTGAACTGCTTGATACGGTCGAGAGGAATGCACACTACGCGCTCATTCAGTTCCTAAGCAAGCGAGCTAATGATGCCGCAGTCTCGGGTAAGGCTTTAATTGAACTCGAAGAAGTCCTCGAGTTACCGCGCACGCCGTTACGTATCGAGTGCTTTGATATATCGAATATTTCTGGAACCACCGTTGTTGCGTCGATGGTTGTCTTTGAAGATGGAATTGCCAAAAAGAGTGAATACCGTCGATTCATCATCGACACCACAGAAGCAACTGATGACACACGCGCCATGCACCAAGTGATCACGAGAAGGCTTAAGAGATTTTTAGCAGATAGAAATGTTGATCAAAGTGAAGTGAAGGATTCTGGTGGTCGCTTGAGTAAATTCTCGTACCCGCCACAACTTATTGTGGTCGATGGTGGAGCACCACAAGTTACTGCTGCGGCGCGTGCTCTGCAGGAGCTCGGCATTACAGATATCGCTCTCTGCGGGTTAGCAAAACGTCTTGAGGAAGTATGGCTTCCTCACAATCAAGATCCGCTTATCCTTCCACGCACCAGCGAAGGTATGTATCTTTTGCAGCGCATCCGAGATGAAGCCCATCGTTTTGCAATCACTTTTCATAGGTCACGCAGATCAAAGGTGATGCTTGAATCAGTGCTTGATGAAATTGAACAACTCGGTCATATCCGACGTGCTGCGTTACTCGACCGTTTTGGATCAGTGAGCGCTATTCGCAAGGCTTCAATTGCAGAGATTGCTGCAACCCCTGGAATCGGGGAGAAGATCGCATCGATAATCTGGAACCACCTCTCGCACATGGGGGAGGCTGCTCGCACTGGTGGAGTTGATATGCAGACGGGTGAAATCTTAGAAAAGTAGGGGCGAGCTTCCAGTTTGAGGTGCTTGACGTTGGTGGCAGACTGTAGCCATGAGTACGCGCGAACTCCTGATTCTCACTGGAATGTCAGGTGCTGGTAGATCAACCGTTGCCCATGCACTTGAAGATCTTGGTTGGTATGTCGTCGACAACCTTCCACCCGCGATTCTCCCCGATTTAGCTTCCCAGACAGGCGGCTCAGATTTCACATCGGTTGCGGTTGTCGTAGATGTGCGCGGAGGAAAATTTTTCGATGATCTAAGTGCATCCCTGAACATATTGCGTGAAAAGAAGGTTGCGTTCAGAATGCTCTTTCTCGATGCCAGCGACCAAATTTTAGTAGCCCGATTTGAATCAACTCGGCGACCACATCCCTTGCAAGGCAATGATCGCATTGTCGATGGGATTGCCCGCGAGAGATCCAAATTGGATGAGCTACGTTCCCAAGCTGACATCGTCATAGATTCAAGTAATCTCAATGTCCATCAACTTGAGAAGCGAATTGCTGAAATTTTCTCTCCCGGCTCCTTGAGCGCGATCCGCATCAATGTTCTCTCATTCGGATTCAAGTATGGAATCCCCGTTGACGCAGATCTTCTTCTCGATGCTCGGTTTATCCCTAATCCACATTGGGTTCCAGATCTTCGTCCACTCACTGGTCTTGACGAGAAGGTTTATTCAACTGTGCTTGCCAGCGATGGAGTGGATGAGTTCATTAAGACCTATGTATCAGTTGTCATGCAGATGATTCCTGGGTACCTACGTGAAGGAAAGCGATTTGTGACAATTGCAGTTGGTTGCACTGGCGGTAAGCACCGCAGTGTTTCCGTGGCCCGAGAAATTGCTCGTCAGTTGAGTGAGCATTCTTCAACCGTCGAAATCTCTGCCCATGCAACTCACAGAGATGTTGGTCGCGAGTAGTAGATGTCATCTCCACGCGTTGTCGCTTTAGGCGGAGGGCACGGTCTCTTTGCAACTCTCACCTCGCTCAGGTCTCTCACTTCGGAGATCACAGCGATAGTGACTGTTGCCGATAATGGCGGATCAAGCGGAAGACTGCGAGAGGAATTTCCAATCTTTCCTCCCGGCGATCTACGAATGGCACTTGCTGCACTCTGTTCCGATGATGAATGGGGCAGAAGTTGGGCAGAGATTATGCAATATCGATTTACAAGCGATGGCCCACTCGATGGTCACGCTGTTGGTAATCTGCTTTTAGCTGCACTGTGGGATCGTGATGAAGATCCTATTGAAGGTTTAGATCGAGTGGGGGCACTCCTTAAAGTTGTTGGCCGCGTTCTGCCGATGGCTGGTCAGCCGCTAGATATCGAAGCTACATTCTTTGAACAGGGAGAAAAGAGAACAGTTCGCGGACAGAAGGAAGTTGCTACGGCTCCTGGAAGTTTTGAATCCCTTAAATTAATTCCAGAGAATCCAACGGCAAGACCAGAAGCGCTAGAGGCGATTGCAGAAGCAGATTGGATCACCATGGGACCAGGGTCGTGGATTTCAAGTGTGCTTCCTCATCTACTGGTACCCGAGCAATTATCTTCTTTGATTGAATCCCGAGCGAAGAAGATTCTGCTTCTTAACCTTGACGATTCAGAAAGTGGTGAATTTTCAGGTCGGAGCGCTCTCGATCACATTGC